>NZ_JAHDTH010000274.1 GCF_018531445.1 Pseudonocardia lacus
CGCCGAGCGGCCCGCGGCGCTGGCCGCCGTGCTGGGCGGCGCGGCCGAGCCGGGGGGCCGGCTACCGGTGGCGCCGGGCGCGTGCGGGCACCGCCTGCCGCTGGGCCACGGTGGCGGCTACACCCGCTTCGAGTACTCCGACCTGCGGCTGCCGCCCGCGCTGCCGCCGGGCGGGGCGCCGCTACGGGTCTCCTGCCTCGTCACCAACACCGGCCCCCGCGAGGGCAAGGAGGTCGTGCAGGTCTACCTGCGGCACCCGACGTCCTCGGTGACCACGCCCGAACGCGGCCTCGGCGGGTTCAGCGCGGTCCGGGTGCCGGCCGGCGGGTCGGTGCGGGTCGAGGTCGAGGTGGCCGCCGAGCGGTTCGCCGTGTGGGACCGGGCCATGCGCAGGGTGGTCGAGCCGGGCGAGTTCGACGTGCTCGTCGGTCGCTCGGCCGCCGACGTCCGGCTCCGCGGACGGACCAGCGCCCTGCCCCGGTCCCCGACGGGTGGCGGCTCCCGCGCGGAGCACACCGCGACGCCGTTCGGGTGAGCCCGACCGGTCCGGGTCCCGATTGCCTGTTAGCGTCCGGCGGCGCGTCGGACACCGACGTCGCAGTCGACGTGATCGGCGGCGTCGACCGGTACGTGACGGGAGGGCACGGAGGTGAGCGGCCCCGCCGCGGTGTTCCGGGACTCCACCGCACCGCCCGCGCACCGCACCCGCGACCTCATGGCCCGGATGTCGCTGGCCGAAAAGGTCGCCGAGGTCGTGGCCGCCGAGCTCGGTCCGGTCGGCCCGGAGCCGCTGCTGGCGGTCGACGACGGCGCCGCGGCGGCCGGGCCCGTCGGGGCCGGGCTGCTGCGCGTCACCGGCACCGATCCCGCCGCCGTGGCGCGGGCGGTGGACGCCGCCCAGCGCCGCAGGGTGGCCGGGACCGCGCTGGGCATCCCGGCGCTGCCGGTCATGGCCGCGCCGCTGCCGGGGCAGGAGCCGTTCCCGCCGCCGCTCGGGCTGGCCGCCGGGTGGGACACCGGGCTCGTGCAGCGGGTGGCCGCCGCCGTCGCGCGGCGGGCCAGGGCGCTCGGGGTGCGACTGGTGCTCGGGCCGGTGGTGAGCGTGCCCGGGGGCACCGAGCCGGGCGCCGAGCGCCTCGGCGGCGACCCGCTGCTGGCCGCCGAGCTGACCGCGGCCCACGTGCACGGGATCCAGGAGGGCGGGCAGGTCGGCGGGGCCGTGCTCGGGCTGGGCACCGCCGCGGACGCGACGGCCGGGGAGCGGGTGCTGCGCACCGGGCTGCTGCCCCCGGCCCGGGCCGCTGTGCTGGCCGGGGTCGCGGCCGTTGTCCCGGCGGGCACCGCCAACGGGCGGGTCCCGGCGCACGCGGACCCGTGGCTGCTGCGCGCGGTGCTGCGCGGCGAATGGGGGTTCACCGGCGCCGTGATCGGCGACCGGGCCGCGGTGGCCGGGCTGCACGAGCCCTACCGCGTCGCGGGATCGCCCGACGCGGCGCTGGCGCTGGCCCTGGAGTCCGGGGTGGACGGCTTCTGCCCCACCGGTGCCGGGGTCCCCGCCGACCCGGGCCCGGGCGGGGCGCAGGACACCGCGCAGCGGTTGCTGCGCCTGGTCCGCCACGGCGCGCTCCCGGAGTGGCAGCTCGACGACGCCGTGGCGGCCGTGCTCACCCTGAAGTTCCGCCTGGGCCTGTTCGAGGACCCGTTCCCGCGCGCCGCCCCGGGCCCGGTCGACGCCACCGGCCGCAGCGTCGGGCGAGTGGGGGCCGCGGCCGGGCCGCCGACCGACGAGAAGCTGCTCGACGCCGCCGTCACCGGGGGCGCGGTGCTGCTGTCGGACCCGCGCCGGCTGCTCCCGCTGCGGCGGGGCCGGTGCGCGGTGGTCGCGGTGCCCGACACCGAACCCGACCGGGCGGCCGCGCTGGCCGCTGCCCTGCGCCGGCACCTCACCGACCGCGGGGTCGTGGTCCCGCCGGCCGGCACCGACGCCGCCCGGCGCGGCGACCCGGTGGTCGTGGTCACCGCCGGCCCACCCCGGCAGGTCGCCGCCGAGCTCACCCGGCTGGCCTCGGCCGGGCTGGGCTGCGTGCTGCTGCTCACCGGCCCGCACCTGGACGGGCTGGAGGCGGTGCTGGCCACGCTCTCGGGCGTGCTGTGGTGCTGCGGGGCCGGCCCGGCCACCGCGGACCGGGTCGCCGACATGCTGACCGGCGCCCGGACGCCGTCGGGCAGGCTGCCGGTGTCGCTCGGTTCGGACCGCGGCGCCGGCACGCCGCTCGGGCACGGCCGCTCGTACGCGGCGTTCGAGTACTCCGGCCTGCTGGTCGGGCCGGAGCGGGTGCGGGCGGGAGAGACCGTGCAGGTGACCTGCCGGGTGCAGAACGCCGGGCCGCTGCCCGGCCGCGAGGTGGTCCAGGTCTACGTGCGCGACCGCGTCGCCTCGGTGGTGCGCCCCGAGCAGTCGCTGGCGGCCTTCAGCTCGATCGGCCTGGCCCCCGGCGAGGGGCGCGAGGTGCGGCTGCTGCTGCCCGCGGACCGCTTCGCGGTCTGGGACCGCGGCATGCGCAGGGTCGTCGAGCCGGGCACGTTCGACGTGCTCGTCGGGCGGTCGGCGCGCGACGTGCTGCTCTCGGCCGAGCTGGTCGTGCTGCCCGACGACCGCCCACCCCCGGGCCGGGGAGCGGGCCTCAGCTGATGGCGCCGGCCCGCAGGGCCAGCAGCACCAGCTGGGCGCGGTCGCCCGAGCCCAGCTTGCGCCCGATCCGGCCGAGGTGGCTCTTGATCGTCAACGGGGACAGGCCGAGCTCCTCGGCGATCTCCCGGTTGGGGTGCCCGTTCGCGGCGAGCTGCAGGATCTCCTGCTCGCGGTGGGTCAGCGCGCGCGGCATGCCGCGCAGGTCGGGCACGTAGCGCACACCCGGCGGGCGCACGCCGGCGGCGGGCTCGTCGGCGTTCCAGGCCCGGACCGCCGCGTTCGGGTCGTCCGCCGCGGTGGCCGGTCCGGCCAGCGACCCGCCGGGCGCGGTCAGCACGCCGGTGGCGCCGGCCAGCAGCGCCGAGACGATCTGGCGGGTGCCGGCCTGCGGCATCACGACGACGACCCGGTACCAGCCCTGGTCGTCGAGCTCGGCGAGCAGGCTGCTGAACTCCGGGTCGCCGGGGTCGCAGCCCAGCACGGCCAGGTCCCGCGCGCCGGGCGAGCGGGCCGCGGTGCGGGCCTCGGCGAGGTCGCCGACCTCGAGCACGGTGACCGCGCCGAACTCGCGCAGCTGGGCGGTGACCAGCGCGCGCTGGGTCGGGTCGGGGTGCACCAGCAGGACCCGGCGCAGCACGAAGGTCTCGGCACCGGCGGGCGCGGACTGCGCCCCCGCGGCGGCGGACCTGTGGTCGACGCCGACGCCGGTCATCATGCCGCACCCGCCGAATGGCTGATCCGGGCCAGCTCGGCCATCCCGCGGATGACGCACGGCCACGGCTCGCTGGGCACGCCGGTACCCCCGGCCGTGCAGGCCCGGCAGCGTCCGGCGGCGTCGGGCACGTGGGCGTTCAGCAGGCGCAGCCAGACCTCCACCATCGGGGCCAGCTCGTCGGCGAAGGCACTGGCCCGCGGCCGCGAGCGCTTCTCTCCGCGAGGCACCACCACTGCTCTCCCTTCCGACCGAGCCCGGCCCGTCCGTGCGCTGAGCATGCCAACGTTGTCGATCTCTGCACGAACGAATGCATGTGCATCTGCACTCACTGTCCACCAGGGTCACAAAATTCGGCGCCGAGCGCGACCCCCGAATCCGACCACTAGTGCGTCCGAGTGAACAGCCGCCGCCCCGTATCGCGCGCTGTCACCGAGCGGATACGGTCGACACCCTCCCCTGCCACGCTCCGCCACAGGAGTCCCGATGACCGTCCGCTCCACCGCGGCCGCGCGAGCGCGCCGCACCGGAGACCCGAACACCGGCCCGGTGCCGACCGCATGACGACCGGGGTCGACAGCGGTCGCGACGCCGGTCGGGTCCGCACCACCGGAGGGGGCGCCGGCGACGGCACCGCGGACGGCCGGGGTGGGGCCGGCCGCGCTCCCGACCCCGACACGGCGGCCGCACTGGCCCGGGCGGAGCGGCGCGCCGAGGTCGCCGAGGAGAAGTTCCGCCGCCTCGTCGACAACTCCCCCGCCGTCATCGACGTGCGCGACGCCGACGACCGCATCACCCAGGCCAACCCCGCCTTCCTGCGCACCTTCGGCGTCCGGCTGGCCGACGTGGTGGGCTACCGACCCGACGCCGACCTGCCCGGCGCCGACGGCAGCGACATCGTCGACCTGCTCGACACCGGCCGGCGGGTGCGCGAGTCCGGCACCGCGCGGGTCTGGCACGGGCGCATCCCCCACCCCGACGGCCACCTCGTCGACCTGCACGGCCACGTCTTCCCGCTGCCCACCGAGGACGGCGGCGACGGCGTGGGCGAGGTGTTCGTCGACGTCACCGCGCTGGAACGGGCCCGCCGCGAGCTCGCCGACTCCGAGCAGCGCTTCCGCGCGCTGTTCAACGTGGCCGAGATCGGGGTGCTGCTGCTCGCCCCGGACGCGCGCGTCGTCGACGCCAACCCGACCGCCCTGCGGCTGACCGGGCGCACGCCCCAGCAGGTGCGCGGCCAACCCATCGGCATCGCGCTCACCGCGGCCGACGTGGAGCGGCACGCGCCGCTGTGGGCCGAACTGGTGACCGGCAGGCGCAACCGCTACGACCTGACCGTCACCGTGCGCGGCGCCGGTGGCCGCCAGCGCCCGGCCCGGCTGACCGTCACCCTGGTGCGCACGCGCGAGGGCGCGCCCGCGCTCGGGCTGGGCCTGCTCGCCCCCCTCGCCGCGGACACCGAGACCGTCACGGTGCCGGCCCGCAGCATGCCCTCGGCCGGGGAGGCCGCGGTGCTGGAACGGCTCGCGGCCGGGGCCAGCCTCCAGCAGATCGCCTCCGACCTGGGCATGAGCCGGCGCGGGGTGGACTACCGGATCACCCGGCTGCGGCACAAGCTGCGCGCCGACGGGCCCGGCGGCGCCCCGGCCAACAGCGCGGCGCTGATCGCCAGGGCCTACGCGCTGGGCATCCTGCACCCGGCGGTGTGGCCGCCGCGGGTGGCCGAGCTCCAGCAGCCCGACGAGCAGTCCGACGGCGCGGGCTGAGCCGACTCAGCCGGTGCGCCGCGGGGCCCGGGGCGCGACGACCATCCCCCAGCCGTTCGACGACGCGGTGTCGGCCGGCCCCGCCGGGGGGTGCAGCAGCTCGACGGCCGCCGACCCGTTGCGCTCGTCGAGCCAGCGGGTGAGCTCGTCGGCCGGTGCGGGGCGCAGGTGCAGGTAGCCCTGGGCGCAGTGCGCGCCGATCCGCCGCAGGAAGGCCTGCTGCTCGGCGCGTTCCACGCCCTCGGCGACCACGGTGAGGCCCAGCCGCCCCGCCACCTCGATGATCGCTTCGACGACGGCCTCGTCGGCGGCCCGGCCCGGGCACCCGGCCAGGAACGAGCGGTCGATCTTGACGATGTCCAGCGGCAGCGTGCGCAGGGTGCTCAGCGCCGAGTAGCCGGTGCCGAAGTCGTCGATCGCGATGGCCGCGCCGAGCTCGATGAGCCGGTCGAGCGCGTCCTCCATGACCGGCGAGTCGAGCACCATGCTCTCGGTCACCTCCAGGACCAGCCGGCCGGGCTCGATGCCGAGCTCGGCGAGGCAGTCGCGCACGGCGTCCAGGAAGGGCGGCTCGGTGAGCTGGGCGGCCGAGACGTTGACGTGCACCGCCAGCGGGCCGGCCGGGCCGCACCACCCGGCGGCGTCCGCGCACGCCTGGCGCAGCACGTGCGCGCCGATGTCGACGATCGCCCCGCTGCGCTCCGCCGCCGGCACGAACTCCCCCGGCGCCAGCAGCCCTCGCGTGGGGTGGCGCCAGCGCACCAGCGCCTCCACGGCCACCGGGTGCCCCTGCACGACCGACACGATGGGCTGGTAGTGCACCTCCAGCTGCCCCCCGGCCGCCGCCGCGGCCAGCTCGGAGTCCAGTACCGCCCGGACACCGGCCCCGAGCAGGCCGGCGTCGAAGACCCGCACCCGGTTCTTCCCCGCCGCCTTGGCCGCGTACATCGCGGCGTCGGCGTGGCGCAGCAGCTCGTCGGGCGAGACGTCCGCGCTGACGAACGCCAGCCCGATGCTCACGCCGACGTGCACCAGCCGCCCGTTGACCGACACCGGCGCCGCGACGAGCCGGACCAGCCGTTCGGCCACGGAGTGCGCGGTGTCACCGGAATCGGGCAGCAGCACGGCGAACTCGTCGCCGCCGAGGCGGGCGCACAGGTCCTGCGGGCGCACCGCCCGGCCGAGCCGCGCGGCGACGTGGCGCAGCAACTCGTCGCCCGCGGCGTGGCCGAGGCGGTCGTTGACGACCTTGAAGTCGTCGAGGTCGAGGAACAGCAACGCGGAGCGGCCGTCGGGCGCACCGCACTGCCGCTGCAGCGCCGCGGTGAACGCGGAGCGGTTGGCCAGCCCGGTCAGCGGGTCGACCCGCGCCTGGGCGGTGAGGTCGCGGTGCGCCTCGCCGGCGCGCAGGGCCAGCGCGATCTGGTTGGCCACCGACTGCACCGCGACGACCGCCTCGTCCGGCACCGAGCCCGCGGCGCCCATCGCGAACCAGCGGTCGGGCCCGTCGAGCACCGGCATGACCAGCCACTGCGCCTCGACGCCGAGCAGGTGCGCCATCGCGGCCTCGTCGGGGCTGCGCCGCACCTCGCCCGGGACGGCCTGCGCGGGCAGGATCGAGCGGGGCAGCAGGTCCGGCAGGTCTCCGCAGGGGCCCGACCGCGCGATCACCCGCAACCCCCCGGGCTCGCCGCGCATCAGCATCGCGCACATGCCCGGGGTGGCCGCGCAGATGGCGGCGACAACGCGACGGGCCTCGCGGTTGATCGCCGCGACGTCGGTCGTCCCGATCAGCCGCCGGCCGAGCTCGACCAGCGCGGCGTCGCGCTGCTGGGACCGCTCCCTGGCGAACAGGCTGCGGGCCAGCGACCGGGCCACCAGCATCATGAACCACAGCGCGGGGATCGCCACGACCATGTTCAGCGCCTGCGCGGCGGCGTCGCGCTCGTACTGCTCGGCCCACAGGGGGACGCCGGCCAGCAGCCCGACCGGGATGAGCGCGCAGAAGAACACGGCCCGCGCCGGTGTGCCGTAGAGCGCCCGCAGCCACACGGCGGCGAACGTGAAGATCCACACCGCCGCGGGCTGGGGGAAGACCGCGACGGTCGCCGCCAGCGAGACCGCCTCGAGGAGGTCGAGCGGGAGCGCGTCGCGGCGGGTGAGGTAGCGGCGCACCCACGTCGCGATGAGGACGACGACGGCCGCCGCGGCCACCGGGAGCCCGTCGGGATCCATGGTCAGCAACGGCTTGGGCAGCGTCAGCAGCAGCGAGAGCACCGCGCTCAGGGTGAACAGCCAGCGCGTCTGCTCGACCAGGCCGCGCGGACGGCGCAACCCCGCCCACTCCCGCGCCCACACTCGCGCGGGCGGTCGCGGGTGCACCGCGGCCCGGTCGTCGTCCGGCGTGCTGTCGAGTCCCACTCCCGCCTCTTCCCCTGGAGCGTCGTCCCGGAGCCGTTCGGACCACCCACACCGCACCGATAGTCCGATCGGACGCAGATCGTTCCGCGGGCCGGCCCGGAACCGGCCAGCCCGTTCGGACAGGCAGGGTATCCCCGGTCACACTCCGTAGCCGCGGCGGCGCGGACCACAGTGAGGGTTCGGCTGTAACGCCGTACCTCCTGACGGCAATTCGGCCAGGTCACACACCCGAATGGGGCAATCCACGCCGCAATGGCGCGCCCACCGGTCGCCGACCTGCGCCGAAACGCCCGCACGGCCATCCGGGTGAGTAGCGATGAACGGATGAGTGGCATCTGGCGGGTGGCGTTCCAACACAAGTAGTAAGTGAGTCACCACCGTCCGTCGAGCGCGCTTCCGAGAGAGGTCCCGACCGTGGACATGCCCGACCGCCGTCGAGCCGCTTCCCACCGCGGCCCGGACAAGCCGGTGACGGTCGACCAGCTGATCGCCCGCTGCACGTCGTCGACCGTCCCGCCCGCAGCGCCCTGCCCGGGCGACCCGGTCTCGGTCGGCACGCTGCTGCGTCGCGAGGGACGGGCGCGGCGGGCCGCCGACCGGCCGCTGCTCCCCCGCGGCCACTCCCGACCCGCACCGGCCCCCGCGACCCCCACGGTCGCGGGCACCCGCATCCGCAGGATGACGGGCGCGGCCGGGGTGCTGTTCACCGCCACCGCCGTGCTCGGCCCGGCCGTGCTGAGCGAGCTGACCCACCCGCGCCCCGACGTCGAGGTGGGCGACGCCGCCCCCGCCGCCCCCGACGGGGCCGCCACCCGGCCCGCCGGGCCGGACGCGGTCGGCGGGACGGGTGCGCGGCCCCC
>NZ_JAHDTH010000275.1 GCF_018531445.1 Pseudonocardia lacus
GAGGCCGGCGACCTTGGCGGTGTCGCGCCGGTCGGCGCCCATCTCGGCGATCGGGGCCACCGGCGCGGCCGGCCCGTGGGCGACCAGGGTGTCGAGCCCGGCGACCCGGTGCCCCCGCGCTCCCGGCCCGCCGTCGGCCGCGCCTGTCGCACCGACCGCGCTGTCGCCGACCGCACCCAGGTCGGCGACCCGGTCGCGCTCGGCGCCCGCGCGGTGCTCCGGGACGTCGTCGAAGCGCGCCACCCTGGTCCGGGAGCCGCCGGACCCGGCCGGGGGGCCGGGGGCCGGCTGGTCGGCCATGCTCAGAAGTCGACCGGGGTGGGCAGCGGGGTCTCGGCGTCGAGCTGCGCGCCGATCCCGAGCTTCTCCTTGATCTTCTTCTCGATCTCGGCGGCGACGTCGGGGTTCTCCCGCATGAACTTGCGGGCGTTCTCCTTGCCCTGGCCCATCTGGTCGCCCTCGTAGGTGTACCAGGCACCGGACTTGCGCACGATGCCCTGCTCGACGCCCACGTCGACCAGCGAGCCCTCCCGGCTGATGCCGACGCCGTAGAGGATGTCGAACTCGGCCTGCTTGAACGGCGGGGCGACCTTGTTCTTCACGACCTTGACCCGGGTGCGGTTGCCGACCATGTCGGTGCCGTCCTTGAGGGTCTCGATGCGGCGGATGTCGAGCCGGACCGAGGCGTAGAACTTCAGCGCCTTGCCACCGGTCGTGGTCTCCGGCGAGCCGAACATGACGCCGATCTTCTCGCGCAGCTGGTTGATGAAGATCATCGTGGTGCCGGAGTTGCTCAGCGCACCGGTGATCTTGCGCAGGGCCTGGCTCATCAGCCGGGCCTGCAGGCCGACGTGGCTGTCGCCCATCTCGCCCTCGATCTCCGCCCGCGGCACCAGCGCGGCCACCGAGTCGACGACGATGATGTCCAGCGCGCCGGAGCGGATCAGCATGTCCGCGATCTCCAGCGCCTGCTCGCCGGTGTCGGGCTGGGAGACCAGCAGGGCGTCGGTGTCGACGCCGAGGGCCTTGGCGTACTCCGGGTCCAGCGCGTGCTCGGCGTCGATGAAGGCGGCGATGCCGCCCTGGGCCTGCGCGTTGGCCACCGCGTGCAGGGCGACCGTGGTCTTGCCGCTGGACTCCGGGCCGTAGATCTCCACGACGCGGCCGCGGGGCAGCCCGCCCACGCCGAGTGCGACGTCCAGCGCGATGGACCCGGTGGGGATGACCCCGATCGGCGGGCGGGTGTCGTCGCCCAGCCGCATCACCGAACCCTTGCCGTGGTTCTTCTCGATTTGCGCGATGGCGAGCTCGAGCGCCTTCGTGCGATCCGGTGCGGTCATCGCCGTTCTCCACCTCGTGTGCTTGACGGTTCGATCTGTTGGCGCCGACGGTAGGGGGCACCACCGACAGTGCGGGTTCGCGGCCGGCGATCTGTGGACAACCGGACCCGATGTGGACAACAGCGTAGCGAACAAGTGTTCGATCTCCGCGTGGACGCGCCGTGCGGCTACGATGTCGCGCTCAGCGGCGCGCGGGCGGCACGTCGTAGGCCCGGCAGACGGCCAGCCAGACCTCGCGCGGCGAGTACCCCTTCTCCAGCGCCTCGTCCACGGTCAGCCCACCGAGCTCGGCGAACACGTGGTCGCGTGCCAGCGAGGCCGCCCGCACCGGCCCGAACTCGCCGTCCATGAGCTCGCGGAAGTAGGTCAGTCGCATCCGTTCCACGCTAGCGCCCTCGGACATACCGACGCCCGGATGGCCCACCGCCCCACCGACCCCGTCGAGAACGACGTTGTCGTGATCAACAGGGCTTGTCGATCACGACAACGTCGTTCTCGACGGAAGGGCACCGCACGGTCACGGGTACCGTCGGGGCCGTGCTGTTCGGGATGGCGCTCCTGTCCGGTTCCACGGCGTCCGGGTGGGCGTTCTGGACCACGCCGGGCGACCCGACGGGCCTGTCCTCGCCGCTCGGGCGGATCGTGGTGCTCGTCGGCCTGCTGGCCGCGCTGGTCGTGACGCTGCGCTGGTGGTGGACGAACCGGCGGCGCTGACCCGGAGGGGTCGACCACGAAATCCACCTGCTGAGCGGTCCCGACGCCGCATAAGGTCGGTCCGGTGCAGCTCGCCCAGGTGAACATCGCCCTGCCCGTCGCCCCGCTGAGCACACCCGAACTGGCCGGCTTCGTGGCCGAACTCGAGCCGCTCAACGCGCTCGCCGACGGCGCGCCCGGCTTCGTGTGGCGGATGCAGACCGAGGACGGCGACGCCACCGCCGTGCGCGGCTTCGGCGACGACCGGCTCATCGTCAACATGAGCGTGTGGACCTCGGTCGAGGCGCTCGCCGGCTACGTCTACTCCGGCCACCACCGCGAGGTCATGGCGCGGCGCCGGCAGTGGTTCTCCCGCATGCGCGAGGCGTTCCAGGTGCTGTGGTGGGTCCCCGACGGCACCCGTCCGACGGTGGCCGACGCCGAGGAACGCCTCGACCACCTGCGCCGCAACGGTCCGACGCCGCGCGCGTTCACCTTCCGCAGCCCGTTCCCCGCCCCCGACGCCGTGCCCGGCGCGCCCGCCCCGCGGGTCGACGGCGACGCGTTCTGCCGGGCCTGACGCCGTGAGCGCCCCCGCCACCGCCCAGGGGACCATCGGCGTCCCGTTCCACCTCGACGCCCACCTGCCCGGCCTGCGCGTCCCGGTCGACACCGGGCGCACCGTGCTCCCGGAGCTGGCGCCGGGCACCGTCTGGGAGCGGCTCGCCGCCCTGCACGCGGCCGTGGCCGACGAGGTCGCCGGGGTCGCGACCGCCGGTGGTGTCCCGCTCGTGGTCTCCGGGTGCTGCACCACCTCCCTCGGCACGGTCGCCGGCCTGCAGCGCGCCGGCGTCGACCCGGCGGTCGTCTGGCTCGACGCGCACGGCGACGTCCAGACCCCGTGGACCTCGACCTCGGGCTACCCGGGCGGGATGCCGCTGCGCCAGCTGGTCGGCGGCGCCGAGCGCACCGGTCCGCGGCGGCTCGACCTGCGCCCGGTCGACGAGCACGACGTCGTCCTGGTCGATGCCCGCGACCTCGACCCGGCGGAGGCGGAGTTCCTGGCCTCCTCGGCGATCCGCCGGGTCGACGTGCCGGGCCTGGCCGACCTGCCGCTCCCCGACCGCCCGATCTACCTGCACATCGACCTCGACGTGCTCGACGCCGCCGAGGTCCCGGGCGTGATGTACCCCGTCCCGGGCGGACCGCCGACCGACGCGGTGCGCGCGGGGCTGCGCGCGGTGCTGGACACCGGCCGCGTGGCCGCGATCGGGCTGGCCTGCACCTGGCCGGAGGGGGTCGAGCCGGGGCGGGCGGCCCGCGATGTCGCCGCCGAGCTGGCCCGCGGCCCGGGCCGCTAGCCCGGATGCGCCGGCCCGGGCACCGACCCCGCCGCGAGGTCCTGCACCTGGGTCCGTACCGGCGCACGTTCAACCGCGACGAGATCCCGCTGCTGCGCGACGGCCCGGAGGACGCCAACTCCGTCGACGTGCCGTTCCACCTGGACGAGCACGAGCCGGAGCTGGAGCCGGTCATCGAGATCGGTGACATCGTCCACGCCGACCTGCCGCCGGGCACCGTGTGGGAGCGGCTGGCGGTGCTGCAGGAGCTGGTCGCGGCCAAGGTCGCCGCGGACATGGGCAACCGCTGGGTGCCGGTCGTGCAGTCCGGCTGCAACACGACGGCGCTGGGCGTCGTGGCCGGGATGCAGCGCGCCGGCGCGGACCCGGTGGTCGTCTGGTTCGACGCGCACGCCTGCCTGCACACCCCGGAGAGCTCCCCGTCGGGCTACCCGGGCGGGATGGTGCTGCGCCAGCTGCTCGGCGGGGGCGACCGGACCTGCGCCGAGCGCCTGGGCCTGCGGCCGGTGCGCGAGCGCGACGTCGTGCTGGTCGGCGCGCGCGACCTGGACCCGGCGGAGGAGGAGTTCCTGGCCGGTTCGGCGGTCCGGCGCGTCGGCGTCGACGAGGTCGCCGGCCTGCTGCTCCCCCGCCGGCCCTGCTACCTGCACGTCGACTTCGACGTGCTGGACCCGGCCCACGTGGACGGGCTGCGGTTCCCGGCGCCGGGCGGGCCGACGCCCGAGCGGCTGGGTTCGGCGCTGCGGGCGGTGCAGGCCACCGGCGACGTCGTGGCGGCCGGCCTGGCCTGCACCTGGCGGCGCAACGTCACGCAGTGGCCCCCCGTGCAGGGGGTCGGTTGGGGCGTCTACGACCGGGCGCGCGGCTGAGGCTCCCCCGTCCGGGGCACCCGGCGGCCGGGAACTGTCGGTCCGTCGGCGCATCATGGAGGCCGTGAGCGAGCTTGCGAGGGAACCATCGGCGCCGCGCCTCGGCGCAGCGCCGACCGAGCGCGGCGAGGGAGAGCGATGAGCGCTCTGGACGGCTTCTCCCCCGCCACCCGCGACTGGTTCCGCGGGGCCTTCGCCGCGCCCACCCCCGCCCAGGAGGGCGCCTGGGCGGCGGCGCAGGCGGGCAAGCACGCGCTCGTCGTGGCGCCCACCGGTTCGGGCAAGACGCTGTCGGCGTTCCTGTGGGCGCTCGACCGGCTGGCCACCGACCCGGTCCCGGAGGACCCGCGCCACCGCTGCCGGGTGCTCTACGTGTCGCCGTTGAAGGCGCTCGCGGTCGACGTGCAGCGCAACCTGCGCTCCCCGCTGATCGGCATCCGGCAGGCCGGGCAGCGCCTCGGGCTGCCGGTGCCCGACATCACGGTCGGCATGCGCACCGGCGACACCCCGACCGACGAGCGCCGCAGGTTCGCCCGCACCCCGCCCGACATCCTGGTCACCACGCCCGAGTCGCTGTTCCTGCTGCTCACCTCGGCCGCGCGGGAGTCGCTGCGCGGGGTGCGCACGGTCATCCTCGACGAGGTGCACGCGGTGCTGGACACCAAGCGCGGCGCCCACCTGGCGCTGTCGCTGGAGCGCCTCGACGAGCTGCTCACGCGCGACCCCGACGCCGACGCCGCCGCCGGCAATACTGCCGCGCCCGACCTCGACTCGCCGCGCCCGCGGGCCGGTCCGGACCGCCCCGTGCGCCGGCCCGCGCAGCGGATCGGGTTGTCCGCCACCGTGCGCCCGATCGACGAGGTCGCCACGTTCCTGGCCGGCACCCGCCCGCTGGAGGTCGTGCAGCCGCCCATCCCGAAGACCATCGAGGTCACCGTCGAGGTCCCGGTGCCCGACCTCGCCGCCCTCGACGAGCGCCCGGCGCCCGGCTCGTCGGACGAGGAGGTCATCGGCTCCGCCGCCGGCACCGCGGAGCGCCCGTCGATCTGGCCGGCGGTCGAGCGCCGGCTGCTCGGCCTGGTGCGCCAGCACCGCTCCACCATCGTGTTCAGCAACTCCCGGCGGCTGGCCGAGCGGCTCACCTCGCGGCTCAACGAGCTCGCCGCCGAGGAGCTGGCCGCCGAGCTCGCCGAGGAGGAGGCCCGCGCCGACGAGGCCGGGGCGTTCCCCGCGGAGGCGATCGGGCAGTCCGGCATCGGCGGCGGCGCCCCGGCCACGGTGGCGAAGGCCCACCACGGGTCCATGTCGCGCGAGCAGCGCACGCTCGTCGAGGAGGAGCTCAAGGCCGGCGTGCTGCCCTGCGTGGTGGCCACGTCGAGCCTGGAGCTGGGCATCGACATGGGCGCGGTCGACCTGGTCGTGCAGGTGGAGGCGCCGCCCAGCGTGGCCTCCGGGCTGCAGCGCGTCGGGCGCGCGGGCCACCAGGTCGGCGCGGTGTCGCGCGGCGTCGTGTTCCCGAAGTACCGCGGCGACCTGGTGTCGTGCGCGGTGGTCGCCGAGCGGATGGCCGGCGGGGCCATCGAGTCGCGCCGCTACCCGCGCAACCCGCTCGACGTGCTGGCCCAGCAGGTCGTGGCCATGGTCTCGATCGAGCCGTGGACGGTGTCCGAGCTGGCGGCCGTGGTGCGCCGCGCGGCGCCCTTCGCCGCGCTGCCCGACTCCGCGCTGCACTCGGTGCTCGACATGCTCGCCGGGCGCTACCCGTCCGAGGAGTTCGGCGAGCTGCGCGCGCGCATCACCTGGGACCGGGTGACCGACCGGCTGCAGGGCCGCCCGGGCGCGCAGCGGCTCGCGGTCACCTCCGGCGGCACCATCCCCGACCGGGGGCTGTTCGCGGTGATGACCCCCGGCGGGGCCGACGGCGCGGGCTCGCGGGTGGGCGAGCTCGACGAGGAGATGGTCTACGAGTCCCGCGTGGGCGACACGTTCCTGCTCGGCACCTCCAGCTGGCGGGTCGAGGACATCACCCACGACCGCGTCATCGTCACCCCGGCACCGGGGGTGCCGGCCCGGATGCCGTTCTGGAAGGGCGAGTCGATCGGGCGGCCGCTGGAGCTGGGCCGCGCCGTCGGCGCGTTCGTCCGGGAGATGTCCGCCCTCGACGACACCGCCGCCCGGGAGCGCGCCACGGCGGCCGGGCTCGACGGGTGGGCCACCGACAACCTCCTCGCCTACCTGCACGAGCAGCGCGACGCCACCCGCCACGTCCCCAGCGACCGGACCATCCTGGTGGAGCGCTTCCGCGACGAGCTGGGCGACTGGCGGCTCGTGGTGCACTCGCCGTTCGGGTCGCAGGTCAACGGCCCGTGGGCGCTGGCCATCGCGGCCCGGATGCGGGAGCGGCGCGGCGTCGAGGTCCAGGCGTCGGCCGCCGACGACGGCATCGTCCTGCGGCTGCCCGACGCCGTCGACGACAGCGGCTCCGAGGTGGTGCCCACCGCGGAGGACGTCCTGCTCGACCCGGCCGAGGTCGAGCAGATCGTGGTCGCCGAGCTGGGCGGCTCGTCGCTGTACGCGTCGCGGTTCCGCGAGTGCGCCGCCCGGTCGCTGCTGCTGCCCCGCCGCGACCCGAGGCGGCGCAGCCCGCTGTGGCAGCAGCGCCAGAAGTCCGCCCAGCTGCTCGCGGTGGCCGCGAAGTACGAGCAGTTCCCGGTCACGCTCGAGGCGATGCGCGAGTGCGTGCAGGACGTCTACGACCTGCCGGGCCTGCGCGAGCTGATGTCCGACGTGCAGTCGCGCAAGGTGCACGTCGTCGAGCTGGCCACGCCGGCGCCCTCGCCGTTCGCCCGCAGCCTGCTGTTCGGCTACGTCGGGATGTTCCTCTACGAGTCCGACGCCCCGCTGGCCGAGCGCCGCGCCGCGGCCCTCTCGCTCGACTCCACCCTGCTCGCCGAGCTGCTCGGCTCCGAGGCCATCCGGGAGCTGCTCGACCCGGAGGTCCTGGCCGAGGTCGAGGAGTCGCTGCAGCGCCTCGCCGAGGACCGCCGCGCCCGCGACGCCGAGGGCGCCGCCGACCTGCTGCGCTTCCTGGGCGACCTGACCACCGAGGAGGCCGCCGCCCGCGGGGCGCGCGCCGAGTGGCTCGCCGAGCTGGAGGCCACCCGGCGGGCGATCCGGGTGCGCATCGGCGGCGAGGAGCGCTGGCTGTCCATCGAGGACGCGGGCCGCGTGCGCGACGCGCTGGGCGCCGCGCTCCCGGTCGGCGTCCCGGAGACGTTCACCGAGCCGGTGGCCGACCCGCTGGGCGACCTGGTGCTGCGCTACGCCCGCACGCACGGCCCGTTCCCGGCCGCCGAGTGCGCGCAGCGGTTCGGCCTGGGCGTCGCCGTGGTCACCGGCGTCCTCGACCGGCTCGTCGGCGCGGGCCGGCTGGTGCGCGGCGAGCTGCGCCCGGTCGGGTCGCCCACGGGCTCGGGGGTCGCGCACGACGGCGGCCTGGAGTACTGCGACGCCGAGGTGCTGCGCCGGTTGCGCCGGGCTTCGCTGGCCCGGCTGCGCGCCGAGGTGGAGCCGGTCGAGCAGCGGGCGCTGGGGCGGTTCCTGCCGGCGTGGCAGGGCGTGCGCGCGGCGGGCGACGGAGGGCGACGGGGTCGCATGCGCCGCGCGCCCGGCGCGGAGGACGTGCTCGGCGTGGTCGAGCAGCTGGCCGGGGCGCCGCTGCCGGCGAGCGCGCTGGAGTCGCTGGTGCTGCCCGCCCGGCTGCCCGGCTACAGCCCGGCCCTGCTCGACGAGCTCACCGCGGCCGGCGAGGTCACCTGGGTCGGCTGCGGCGCCCTGGCCGGCAGCGACGGCTGGCTGGCGGTGGCCCCGGCCGACGTGGCCGACCTGCTCCTGCCCGACCCGGAGCCCGACCTCGCCGCGACCCCGCTGCACCGGGCGCTGCTCGCCGCGCTGGGCCTGCCCGACCCGGCGGCCCCGCCGACCGGCGGCGGCGCGTTGTTCTTCCGCGAGCTCGCCGACCGCGCCGCGCGCACCCTCGTCGACGCGGGCGAATCG
>NZ_JAHDTH010000276.1 GCF_018531445.1 Pseudonocardia lacus
GCCGAAGCAGCCGCCCGTGCGGGCCGTGCCGGGGCCGGCGGCGAGCGCCACCGCGGGCGCGAGCTGCCCGACGATCCCCCCGGCCCGGCACCGGGCGGCCGCCGCCGCGGCGATCTCGCCGACCAGCTCCCGGTCCCAGGTGGCCGCCCGGGCCATCGGCGGGGGGAACCGCGTCGCCCCCCGCGGCTCGGCCAGCGCGATCGGCAGCGCCGGGATGCGCATCCGGGTGCTGGTGATCAGCTCCAGCTGCAGCCTGCGCACGGCGCGGTTGGACTCGGCGACGGTCATCGCGGGCACGGCCAGCACGCCCGGCGGCATGTCCAGCAGCCCGGGGGCCAGCTCCGAGTCGGCCGCCGGGAGCAGGGTGCCGACCAGCTGGCCGATCTTCTCGCCCAGCGTCATCTGCTCCAGCAGTGCCGTGATGAACGGCTCCGGGCGCTCACCCGGCCCGGGGACCGCGACGACCGGGCCCCGGCGCCCGGGCGGCGGCGCTGCTGGTGGTGGTGGCGGGGGTGTCACTGCGGCCTCACGGCCGCAGACGGTATCCCGTCGGCAGCAGCCGCACGTCCCGGTCGAGGGTGAGCAGGCCCCACAGGCCGCGCCGGGCCACCAGCGCCGCGGCGATCGCGACGACGCCCAGCACCACCAGGTACCAGACGCCGTAGGGCTCCAGCAGTTGCTGGATGGCGAAGAACACGACGGCGCCCACGACGGGCCCCTCGATCGTGCCCAGCCCGCCGATCACCACCATGAAGATCATGAACGCCGACCACTGGACGCTGTAGATCGAGTCGGGCTGGACCCGCAGCGAGTCGACCGCGATGAGCGCCCCGGCCAGCCCGCAGCCCGCCGCGGCGACCACGAACACGACCCGCTTGGCCGCGCGCACCCGCACGCCCAGCGAGTCGGCCGCGGTGGGCTCGTCGCGGATCGCGGTGAGCCCCAGGCCCAGTCGCGAGCGCATCAGCAGGTAGACCCCGCCCACGGCGAGCACCGCGGCACCGAGCGCGCACCAGTAGGTGATGGCGCCGCGCAGCACGGGCGGGAACACCGACAGCCCGGTGACCGAGGCGCCCGAGCCGCCGCCGACGGCCCGGAACTCCACGGTCACCAGCCGGTAGACCTCGGCGACCACCCAGGTGCCGATCGCGAAGTACCCGCCGTGCAGCCGGAACACCAGCAGCGCCGTGGGCAGCGCCAGCACCGCCGCGCCCACCGCGGCCAGCGCGAGCCCCAGGTAGGGGTTGACCCCGATCAGGTCGGCGACCAGCACCGCGTAGGCGCCGATCCCGATGAAGCCCTGCTGGCCGACCGAGATCATGCCGCCGTAGCCGGCCAGCAGGTTCCACATGGTGGCCAGCAGGACGAGGGTGAACAGCCCGACCAGCAGCCGGGTGATGTTCGGCGCGACCAGGTAGGGCAGCGCGGCCAGCAGGGCCACGACCGGCAGCGCCACCACCGCGGCCGCCCGCGACGCCCGGGTCGTGCGCACGACCACCGGCCCGGTCGCGTCGGTCGCGGCCGGGGTCGTCGTGTCGGTCATCGGACCTCCTCGCGCCGCAGCAGACCGCTCGGCCGAGCCGCCAGCACCACCAGGAACACCAGGTGGCCGGCCAGCACGCCGTAGGTGGGCTGGATCTGGGCCCCGACGGTCTGGGCCACGCCCAGCACCAGCCCGCCCAGCAGGGTCCCCCACAGCGAGCCCAGCCCGCCGATGATCACGGCCTCGAAGGCGAAGATCAGCAGCTGCGGGCCGAGGGTGGGGGTGAACGTGCCGCGCATGCCGTAGAAGACGCCGGCCAGCGCGACGGTGGCCAGCGCGATCGCCGTGGCGACCGCGTAGACGCGCCGGTCGTCGAGCCCCATCAGCGCCGCGGTCTCCGGGTCGTCACTGGTGGCCCGCATGGCCCGGCCGATGGGCGTGCGGGCCAGCACGAGCTGCAGGCCGGCCAGCACCGCCACCGCGACCACCAGGGTGCTCAGGCCCAGCCAGCCGACCGCGATCCCGCCGCCCAGCTCCAGGCCGGCGGTGCCGAAGTCGCCGGCGGGCAGCGAGCGGGTGTCCGCGGAGAACGTCTGCAGCAGCGCGTTCTGCAGCACGATCGACAGCCCGAACGTCACCAGCAGCGGGGCCAGCTCCCCGGCCCGCAGGCTGCGGTGCAGCAGCAGCCGCTGCAGCGCGAAGCCCAGCGCGGCCATCACCGGCACCACCACGACCAGCGCCAGCACCGGGTTCAGCCCCAGCGTCGAGGTGGCCACCAGCGCGAGGAACGCGGCGAGCACGGTCAGGTCGCCGTGGGCCAGGTTGACGATGCGCAGCACGCCGAACACCAGCGAGAGCCCACAGGCGAACAATGCGTACACCCCGCCGAGCAGCAGGCCCTGCACGACGGCGTTGACCCACGTCATGGCCCGGTTCCGATCACAGTTCCCACATCACGCGCCTCACGTGCCGAAGTAGGCCGCGGTGACCGCGTCCGCGGTCACCTCCGCGGCCGCGCCGGTGAGCACCGTGCGCCCGGCGCGCAGGCACAGCACCCGCCCGGCCAGCCGCAGCGCGGTGCCCACGTCCTGCTCGACGACGAGCATCGCCACTCCGGTCGCGGCGATGGTGCCCAGCGCCGCGTAGAGCTGCTCGACGACCACCGGCGCCAGCCCGAGCGAGACCTCGTCGAGCAGCAGCAGCCGGGGCTCGGCCATGAGCCCGCGGCCGATGGCCACGGCCTGCTGCTCGCCGCCGGACAGCGCCCCGCCGGGCCGGTCGCGCAGCCGCCCGACGTTGGGGAACAGCTCGTAGACCGCGTCCAGGCCCCAGCGCCGCCCACCGCGGGCGCGCCGGTCCGCCGCGCCCGCGGCGACCAGCAGGTTCTCCTGGACCGACAGGCTCGGGAAGAGTTTGCGGCCCTCGGGCACCAGCGCGATGCCCAGCCGGGCGCGCCGGTGCGCCGGGAGGCCGCGCAGCTCGACGCCGTCGAACTCGACCCGCGAGCCCCCCGGCTGGGGCACCTGGCCGGCGATGGCGCGCAGCAGCGTGGACTTGCCGGCGCCGTTCGCGCCGATGACCGCGACCGCCTCGCCGGCGCCGACCTCCAGGTCGATCCCGGACAGGGCCTGGAAGTGGCCGTAGTGGGCGTCCAGGTCGCGCACGCGCAACAGTGCCGTCACGAGCCGTCCCCGGTCGGCAGCCCGTCGCCGGCGGCCGGGACCGCGGCCACCCCGCCCAGGCCCTCCACGCTGGAGCCCAGGTACACCTCGCGGACCTTGGCGTCGGCGAGCACCCCGGCCGGGTCGCCCTCGGCCAGCACCGCGCCCTGGGCCAGGCACAGCATCCGGTCGGCGACCTCCAGCAGCGCGTGCACGATGTGCTCGATCCAGACCACCGCGGTGCCGCCGTCGCGGACCTCGCGCACGATCGCGATCAGCTCCGGCAGCTCGGCGTCGGTCAGCCCGCCGGCGATCTCGTCGAGCAGCAGCAGCCGGGGGCCGCAGGCCAGTGCCCTGGCCAGCTCGAGCCGCTTGCGGTCGAGCAGCCGCAGGTCGCCGGCCAGCTCGTTGGCCCGGGGGAGCAGACCGGTGCGCCCGAGGCAGTCCAGGGCCCGGCGCTGCGCGGCGCCCTTGCGCAGGCCGGCGCCGTGCACCGCCCCGACCAGGACGTTCTCGAACACGGTCATGCCGGAGAACGGCCGGGGCGTCTGGTACGTGCGCCCCACGCCGGCCCGGCACCGCTGGGCGGCCGGGGCGCGCGTGACGTCCCGGCCGTCCAGCTCGATGCGTCCGGCGTCGGCGGTGAGCACGCCGTCGAGCAGGTTGAGCAGGGTGGTCTTGCCCGCGCCGTTGGGCCCGACGACGCCGACCGCCGTTCCCTCCTCGACCTGCAGCGACACGTCGTCGACGACGGTCAGGCCGCCGAACGAGCGCGACAGGCCGCGAACCGAGAGCAGCACGGGCGGGCTAGCCGGCCACCGCGGCGCCGAGGGGCTGGACCTCGCCGGCGGTCGGGATGCCCGGCGCCTGCTTGTTGCTGACGATCGTCAGGTCGAAGGCGAAGTCCGTGCCGGTGCGCCACTGACCGCCGACGACCGGGGTCTTGGCCACGTTCGGCACCGGCCCGGAGGTCCAGTCCAGGGGACCGACGACGGTCTCCAGCTGCATCGTCGAGATGGCCGCGGCGAGCCCGGCCTTGTCGTCGATGGACTGCACGGAGCCGAACGCCTTGGCGGCCACCTCGAACAGCGCGTGGGCGAAGCCGATCGGCTGGGTCCACTGCTTCTGGGTGGCCTGGGTGTAGGCGTCGGCCAGCTGCGCGGCGCTCTGCCCGGTCAGCGACGAGGTGAACGGGTGGCTGGGCGACCACCAGACCTCGGTGCCTAGGTTGACCCCGAGCGGGCCGAGGGCCTCCACGCTGGACGGGAACAGCAGCGCCTTGGCCACCGTGGCCAGCTTGGGCTGGTAGCCCTGCTGGGCGGCCTGCCGCCAGAACGTGGTGAAGTCCGGCGGGATCGGCACCCCGAGCAGGATCTCGGCGTTCTGCTCCTTGAACTGCGTGATCTGCGCGGAGAAGTCCTGGGTGCCGTTCGGGTAGTTGCCCGGGTCGACGATCGAGTAGCCGCGCTGGGCCTGCGCCGGCGCGAAGCCGGTGGTGGGGTCACCCCAGGCGAGGCCGTCGGGGTCGTTGGGCCACAGCGCGCCGGCCTTCTTGTTGGTGGGGACCTCGTCCCACATGTCGGCGTAGACCGCCTCCACGTCCTCCAGGCCCCAGAAGAAGTTGAACGTCCATTGAAACTTCGTCCCCTCCTGGCCGCCGCGGCCGAAGAACCACGGCTGCCACGGGGTGACGGTGGCGACGCACGGCATTCCCTGCGCCTCGCACTGGTCGCTCACCGGGTTCGAGGTGTCCGGTGTCGACGAGACCAGCATCAGGTGGATGCCGTTGTTCTGGATGAGGTCCGCGGCGACGTCGGCCGCGCGATTCGAGTCCGATTGGCTGTCGCGCTTGAGGACCTCGACCGGATAGCTCTGGTCGCCGACCTTGATCGGGTTCTGGGTGAAGTATTCCTGTATCGATCCGATGACGAAGTCGTCGGCCTCGCCGAAAGGCGCGAGCGGCCCCGTGCTCGGGCTGACGTAGCCGATCCTGATGGTGTCGCCGCCACCGCCGCCCTCCGACCCCTGCAGGCCAGAGCTGCACGCCGCCGTCGCGCCCCCGGCCGCCACCGCCGCACCGGCCGCGCCCACCGTGCGCAGGAAGCCGCGCCGGTCCAGCCGGAGGGCGCTCGCCCTGTCCACCATGGCACCTCGCGTTTCATAAATGATCATCTGGGGAGGGGACGCGTCAGCATCTTCGGGTCGGGCCGGAGTGTCAACTCGCCGTTGCATCATTGGGCGGTCCGCACTGGCGGTTCGGCCGTTCGTTGGATCGGCTTTCCACCAAGGGGCACAGAACGTAACGATTGTGCGCAGTCGGCGGCAACCGAGTGAAAGGGGGTCAGTCGGCGGGTCTAGACTCCGGCGGCCAACGACCGGATTGCGCGGACGACGCCACGACGGGCCCTCTCCCCGGGCCGATCCGGACCCGGCGAGTCGCTGCGGTGGCCGCCGCATCGAGCTTCACCGAGCTTGGAAGAGGTCGACGTGAGGAAGGATCAGCGCCCGTCGCCCAGCGGGCGTCCGGAGAGATTCGCCCCGCGGAACTGGAGCCTGCGCACGAAGCTGGCCATCGTGCTCGCGGTGCCCGCGGTGCTGGCGATCGTGCTGGGGAGCCTGCGGATCCTCGACCAGGTCTCGCAGGCCGGCGAGCTCGACCGGGTGTCGCGGTTCATCGCCGCCCAGGGCGAGGTGGCCGACATCGTCGGGCTGCTGCAGCAGGAGCGCCTGCGCGCCACCGAGTACGTCAGCGGCGGCCGCGGCGACGAGGTGGGCCCGTTCGAGGAGGCCGGTCGGGCCACCGACGAGGCGGGCGCGGCCGCCCGGCCCGCGGTCGAGGACCTCTACGACGACGACTCCGCGATCGTGGGCGCGCACCGCCAGGCCGACCAGGCACTGGCCCGCCTGCCGGGCCTGCGCACCCTGGTCACCACGTCGAACGCGCCCCCGTCGGCGGTCATCTCCCGCTACGGCGACCTCATCGCCCAGCTCGTGCAGCTCGACAACGCCCTGCTGCGCGGGATCACCACCACCGACGTCAGCGGCCTGGCCACCGCGCTCAGCGGGCTCACCCTCGCCCGCAACGAGGCCTCGCTGCAGGAGTCGCTGATGAACGTGGTCGCGCGCAGCCCCGAGCCCGCGCCGCCGGACCTGGTGGAGCTGCAGGCCAGTCAGGCGCGGCTGCAGCAGGGTCTGGCCGAGTTCCGCGGCGCGCTCGACGCCGGGCAGCGCGTGCGCTACGCGGCGCTCATCGCCGGCCCCACCAACAACGACCGCGTGGTGCTGCTCAACGGGGTGCTCTCGGGCTCGCTGCGGCCGGGGCCCGACAGCTTCGACGACCGGTCCTCCGCGGCGCTCTACGACGCGTTCCTCAGCGAGCTCGACCAGGCCGACGACGGCGTGCGCAACGAGCTGACCAGCACCGCGGCCTCCGCCCGGCAGTCGGCGGTCACCTTCGCCGGGATCAACGCCGGCGTGCTGCTCATCGCGCTGCTCGTCGGCGCGGTGGTGGTCGGTCTGATCGCCCGGCAGATGATCCGCTCGCTGCGGACCCTGCGCCGCGGCGCGTTGGAGGTCGCCGACGCCCGGCTGCCCGACGCGGTCGCCCGGATGCGGCGCGGCTCGGTGCCCGACACCGACATCGTGCCGGTGCCGGTGACCACCCGCGAGGAGGTCGGCCAGGTCGCCAGGGCGTTCGACGCCGTGCACGCCCAGGCGGTGCGGCTCGCCGCCGAGCAGGCCACCCTGCAGGCCAACGTCAACGCGATGTTCGTGAACCTGTCGCGGCGCTCGCAGACCCTCGTCGACCGGCAGCTGAAGCTGATCGAGGAGCTGGAGGCCGGCGAGGAGGACCCGGACCAGCTGTCCAACCTGTTCCGCCTCGACCACCTGGCCACCCGCATGCGGCGCAACAGCGAGAACCTGCTGGTCCTGGCCGGCACGGACATGGGGCAGCGCTCCTCGCGCCCGGTGCCGGCGATCGAGGTGCTGCAGGCCGCGGTCTCGGAGGTGGAGCAGTACCGGCGGGTGGTCGTGCAGTCGACGCCCGACCTCGCCATCACCGGGCGGGTCACCAACGACCTGCAGCACCTGCTGGCCGAGCTGCTGGAGAACGCGACCAACTTCTCCCCGCCCGACTCGCGCGTCGTCATGTCCAGCAGCCGCACCGCCGACGGCGCCCTGCTGGTGGAGATCTCCGACGAGGGCGTCGGCATGAGCCCGTCGGAGCTGGCCCAGCTCAACGACCAGCTGCGCAAGTCCTCCGACGCCACGGTCGAGGCGTCGCGGCGGATGGGGCTGTTCGTGGTCGGCCGGCTGGCCGCCCGCCACGGCATCGACGTGGGGCTGTTCGCGGGCTCGGCGATCGGTGGCGGCAACCCGGCCGAGCGGGGCGCGGGGGCCAAGCCCGGTTCCGGGTTGACCGCGCGCGTCTGGCTACCGCGCCAGCACATCGCCGAGCGGCAGGGCGCCGCTCCACAGCAGGTGTCACAGCAGGTGTCACAGCAGCCGGCGCTGCTGCGCCACGGAGGAGCGGACGCGGCGCCGGCCGGCGGTCTCGGCACCCGCCCCGGCCAGCTCCCCGGCCACGAGATCGGCCGGCCTGCCCCGGCGCGGCCGTCCGGATCGCCCGTGGTCGCGTCGCCGATGCGCGGAGCGCGCCCGGTGACGGACCGCGCCGAGCCCGAGCCCTTCCGCGAAGCGTTCGGCGAGCCCGGGTCCCGCCCGGTACCCGCGCCGCGGCAGGCGCCGGCCGTGCCCGCTCCGCGTCCGGAGCTGCCGGCCCGGATCGAGGTGCCCGCCCAGGTCGAGCGGTCCGCGCCGCTCGAGCTCCCGGCCGTGGAGCTGCCGGTGTCGGAGAGCGACGCGGGCACGCTGTTCGCGGCGCGGACCCCGCCCCCGCCGCTGCCCGACCCGTTCGCCGCCGAGCGCCCGCCGGATCCGTTCGCCCAGCCGGGCGCGGTGCAGCGCCCGTCGCTGAGCGTCGACGTCCCCTCGGGCTGGTTCCGCGTCGTGCCGCCCGCGGTGGAGCGGGCCGCCGCGGCCATGGCGGAGGCCGGCGCCCGCTCCGGGTCCGGGCGGGAGCGGGCCGGCCG
>NZ_JAHDTH010000277.1 GCF_018531445.1 Pseudonocardia lacus
CGCTCCTTGCAGCGGAGCACGGCGGCGCGCAGCGGGCCGGTGTAGCGCCCGGCCGCCAGCACCGGCGGCCCACCCGGCAGGTGCGCCGCGCCGGGACGCCCGAGCCGGCGCCGGCACGGCCCGCACCACGGCGCTTCGGGACCGCCGCAACCGGCGCAGTCGGCGGGCAGGAGGAGGTCGACGAGGGCCTGACCGGCATCGAGGAATCGCATGCCGTCGAGGGTGCCCGGCAGGGCCGACGGGACCGCCGCCATGATCGCGAGTTGTCCACAACCGGCGAGTAATCCACGGCCTCGCGGGGTGGCGGGCGGCTGGGCGGGCAGTCCTCGCAGAGGTTGGCGCGTTGTCGCAGCGCGAGCGCCGACCTCGCAACCCGCCGGCGGGCTGCGAGGACACCCCTGGTGCTGCGACGACGTTTCGTCGAACGAGCGCGGCTCTCGTCCAACCTCGCCGCACGAGCGCGGCTCTCGTCCAACCGGCGGCTCGGGCAGCGAGCGGCGCGGGGGGTCAGCCCGGGTAGAGGGGGACCGCGTCGGGGGCGGACCCCAGCATCTGCCGCCAGGCGGCCTGGTCGCCGAAGGCGAAGCTCCACACGCCGTTCTGGTCGGTCACCAGCAGCGGGCGGTTGGCCGTCGCGGCGACGGCGCTCAGCGGCGGCGTCAGGTTGTTGCCCAGCACCGGCTGCAGGCCCAGGCCGTCGACGGTGGTCTGGGCGACGAGCAGGTCGGGACCCCGGCTCACCGAGACCACCTGGTCGGCCGAGCCCCAGTCGGCGGTGATCACTTCGCCGAGGTCGAGCGGGCGCAGCCGGTGCACGTTACGCAGCGCCACCTCCCCGTCGACGGTCCGCGCCACCGCCGCCGTGTACAGCCCGGTGCCGACCACCGCCACGACCCGCATCCCGTCGCGGGAGAGGCGCAGGTCGTTGATCGGGCCGAGGGCGGCCAGTTCGCTCGCCTCGATGCCGGCGCGGCCCGGTGCCGTCGCGGCGTCGGTCAGCACGCGGGTGACCGTGCGCCCGTCCAGCACGGTCCAGACCTCGGTGCCGCTGGGGGCCCAGGTGGGGCGGGTCATCGTGGCGGCGTCCAGGGAGGTGGGGGTGAGCCCCGGGTCGGCGACCCCGCCGATCAGCATCGCCCGCCGGTTGCCCTGCCGGGTGACCACCGCCAGCCGGCGGCTGTCGCCCGAGAGCGCCGCCGACTCGACGTCCTGGCTGCCGTCGCCGCTCGGGCCGGGCAGCGGCGTGCTCGGTTCGGGCCCGGTCAGCTGGCGCAGCCTGCCCCCGGACACCACCAGCCCCTGCACGTCCTGGTTCGGCTGGCCCTCGGCGACGAGGTCGGCGACGTCGGTGCGGGTGAGGTCGGGGCGGTCGGCGATCAGCGGCTCGCCGTCCACCAGCAGCCGCACGCGCGAGACGTTGACCTCGGCCAGGGACAGCACCACCTGCGCGGCCAGCAGCCTGCGCGCGCCAGGGTCGAGGTCGCCGACGCCGGTCAGGTCGACGACCAGCGCCCCGTCGGGGCTCACCGCCACGTTCGAGCGCAGCTCGGCCTCCGGCGGCAGCTGGCTGACCGCGGCCCCGATCAACGCCGTCGACGGGCCGCCGAGCAGCAGGTCGGCCACCCGCGCGGCCTGCGCCCTGGCCGGCACGCTGGGCACGTACCGCAGGTCGGCCACGACCAGCCTGCGGACGGGGTCGACGAACCAGGTGCGCACCGCGCGGTAGTGGTCGCGGAAGATCGACAGCGGGACGACGACGCCGTCGGGCAGCCCGGCGATGCGCCACTGCCCGTCGCGGCGCACCACGGTGACGTCCTGCTGGAAGGTCGCCTGGTTGGACTCGAAGGCGCCGGAGCTGGTGACGCGGCCGATGGCGGTGCCGCGGATGCGGATGGTGGCCACGTCGGGCGAGTTGGGCGCGCCCGGGGTCGGGACGGTGTCGAACTGGCCGTCCAGGACGGTCAGGCCCGCCCCGTCGTTCCAGCCCGCGGCCTCCTCGGCCAGGAAGCGGCGGGCCGAGCCGTGCCGGTCGGAGCTGGAGCCGGAGGCGAAGACGAAGTCGCGGACCAGGTCGAGCGGGTTGCTGCCGTCCACCGGGCCGTCCGCCGGGGCCTGCTCGGCCTCCCCGGTGCGGCCGAGGACCTTGACCGGCGACCCGTCGGGGACGGTGGCGCAGGAGGTGACGACGAGCGCGGCCAGCAGCGCCGCCGCGAGCCTGCCGACGCCGCGGATCACGCCGGGTCCCCGTCGTGCCCCGGCCGGTGCGCTCCCCCCACCGTCGACGGCACGCGCGCCGGGTCGGGGCGCTCGTCGGGCTCGCCGCGGCGCGGCGCGGGCTGCTCGCCGCGCACCCCGGCCTCCGGGCCCAGCGGCAGCGGGCTGGAGCGCAGCAGCCCGCCGACCGTGCGCGGCAGCGTCAGCCGGAACTCCGAGCCGCGCCCGATCTCCCCCCAGGCCTGCAGCCAGCCGCCGTGCAGGCGGGCGTCCTCGATGCTGATGGCCAGGCCGAGCCCGCTGCCGCCGCTGCGCCGCGCGCGCGACTCCTCGGCCCGCCAGAACCGGTTGAACACCAGCTCGGACTCGCCGGGGCGCAGGCCGGCGCCGTGGTCGCGGACCAGCACGGCGACCGCCTTCTCGTCGGCGCCCACGACCACCTCGATCGGGTTGGACTCGCCGTGGTCGATCGCGTTGGAGACCAGGTTGCGCACGATCCGCTCGACGCGGCGCGGGTCGAGCTCGGCGACCGCGCCGCCCTCGGGCAGCCGCACCTCGATCGGCGTGCCGGACTGGTCGGCGATGCCGCGGACGGCGTCGACCGCGCGCGTCACCACGGCGCCCAGGTCGGTGCGCTCGGCGCCCAGCTCGGCGACGCCCGCGTCCAGCCTGCTGATCTCCAGCAGGTCGGCCAGCAGCGCCTCGAACCGGTCGAGCTCGGTGACCAGCAGCTCGGAGCTGCGCCGCAGCGCGGGCAGCAGCGCGTCGCGGGAGGCGTAGAGCACGTCGGCGGCCATCCGGACGGTGGTCAGCGGGGTGCGCAGCTCGTGGCTGACGTCGCTGGTGAACCGCCGCTGCAGCGCGCCGAACTCCTCCAGCTGGTCGATCTGGGTCTGGATGGAGGAGGCCATCTCGTTGTAGGACTCGGCGAGCCGGGCGACCTCGTCCTCGCCGCGCACCGGCATCCGCTCGTCGAGGTAGCCCTCGGCGAACCGCTCGGCGATCTCGGCGGCCTGCCGCACCGGGTGCACGACCTGCCGGGTGACGATGCTGGCGATGCCGCTGAGCAGGAGCAGCAGGACCAGGCCGCCGACGATCAGCGTGCTCTGCACCAGCCCGAGCGTGCGGCGCTCGGCGTCGAGCGGGAACAGCAGGTAGAACTCGATGGGCCGGGTCGCGGTCTGCACCTGCTGGCCGACGACCAGCATGGGCGTGTCGACGCCGTCGAGCACGACCGTCGTGTACTGCAGCGACCGCAGCCCCTGGCGGATGCTCTCCCGCAGCTCTGGCGGGACGTCGGCGATCCGGCCGGAGATCATGTCGTCGACGCCGTCGGCCTGGGTGGCGGCCAGCACCGCGAAGAACTCACCGGCCGCCGACGAGCCGTCGCCCTGCAGGCTGGTGCTGGTCAGCCGGGCCAGCGCGTTGTTCAGCTCGCCGCTGGCGCTGTCGCGGTCGGGGTCGACGCCGGACAGGTCGCGCTCCAGGACGATGCGCGCGGTCTCGATGCGGGAGGCGGCGTCGGTCTCCTTGCCCTGCACGACGCGGTTGGCGATCTGGGTCTGCAGGATGAAGCCGAGCACCAGCACGACGGCCGTGGACAGGGCCAGCGTGCTGATCACGACCCGCAGCTGCAGCGAGCGCCGCCACACCGCGTTGAAGGCGTCGGTCAGCTCGGCGCCGAGCTGGCGCAGCTGCACGACGCCCCGGCGGGTCCGGTCGGCGAGGGCACCCACCGCTCAGGGCCCGATCACGGGGGGCCGGCCTTGTAGCCGACGCCGCGCACGGTCAGCACGACCTCCGGGTGCTCCGGGTCGCGCTCGACCTTCGAGCGCAGGCGCTGCACGTGGACGTTGACCAGCCGCGTGTCGGCGGCGTGCCGGTAGCCCCATACCTGCTCGAGCAGCACCTCCCGAGTGAACACCTGGCGCGGCTTGCGGGCCAGCGCGACCAGCAGGTCGAACTCCAGCGGCGTGAGCGCGATCTGCTCGCCGGCGCGGACGACCTGGTGGGCCGGGACGTCGATGGAGATCTCGCCGATGGCCAGCTGCTCGGCCGGCTCGTTCTCGGTGCGCCGGACCCTGGCCCGGATGCGGGCCACCAGCTCCTTGGGCTTGAACGGCTTGACGACGTAGTCGTCGGCACCGGACTCCAGCCCGAGCACGATGTCGACGGTGTCGCTCTTGGCGGTGAGCATGACGATCGGCACGCCGGACTCCGAGCGGATCGCCCGGCACACGTCGATGCCGTTCATGCCGGGCAGCATCAGGTCGAGCAGCACCACGTCAGGGCGCAGCTCGCGGACGGCCGGCAGGGCGCGGGTGCCGTCGCCCACCACCGCGGTGTCGAAGCCCTCCCCGCGCAGCACGATGGTCAGCATCTCGGCCAGCGCCGGATCGTCGTCCACCACAAGTACCCGCGACTTCATGCCGGTCAGCATCCCACCCGCTGGTCAGCGCCCGCGCCGGGGCCGCCCGGTGCGCACATCTACGCCACGAGGTCGGCGGCGACGGCGTCCGCGTCGGGGCCGGCGACGCCGTCCAGGACGGTCCACGGGGAGAGCCACGACAGGCCCGCCAGCTGGGCGTACACGGCGGAGGTGCGCTCCTGGAGGCCGCCGTCGGACTCGAAGGAGTCGCGCCCGCGCCGGGGGTCGGCGCGCTCGCGGCGCTCGGCGCGCTCGGCGGCGACGCGCTCGGGGACGGCGAGCAGGAGCTGGTGGTCGGGCACCGGGAGGCCGAACCGCTCGACCTCGGTCGAGCGCACCCACGCCGCGAACCCGCCGTCGGCGCCCTCGTGCAGGCGGGCGGCGCCGTAGGCGGCGTTGGAGGCGATGTAGCGGTCGACGAGCAGTACGTCGTGGGCGGCGAGGGCGGCGCGCATGCCGTCGGCGGCGGCGCGGCGGTCGAGGGCGAACATCAGCGCCATGCCGTGCACCGAGTCGGCGAGGTCGCCGGCGCGGCCGTAGAGGGCGTCGCGGGCGAGCTCGGCGTGCACGTCGTCGTCGTAGCGGGGGAAGGCGAGCCGGGCGACGGTGGCGCCCCGCCCCTGCAGCGCCGTCGTCAACGCGCCCGCGACGGTGTTCTTGCCGGCCCCGTCGAGCCCCTCGATGACGATCAGCCGCCCCACGCCGCGGACCCTAGCCCCCGCCCACGGGGGTGGGGTCTAGGAGATGTCGAGGGCGCGGACGGTGGACCACGTCTGGGCGAAGCCGGGGTGCAGCGGCATCCTCGCCACCTCGTCGGCGGCGACCCAGCGCAGCTCGACGGTCTCCCAGCTCAGCATCCGCGGCAGCGCCGGGCTCAGCGCCCGGCCGACGACCGTCGTGTAGGACCAGCCGCCGTGGTCGTCGACGTGCTCGCCGACCACCGAGTACGCGGCGGCCTCGAGCCCGGACTCCTCGTCGGCTTCGCGCTGGGCGGCCTCGGCGGCGGACTCGCCGCGGTTGCGGGCCCCGCCCAGCACGCCCCAGGTGCCGCCGTGGTGGCTCCACCGGGAGCGGTGCTGCAGCAGGACCGCCCCGTCGTGCCAGAGGAGCAGCCCGGCCGCGCCGAACAGCCCCCAGTGGTCGTGCTCCTGGGCGCAGCGCACCCAGCCGTCGCCGTTGTCGTCCGATCCCACGACCCCATCGTGGGTGAGTCCCGGGCCCATCGCCACGGAACCCACCCACGACGCGGATCAGTACCGGTAGTGCTCGGGCTTGAACGGGCCCTCGACGTCGACGCCGATGTACTCGGCCTGGTCCTTGGTGAGCTTGGTCAGCTCGCCGCCCAGCGCCAGCACGTGGATCTTGGCGACCTTCTCGTCGAGGTGCTTGGGCAGCCGGTAGACGTCCTTGTTGTACTCCTCGTGCTTGGTGAACAGCTCGACCTGCGCGATCACCTGGTTGGAGAAGCTGTTGGACATCACGAACGACGGGTGGCCGGTCGCGTTGCCCAGGTTCATCAGCCGGCCCTCGGACAGCAGGATGATGGAGTGGCCGTCCGGGAAGACCCACTCGTCGACCTGCGGCTTGATGTTGATCCGGATGATGCCCGGGATGCGGGCCAGGCCGGCGACGTCGATCTCGTTGTCGAAGTGGCCGACGTTGGCCACGATCGCCTGGTGCTTCATCCGGGACATCGCCTCGGTGGTGATGATGTCCTTGTTGCCGGTCGTGGTGACGATGATGTCGGCCTTGTCGACCACCGACTCCAGCGTCGCGACCTGGTAGCCCTGCAGCAGCGCCTGCAGCGCGCAGATCGGGTCGACCTCGGAGACGATCACCCGGGCGCCCTGGCCGGCCAGCGCCGACGCCGAGCCCTTGCCCACGTCGCCGAAGCCGCAGACCAGCGCGACCTTGCCGCCGATCAGCACGTCGGTGGCCCGGTTGAGGCCGTCGATGAGCGAGTGGCGGATGCCGTAGGTGTTGTCGAACTTGCTCTTGGTGACCGAGTCGTTGACGTTGATCGCCGGGAACAGCAGCTGGCCCTGCTCGGCGAGCTGGTAGAGCCGGTGCACGCCGGTGGTGGTCTCCTCGGTGACGCCGCGGATGCCCTCGGCGACCGTGGTCCAGCGGTGCGCGTCGGCGGCCAGCGAGCGGCGCAGCGTGTCCAGGATGATCCGGTACTCGTCGGCGACGGTGAGGTCGTCGTCGTCGACGGTCGGCACGACGCCGGCCTTCTCGAACTCGACGCCCTTGTGCACGAGCAGGGTGGCGTCACCGCCGTCGTCGAGGATCATGTTCGGTCCGACGAGCTCGCCGTTCTCGTCCGTGAACAGGAACAGCTGCTCGGTGCACCACCAGTACTCCTCCAGCGTCTCGCCCTTCCAGGCGAACACCGGCACGCCCTTGGGCTCCTCGGGGGTGCCGGAGCCGACCACCGTGGCCGCGGCCGCGTGGTCCTGGGTGGAGAAGATGTTGCAGCTGACCCAGCGCACCTCAGCGCCGAGCGAGACCAGGGTCTCGATCAGCACGGCGGTCTGCACGGTCATGTGCAGGGAGCCGGCGATGCGGGCGCCGTGCAGCGGGCGGGCCTCGGCGTACTCGCGGCGCAGCTCCATCAGGCCGGGCATCTCGTGCTCGGCCAGCCGGATCTCCTTGCGACCGAACTCGGCCAGTCCCAGGTCGGCGACGGCGAAGTCGATGCCGTTCAGTTCCCGCAGTCGACCGGACGGGTCGGTCGCGGTCTTGTCGGCAGTAGCGGTCATGGGGTGGAACGCCTCCTCGATGGGCAGGTGTGCGGTAGCGGAATTGCTGGTCAGGGGCACGCGGAGGCCGCAACGGGGCCACCGGGCCACGAACGGGGGCGGGACTCGTCGAGCGGCACCTTCGTCTCCTGCGGAGAAGGCGCCCTTTCTCGGTAGGTCGGTGGGTCGAGCGTGGCGGACTCGTCGTCCGTCGCAGCGCCTCTCGACCCCCGGCAGATCCCTGCGCGACAAGCGTCCCCAAGACCGCCGGGCATGTCAACTCGATCGACACCGGGGAAGTGACGCGCATCACGGCGCGGGCCGCAACGCGGGCGCGGGCCCGTCGCGTCACACCGGGCACCCGACCGAGACGAGGAACGAGATGCGCTCCCGACCGACCCGCCTGCTCGCCGCGCTGCCGCTGGCCGTGGCGGCCGCACTGGTGCTGGCACCCGCCGCGCACGCGACGACCACCCCGCAGCCCGGCCCCCCGCCGATCGAGGCCTCGCCCGCGCCGGCGCCCGCGCCCGCCTCCGCGGTCCCGGCCACGGGCGGACCGTCCGCCGTGCCCGTCCCGGCGGAGCCCCCGCGCGACGGGCCCGGGCAGGTG
>NZ_JAHDTH010000278.1 GCF_018531445.1 Pseudonocardia lacus
CCGCGGTCGCCGGCCCGGCGCGGGACCCAGCCGATCGCCGCGCCCGTGCGCTCGCCCAGCGCGGCGACCGCCGAGTACAGGCCGGGGACCTCGGCGGCGCGCTCGCCGACCAGGATCACCCCGCCGCCGCGCAGGGCCTCGACGACCTCCTCGGGGAGGTCGGCGAGCACCGTCGGCTCGGCGCCGGGCACGGCCGGGATGAGGTTGTCCTTCGCGGCCGGGGCGGCCGAGCCGAGCTGGAGCGAGGTGCGCTCGACGGCGGGCGTCGTCCACTGGCCCAGGTGGAACACCCGCTGGCCGTGCTTGCGGGCGGCCTTGCGCAGCCGCAGGTAGACGACGGGCGCCTCCTCCTCCGGCTCCAGCGCCACGCACAGCACCGCGGGCGCGGCCTCCAGGCGGGTGTAGCTCAGCTGCTCAGGGCCGCGCCCGACCACCTGGGAGGCCAGGAAGTCGAGCTCCTCGGCGGAGTGCGGCCGGGCCCGGAAGTCGACGTCGTTGGTGCCGGCGGCGACCCGGGCGAACTTCGCGTAGGCGTAGGCGTCCTCCAGGGTGAGCCGACCGCCGGCCAGCACCCCGATCCCCCGCTCGCGGGCGGCCAGCAGGCCCGTCGCCGCCGCCTCCAGCGCATCGGTCCAGGAGGTCTCGGCGAGGACGCCGTCCGCGCCGCGGACCATGGGCCGGGTGATGCGGGCCGCGGAGCCCAGGTAGCGGAACGCGAAGCGGGTCTTGTCGTCGATCCACTCCTCGTTGACCTCGGGGTCGTTGCCGGCCAGCCGGCGAAGGACCGTGCCGCGGCGGGTGTCGACGCGCAGCGCCGCCCCGCTGGACGTGTGCTCGTCGACACCCGGCGTGGAGACCAGGTCGAACGGGCGCGACCGGAACCGGTAGGCGGCGCTGGTGAGCGCGCCGACCGGGCAGATCTGGATGGTGTTGCCCGACATGTAGCTCTGGAACGGCTTGTCCTCGGCCACCCCGATCTGCTGGTTGGCGCCGCGCTCCAGCAGGTCGATGAACGGGTCGCCGGCGATCTCCTCGGAGAACCGGGTGCAGCGCTGGCAGAGCACGCAGCGCTCGCGGTCGAGCAGCACCTGGGTGGAGATCGGCAACGGCTTGGCGAACGTGCGCTTCTCGTCGACGAACCGCGAATCGGTGCGCCCGGTGCTCATCGCCTGGTTCTGCAGGGGGCACTCGCCGCCCTTGTCGCAGATGGGGCAGTCGAGGGGGTGGTTGATGAGCAGCAGCTCCATCACCCCCTCCTGGGCCTTCTTGGCGACCGGGGAGGAGTGCTGGGTCTTGACGACCATGCCGTCGGCGACCGTCATCGTGCAGCTGGCCTGCGGCTTGGGCATCGGCCGCCCGCCCATCTCCACCTCGACCAGGCACTGGCGGCAGGCGCCGGCCGGGTCGAGCAGGGGGTGGTCGCAGAACCGGGGGATGATGATCCCGAGCCGCTCGCAGGTGCGGATCAGCAGCTCGCCCTTGGGCGCGTCGACCTCTCGGCCGTCGATGGTCAGCCGGACGTGGCCCTCCGGGACGGGACGGGCTTCCTTCTTCTCCTCGGGGGCGATCGTCACGCCGTAGCTCCGCTCAACTCAGCCAGCTGATCCGGGTGCGCCACCGCGGGCTGGGCCGCGATGAGGTCCAGGAACTCCTGGCGGAAGTACTGGATCGCGCTGGTGATCGGGCTGGTGGCGCCGTCACCGAGGGCGCAGAACGCGCGCCCGAGGATGTTGTCGCAGACGTCGAGCAGCGTCTCGATGTCGCCCTCGGTGCCCTGGCCGCGCACCATCCGCTCCAGGATCAGCTCCAGCCAGTAGGTGCCCTCCCGGCACGGGGTGCACTTGCCGCAGCTCTCGTGCTTGTAGAACTGGGTCCACTTCATGACGGCCCACGGCACCGAGACGGTCTCGTTGAAGACCTGCACCGCGGTGGTGCCCAGCATCGAGCCGGCCGCGGCCGCGCCCTCGAAGTCGAGCGGGACGTCCAGGTGCTCGGCGGTGAAGATCGGCGTCGACGACCCGCCGGGGGTCCAGAACTTCAGGGGGACGCCGTCCTTCATGCCGCCGGCCAGCTCCAGCAGTTGGCGCAGCGTGATGCCCAGCGGGGCCTCGTACTGGCCGGGCCTCTCGACGTGCCCGGACACCGAGTAGATCTTCGGGCCGGGGCTCTTCTCGCTGCCCATGGCGCGGAACCAGTCGCTGCCGCCGGAGACGATCGCCGGAACCGAGGCGATCGTCTCGACGTTGTTCACCACGGTGGGCGAGGCGTAGAGCCCCGCCGTGGCCGGGAAGGGGGGCTTGAGCCGGGGTTGACCGCGCCGACCTTCCAGCGAGTCCAGCAGGGCCGTCTCCTCGCCGCAGATGTACGCGCCGGCGCCGGCGTGCACCACGATGTCGAGGTCGAAGCCCGAGCCCAGGATGTCCTTGCCGAGGTAGCCCTTGGCGTAGGCCTCCTCGACGGCGTGGCGCACCCGGCGGATGCAGTGCAGCGCCTCACCGCGGACGTAGATCGCGCAGAAGTTGGCCCGGATGGCGTAGCTGGTGATGATGCAGCCTTCGACCAGCGAGTGCGGGTCGGCCATCATCGTCGGGATGTCCTTGCAGGTGCCCGGCTCGCCCTCGTCGGCGTTGATCACCAGGTACTTGGGCTTGGCGCCCGGCCCGGTCGACCCCTGCGGGATGAAGCCCCACTTCATGCCGGTGGGGAAGCCCGCGCCGCCGCGACCGCGCAGGCCGGAGTCCTTGACCAGCTGGATGATCCGGTCGGGGTCCTTGCCCAGCGCGTAGCGCAGCGCCTCGTAGCCCTCGAGCTGCTCGTAGGTGTCGATCGACCACGACCGCGGCGACAGCCAGCGCCTCGTGAGCACCGGGGTGAGCGGGTCGGGGCCGGGGGGTGTGGTGGGGGTGGCAGCCGTCATGACTCGTTCCTGGGGGGTGTCACTTCTTCTCCGGGAGTGCCGGCAGGTCGGGCGGGGAGTCGGGCATCGAGGGCGCCCGCCAGCCGCGGTCGGCGGCCAACCGCGCCCCGCGCAGCGTCTCATCGGCCACCGACGGTCCCTCGACCGACCGGGCCAGGTCGGGGAACACCCCGGCCAGCTCCATCTCGACGGTCCGGAAGTCGGTCAGCGGGGCGCCGCGGGTGGGGTTCGGCTTCTCCCCCGCCTGCAGCGCGTCGACCAGCGCCTCCGCCGACTCGACGGTCTGGTTGTCGAAGAACTCGTAGTTGACCTGCAGCACCGGCGCCAGGTCGCAGGCGGCCAGGCACTCGGCGTGCTCCAGCGTGATCGAGCCGACGGTGCCCGGCTCGCCGGCCGTCTCCTCGTGCCCGACGCCCAGCTTCTCCTTCAGCCGCCCGTAGATGTCGTCGCCGCCCAGCGTCGCGCACAGCGTGTTGGTGCAGACGCTGACCAGGTGCTGGCCGCACGGCGTGCGCTTGTACATCGTGTAGAACGTCGCCACCGCGGAGACCTCCGCGGTGGTCAGCTCCAGCGCCTCGGCGCAGTAGCGGATGCCGTCCTGGCTGACGAAGCCCTCGACCGACTGCACGAGGTGCAGCAGCGGCAGCAGCGCCGAGCGCGGCTGCGGGTACCTGGAGATGATCTCCTTGGTGCGCTGCCGGGTGAGCTCGTCGAAGACCGGGGCGACGACGGCGGGGTCGTCGACCACCGGCTCCCAGACGACCTCGTCCGGCGCCGCGGCGGACGGGGCGTTCATCTCAGGGTTGCCCCCGGGAAGGGTCATCGCACGACCTCGCAGAGCTCGGCCGACGATGACCCCGAACGCTGTGACAGTGATTCGCTCGCAAGCTCGCTCATCGGTCCACACCTCCCATGACGGGGTCGATCGAGGCGACGGCGGCGATGACGTCGGCGACCATGCCGCCCTCGCTCATCGCCGGCATCGTCTGCAGGTTCACGAAGCTGGGTTCGCGCACGTGCACGCGCAGCGGACGGGTGCCGCCGTCGGAGACCAGGTGGTAGCCCAGCTCGCCGCGCGGCGACTCGACCGCCGAGTACACCTGCCCGGCCGGCACCGCGAAGCCCTCGGTGACCAGCTTGAAGTGGTGGATCAGCGACTCCATCGACTGGCCCATGATCTTGCGGACGTGCTCGAGGCTGTTGCCCATGCCGTCCGCGCCGACCGTGAGCTGCGCCGGCCAGGCGATCTTGCGGTCGGCCACCATGACCGGGCCGGGCTCCATCTTGGCCACCGCCTGCTCGATGATCTTGAGCGACTCGTGCATCTCGGCGACCCGCAGCCGGTAGCGCGCGTAGCAGTCGGCCTCGGTGGCCACCGGGACCTCGAAGTCGTACTCCTCGTAGCCGCAGTACGGCTCGACCTTGCGCTGGTCCCACGGCAGGCCGGCCGAGCGCAGGATCGGGCCGGTGGCGCCCAGCGCCAGGCAGCCGTCCAGCGGCAGGTAGCCGACGTTCTCCAGGCGCTGGCGCCAGATCGGCTGGCCGGTGAGCAGCTTGTCGTAGTCGGGCAGCCGCGAACGCATGACCTTGACGAAGTCGGTGACCTTCTCCGCCCAGCCGTCCGGGAAGTCCTGGGCCAGCCCGCCCGGGCGCACGTAGGCGTGGTTCATGCGCAGGCCGGTGAGGAACTCCAGCAGGTGCAGGACCTCCTCGCGCTCGCGGAACCCGGCCGTCATGCCGGTGAGCGCGCCCAGCTCCATGCCGCCGGTGGCCAGGCACACCAGGTGCGAGCCGATCCGGGTGAGCTCCATCAGCAGCACCCGGGCGACCTGCGCGCGCCGCGGCGCCTCGACGCCGAGCAGCTTCTCCACCCCGAGGCAGTACGCCGTCTCGTTGAAGATCGGCGCCAGGTAGTCCATCCGCGTCACGAACGTGACGCCCTGGGTCCAGGTGCGGTACTCGCAGTTCTTCTCGATGCCGGTGTGCAGGTAGCCGATCACCGAGCGGGCCTGCTGGACGGTCTCGCCCTCCAGCTCCAGCACCAGCCGCAGCACGCCGTGCGTGGACGGGTGCTGCGGGCCCATGTTGATGACGATGCGGTCTTCGTGCTCGGCGTCGATCAGGGTGTCCCAGTCGCCGCCGGTGACGGTGTAGACCGGACCCTCGGTCGTGATCCGCTCCTCGGCGGGAGCGGGGCTGTCGTCGCGGATGTCGGTCATCGCGCCGCCTCCTGGATCGTCACGAGTAGGCCCGCCGCTCATCGGGGGGCGGGATCTCCGCGCCCTTGTACTCGACCGGGATGCCACCGAGCGGGTAGTCCTTGCGCTGGGGGTGGCCCTCCCAGTCGTCCGGCATGAGGATCCGGGTCAGCGCCGGGTGCCCGTCGAAGATCACCCCGAACATGTCCCAGGTCTCGCGCTCGTGCCAGTCGGCCGTCGGGTAGACCTCGACGACGCTCGGGACGTGCGCGTCGTCGACGTCGAGCACGACCTCCAGCCGGATGCGCCGCCGGAACGTCATCGACAGCAGGTGGTAGACGACGTGCAGGCGGCGGTCGACGTCGGCGCCGTAGTCCACGCCGGACACCGACGAGCACAGCTCGAAGCGCAGCGCCGGGTCGTCGCGCAGGGTCCGGCACATCTCCACGATGTGCTCGCGCTGCACGTAGAACGTGATCTCGCCGCGGTCGACGGTGACCTGCTCGACGGCGCCGCGCGGGATGCCGCGCTCCAGCAGCGCCTCGGCGAAGTCGTCGGCGAACTCGTCGAACCAGCCGCCGTAGGGCCGCTCGGCCGGGGCCGGCGCGTAGCCGGGCAGCCGCAGGCCGCCGAAGCCGGACGTGTCGCCGGAGCCGCTGACGCCGAACATGCCCTGCCGGTCGCGCGCCGCGGGGGCCGTGCGGGTGCCGCCCTCCGGGGTGACGCCGGCCTGGTCGGTGGTCTGCTCGACCTCCCCGCCGCTGCCGGGCACCATGCCCGTCTCGGCGGCGTCGGCGCCGCTCTCCTGGGCCGACGAGTGCGGGCCGCCGGTGCGCTCGGCCGACTCCTTGGAGGTGCCCCCGGTGCCGGGGGTGTCGTCCGCGGGTCCGGCGGGCCGCCCGTCGGTCGTCTTGCGCTCCCCGCTGTCGGTCATGACTCCACCTCGCGCTGCCGGACCGGGGCGCCCAGGGCGTTCTCCCGCTCCTCGCGCTCGCCCTTCGGCGCGTACTTGATCGACGAGGGCACCAGCTCGGTCCTGTGCCCGGCGGCGGCCAGCTCGGCGGCCCGCTTGGCGCCCAGCGGCTCGTCCATGATCTTGGCGTGGATCTTCAGGATCGCGTCCATCAGCATCTCCGGGCGCGGCGGGCAGCCCGGCAGGTACATGTCGACCGGGACGACGTGGTCGACGCCCTGGACGATCGCGTAGTTGTTGAACATGCCGCCCGACGACGCGCACACGCCCATCGCCAGCACCCAGCGCGGCTCGGGCATCTGGTCGTAGATCTGGCGCAGGACCGGGGCCATCTTGTTGCTGACCCGGCCGGCCACGATCATCAGGTCGGCCTGGCGCGGCGAGGCCCGGAAGACCTCCATGCCGAAGCGGGCCAGGTCGTAGCGCGGCGCGCCGGTCGTCATCATCTCGATCGCGCAGCAGGCCAGCCCGAACGTGGCGGGCCACAGCGACGACTTGCGCGTCCAGTTGACCAGCTTCTCGACGCTGGTCAGCAGGACGCCGTTGGGGAGGTGCTCTTCCAGACCCATCTCAGTTCCAATCCAGCCCGCCGCGGCGCCACACGTAGATGTAGGCGAAGCCGACCGTCACGATGAACAGCACGATCTCCACCAGCCCGAACAGGCCCAGCGCGTCCGCGCTCACCGCGAACGGGTAGAGGAAGACCATCTCGATGTCGAACAGGATGAACAGCATCGCGGTCAGGTAGTACGCGACCGGCATGCGGCCACCGCCCACCACCGGCTCCGGCGAGGGCTCGATGCCGCACTCGTACGCGTCGAGCTTGGCGCGGTTGTACCGACGGGGTCCGATGTAGGGCGCGGCCGTCACCGAGAACAGGGCGAACGCACCCGCCAGCGCGAACAGCAGCACCATCGGCAGGTAGGGATCGAGCATCCTGGGCACCCTCAGCGTTGTCGTGTCGTCGGGTCTTGCTGCATCCAGCGGCGCCGCGACCCTAGGTCGGGCGGCTGTCCCCACTCGACCCAGGCAAGCCTTACCACCGGGCGTCCGGGCCTGGTCATCGCCGTGGTCGCACGGGCGGTGACCTGGTCGCGAGAGGTCCGGCCGGGGGCGTCGGGCCGACGCCGCCCCTCCGGGACCCGCCACGGCCATGCGGCCCCTTGTGAACGGATTCACGAAGTCCGGGCAGAGTCTAAGCTCATGGCCGTGCGGGTGCGCGCCCGCCACCGGTAGCGACCCCGCGGGCGCGGTTCGTCGCGCCCTGCGCTCCCCCGGCTGACCGGAACGGGTCATGATGAACCCGACCATCGGTGTGCGCCGTGTACGGGTGCGTACGCGGCGACATCGCGAGCGGGGTCGGGAGGTGCGCGATGGCGGAGCGAGGGGTCACGATCTCGGTCAGCTACCCCGTCGCGGCCGGCGAGGAGGCCGAGTTCGAGGCCTGGTCGCGCCTGCGGCTGGCCGAGTCGGCCGACCGGCCCGGCTACCTCGGCGGCCAGGTGCTGGCCCCGCCCGCCCCCGGGCCCGACTGGTTCATCGTGCACCGCTTCGAGAACGAGCGGGCCGCCAGCAGCTGGGAGACCTGGTTCCGGGACTCGCCGGGCTGGCAGCAGGCCGGCGACATCGAGTGGAAGGTCGACGGCGGCGACCCCGCCCCGAACGGCCGACCGGCCGGCAACGGCCGCCCGCCCAACGGACGGGTCCCGGCCCCGCGCACCCCCGACCCGCGCACCCCCGACGGCCGCGGCCGCCCTGTCCCGCGCCCGCCCGCCGTCGCCC
>NZ_JAHDTH010000279.1 GCF_018531445.1 Pseudonocardia lacus
GCCGACACCGCCGCGTCCCAGGCCCGCCACGCCGGCCCTGGCCCGCCCGCGGCGAGGGCGCATGCGGCTGCCGCGGCGGCGGCGGGGACCGTGGCGGTCGTGCGGACGCGGGCGGCGAGGACGGCGGCGAGGTCGTCGGCCGAGCGCAGGAGGTCGCGGTCGACCAGGGCCTCGACGCCGCCGGAGTGCCCGTGCCCGCCGGCCGGCAACCGCGAGTCGGCCAGCAGCAGCAGGCCCATCGGCGTGCCGGTCATCAGAACAGGTGGTAGCGCTGGGCCATGGGCAGCACGTCCGCCGGGGCCGCCTCGACGACCTCGCCGTCGATCCGCACGGTGAACGTCTCGGGCTCCACCTCGATGCGGGGCAGCGCGTCGTTGCCGGGCATGTCGGCCTTGCCCACTCGACGGGTGTCGCGGACCGGCACCAGCCGCCGGGCGACGTCGAGCCGGTCGGCCAGCCCGTCGTCGAGCGCCGCCTGGGCCACGAAGTGCACCGAGGTCGCCGCGGCCGCGGTCGGCGCGGCGCCGAACATCGGCCGCGGCAGCACCGGCTGCGGGGTGGGGATGGAGGCGTTGGCGTCGCCCATCGCGGCGTAGGCGATCATGCCGCCCTTGAGCACCAGCGAGGGCCGCACCCCGAAGAAGGCGGGCTGGTAGAGCACCAGGTCGGCGAGCTTGCCGACCTCGACCGAGCCGACCTCCCCGTCGAGGCCGTGGGCGATGGCCGGGCAGATCGTGTACTTGGCGACGTAGCGGCGGGCCCGCAGGTTGTCGGCGGGCCCGTCGCCGGGCAGCGCGCCCCAGCGCTTCTTGCCCACGTGCGCGGTCTGCCAGGTGCGCATCGGCACCTCGCCGACCCGGCCCATGGCCTGCGAGTCCGAGCCGATCATCGAGATGGCGCCGATGTCGTGCAGCAGGTCCTCGGCGGCGATGGTCGAGGGCCGGATGCGGCTCTCGGCGAAGGCCAGGTCCTCCGGCACGCTCGGCTTGAGGTGGTGGCAGACCATCAGCATGTCGAGGTGCTCGTCGACGGTGTTGACGGTGTGCGGCCGGGTCGGGTTCGTCGAGCTGGGCAGCACGTGCGGCTGCCCGGCCACGGTGATGATGTCGGGCGCGTGCCCGCCCCCGGCGCCCTCGGTGTGGTAGGCGTGGATGCCCCGTCCGGCGATGGCGGCCAGGGTGTCCTGCACGTAGCCGGCCTCGTTGAGGGTGTCGGTGTGGATCGCGGCCTGCAGGCCGAACTCGTCGCACACGCGCAGGCAGGCGTCGATCGCCGCGGGCGTGGAGCCCCAGTCCTCGTGCAGCTTGAACCCGGAGATCCCGGTCAGCACCTGCTCGCGCAGCGCCTCGACGCCGACGGTGTTGCCCTTGCCGAGCAGCGCCACGTTCAGCGGCCAGCCGTCCAGCGCCTCCAGCATCCGGGCCGCGTACCAGGCGCCGGGGGTGACGGTGGTGGCCTTGGTGCCGTCGGCGGGGCCGGTGCCGCCGGCGATCCAGGTGGTGATGCCCGAACCGAGCGCCTCCGGGATCTGGGTCGGGGAGATCAGGTGGACGTGGCAGTCGACGCCGCCGGCGGTCAGGATCATCCCGTTGCCGGCGACGACCTCGGTGGACGGGCCGATCACCAGGTCGGGGTGGACGCCGTCCATGGTGTCGGGGTTGCCGGCCTTGCCCAGCGCGGCGATCCGGCCGTCGCGCACGCCGACGTCGGCCTTCACCACGCCCCAGTGGTCGAGCACGATCGCGCCGGTGATCACCAGGTCGGGGGTGCCCTCGGCCCGGGTGGTGCGGGCCTGGCCCATCGACTCGCGGATCACCTTGCCGCCGCCGAAGACGACCTCGTCGCCACCGAGTGGCCCGCGGCTGCGGTCCTCGGTGACCTCGATGAACAGGTCGGTGTCGGCCAGCCGGACGCGGTCGCCGGTGGTCGGCCCGTACAGCTCGGCGTAGCGCGCGCGGTCGACGATCCATGGCCCCGTCACGGCTGCCACCCCTCGGGCAGGCGCAGGCCGGGCACGGTGGCGGTGCCGCCGAGCTCGACCAGGTCGACGTCGCGCTCGATGCCCGGCTCGAACCGGACCGCGGTACCCGCGGGCACCGCGAGCCGCTTGCCGGTGGCCGCCTCCCGGTCGAACAGCAGCGCCGGGTTGGCCGCGGCGAAGTGGTAGTGCGAGCCGACCTGCACGGGCCGGTCGCCGGAGTTGACCACGGTGATCGTGGTGCGCGGCCGGTCGATCAGCACGGGGTCCTCGGCCAGCCGGTACTCGCCGGGGATCACGGGATCGGCCGGTGCACGGTGACGAGCTTGGTGCCGTCCGGGAAGGTCGCCTCCACCTGCACCGAGCTGATCATCTCCGGGACGCCGTCCATGACGTCGTCGCGGGTGAGCACCTGCTGGCCGCCGGTCATCAGGTCGGCGACCGAGCGGCCGTCGCGGGCGCCCTCCAGGACCCAGCCGCTGAGCAGGGCGACGGCTTCCGGGTAGTTCAGCTTCAGCCCGCGGTCGCGGCGCTGGTGCGCCAGACCTGCGGCGACGTGCAGCAGCAACCGCTCCTGCTCGTGGGGGGACAGCAGCACCTCGGCTCCTTCCGGGTCGGGGACCGGGCCGGGTGCGACCGGCGCCGATCATCCGCCCGGCAACGCTAAGAACGGAGCGTGTCGGCGGTGTGACGCGGGTGTAACGTCCGTGCCGCCGTGGGGAGCGTCGCCGCGACGGTGCAGGATCGGGGCATGGCGTCGCGGGGGGACCGGGTCGCGCGGGCGGTCGTCCGCGCCGAGGTCGACCACGGGCTCGCCGAGCTGGTCGGCGACCCCGACCGCCCCGGGGGCTGGACCCTGCTGGTGGACGGCACCGCGCAGTCGCACGTCGACCTCGACGACCCCACCCACCTGGAGTTCGAGTACGTCCGCCGGCTCGGGCACCTGGTCGACCTGGTCGCCCCCGCCGGGCGCCCGCTGCGCGCGTTGCACCTCGGCGGCGGGGCGTGGACGCTGCCGCGCTACCTGGCCACGACCCGGCCGGGCTCCGCCCAGCGCGTGGTGGAGATCGACGGCGCGCTCGTCGACCTGGTCGGCTCCCGGCTCCCCGCCGACGGCATGGGCATCGACGTCCTGGTCGGCGACGCCCGCGCGGCGCTCACCCGGATCGCCCCGGCGTCGGTCGACCTGCTGGTGCTCGACGTGTTCGCCGGAGCGCGCACGCCGGCGCACCTCACGTCCGCGGAGTTCGTGCGCGCGGCCGCGGCGGTGCTGGACCCCGACGGCGTGTACGCCGCGAACGTCGCCGACGGCGACGCGCTGGCGTTCGCGCGCACGCAGGTCGCCGCGGCGGCGGGGGTGTTCGCCGAGGTGGCCGTGGTCGCCTCGCCCGACGTGCTGCACGGGCGGCGGTTCGGCAACCTCGTGCTGGTCGGCGGGAACGGCGAGGTGCCGGCCCTCGACCTGGCCCGCCGGGTGGCGGCCGACCCGTTCCCCGCCCGGGTGCTCACCGGCGAGCCGCTGGCCCGGTTCGTGGCGGGGGCGAGGGCCCCCGGGGACCGGGCGGCGACGCCCTCGCCGCTGCCCCCGCCCGGCTTCTTCGGCCGGGCCCGCTGAGCCCTCTGAGCCCACCGAGCCCACAGAGCCCACGGAGCCCGCTGAGCGCTCAGTACGGCGACGGGATCATCGGTCCGATCCGCTCGACGTGCACGATGCCCTGCACGCTGCCCAGGTGCTGCGGGTCGAACCCGAAGTAGCCGCGGTCGGTGGTGGTGTCCTCGCGCGCCACGGGCCGGCGGGAGCTCGCGCGCAGTGCGGCGGCGAACCGCCGCGCGTCGACCAGGACGGGCCCCTCCCCCAGCGCGGCCAGTTCGCCCTCGACGGTCCCCGGTGCGGGTGCGCCGAGCCCGCGCTCCGGGCCGCTCCCCACGGTCATCGTGACGAAGGCGTAGTCCTCGCCCAGCCTGGTCGCGGTGATCGCGCCGGCGCCCCACCAGAGCATCTTCTCGGTGAACGGGCCCCAGTCCAGCTGCATGGTGCTGATCTCGCGCTTGAGGTGCGTGTTGTGCGCGTACACCAGCGTCGGCCCGCGGTCGGACTCGGCCTCGACCAGCGCGGCCAGGTTGTCCGCCATCATCGCGTCGCGCCGGCCGCTGAGCCGGCTCATCCGCCGGGGGGAGTCCACGGCCATGGTGGCGTGGTAGCGCAGCAGCCCGGCGGCCGTGCGGGCGTGCAGGTGCGCGCGATCCACCGCCCTCGCCGACGCGGCCGCAACCAGTTCGGGGAGCTGCGAGACGAACAGCCCGAGGAGGTCGTCGGCGATCAGGCGCAGCTCGACCACCTCGGGGTCGGCGCCGATCGAGCGCGCCGCGTCCATCATCGCCTCGGGCCGGTCCCAGCGGTCGTCGGCGCCGACCAGCCGCTCGATCGTGGCCGCGTCGGCCGGCAGCAGGGCGGGGTCGACGTGCGCGGCGAGGAATGCGTGCGCACCGAGCAGCGCGGCCCGGGGCGAGGCGGCGGTGGCGATCTCCAGTGGCCCGTCGAAGCCGGTGAACCTCAACCGGTCCTCCGGGTCGTGCGCGGCGTTCCAGCGCCGCATCCAGACCACCAGCTCCCGGTTGGACGGGGCCGCGCCCCAGCCGTGGCTGAACCCCGCCGCCACGACCTCGTCGAGCTCGCCCGGGCCGCCTGCCACGTAGTCGTCGACGGTGAGTGCGGCGAGGCAGTCGCTCTCGAGCGCGATCGACCGGTAGCCGGCGTGCTCCACGAGCTGCTCGAACACCCGGTTGCGCAGCAGGGGCAGCTCTTCGGCGAGGTGGGTGGGCTCCCCCAGGCCCAGCAGGCGCGGCGGGCGCGCCAGTCCGCCGAGGAACGAGGTCAGCGCGTCGGCGAGGTCGTCGGCGCCCGCGCCCAGTCGCCACCCGACGTCGGCGAGCCGTGGTCCGGTCGCGGTGGCCAGCTGGTCAGCATCGGTCATGGCTTCGACCGTATCGTTGAACCCTCTGTTGAGACTTCGCCACGGGAACCGGCAGGATGCGCGGCCGGAGCCCGCAACCGGGAGGAGAACGTGGACCGCGACCGACCCCGGCTGCGCCCGGTCGACCTCGCCCGCGAGCACGGGCTGTCCACCCAGGCCGTGCGCAACTACGAGGCCGACGGGGTCCTGCCGCCGTCCGAGCGCACCCCGAGCGGCCACCGCGTCTACCGACCCCACCACGCCGACGCCCTGCGCGCCTTCCTCGCCCTCGTCCCGGCCCACGGCCACGCGGCCGCCGCGGCGATCATGTGCGCGGTCAACGGCGGCGACGTCGACACCGCGCTCGCCCTCGTCGACGACGGCCACGCCCGGCTGCGGGAGGACCGCGAGACCCTCGCGGCGGTCGACCGCGCCGTGCGCGACCTCGCCGACCGCGCGGCCGCACCGGACGCGATGCCGGCCGGCCTGCTCGTCGGCTCGCTGGCCCACCGGCTGGGCGTGCACCCCGCGACCCTGCGCAAGTGGGAGCGCGCCGGGCTCGTCGTGCCCGCCCGCGACCCGCGAACGGGCTACCGCACCTACACGACCGCGGACGTGCGCGACGCCCGCCTGGTGCACCAGCTGCGCCGGGGCGGGTACCCGCTCGCCCAGATCGCGCCGGTCGTCGAGCAGATCCGCGCGGCCGGGGGCGTCGAGGCGCTGACCGCGGCGCTCGCAGGATGGCGCCGCCGGCTCACCGCGCGCGGTCGGGCCATGCTCGTGGCGGCCGCCGCGCTGGCGGCCTGCGTCCCCGACGACCCCGACACCGCGCCCGGCACCTGGCCACCGCGCCCGCCGGGGTGACCGGCCGCTAGAACGCGCCGTTCGCCCTGGCCAGCGCCACGTTCTGCTGGTGCTCGTCGAAGGTGGTGGCGAAGCAGGACACGCCGTCGTTCTGGCAGCGCACGAAGAAGAACCACGGGCCCTGCTCCGGCGCGAGCGCGGCCGCTACGGCCTCCGGGCCGGGCGCGGAGATCGGCGTCGGCGGGAGCCCGGTGACGACGTAGCTGTTGTAGGGCCCCGGTCGCGCCCGGTCCTCCGGGGTGGTGCGCAGGGCCTGCAGGTCGAGCGGGTAGTTGACCATCGAGTCGAGCTCGAGGCGCTGGCCGGCGCCCAGCCGGTTGTAGACCACCCGCGCCACCTTGGGCATGTCCGCGGTGATCGCCTCCTTCTCGACCAGCGAGGCGATCGTCAGGACCTGGTAGGGCGTCGAGCTGATGGCCTGCGCCCCGGAGACCAGCCCGGCGGCCTCCAGCTTCGACGCCGAGGCGGCCAGCAGGTCCTGCAGGACCTCCTGCGGGGAGACGCTGGGCAGGACGTTGTAGCGGCCCGGGACGAGCAGGCCCTCCAGTCGCCGGTTCGGGTCGGCCTTGGCCACGTCCTCCAGGGCCCACTCGGGCACGCCGAGCGTGGCCGGGTCGGTGGTGGCCATGGTGGCGCGCAGGTCGTCGACCGACACGCAGCGCTCGGCCCCGTCGACCGTCGTGCAGCTGGCCTTGGAGATCAGGCTCAGCACGCCGGGGGCGACGGTGCCGTCGGGGGCGCTGGTGTCGTCGAGCTGGACCCCGCCGCGGATCTCCAGCTGGCCCACCCTGGCCGCCGGGTCGAGCAGCCGGGCCACCGCGGCCCGCCCGGACATCTGGGCGCGGAGCTGGTAGAAGCCGGGCTGCACGGAGCGGATGCGGCTCTCGTCGCGGGCCGCGGCGGTGAACGCCTCCACGCTGGCCACCACGCCGCGCTCCTGCAGCTCGCGCCCGATCTGGGTGGTGGAGTCGCCGGCCTGGACCTCGATGATCACGTCGCCGGCGCCCTCGCCCTCGAAGTCGGCCGTGGCGAAGTACGTCGAGTACACGTAGTACCCGCCGCCGGCCAGGCCGCCGAGCAGCAGCAGGACCGCGGCCAGCAGCACCCCGACCCGGCGACCGCGACCGCGCCGCCCACCACCGGAGCCGCCGCGACGGCCGCGCGGGGGTTCGTCGTCGTCCGCCGGGTCGCCGTCGTAGGCCGGGTCGTAGCCGTCGAATGCGGGGTCGTAGCCGTCATCGGCCGGGGCGTCGACGCCCAGTGCCTCCCCCGGGTACTCGCCCGGCGCGTCGCCGCGGGCGGCCCGGGGGCCGCCGTCGGGCATCCGGATCGGGCCGGTCGGCGACTCGTCGGGGCCCTCCCAGGAGGGGTGCGGGCCGGGGCCGCCGGGGCCGCCGACCGGCTCGGGGCGACCGGGGCCGGGCCGGGGCCCGCGGATCGGGGTCGGCTCGGCGAGCCGGCGTCCGGACCTGCCAGCACCACCGGTGCCACCACCGCCGTGGTGCGGCACGGGCGGGTCCCATCTGTCCGGTTGCACCTGCCGAACATAAGAGGTGCCGCAGCACTGCGCCGATCCGGGCACGCTCATGTCGTCAAGACGTCAATTGCGAGCGCTCAGCGTGACCGCGCGGAGTCCAACCACCCCTGCAGGATGGCGACCGCCGCGGCCTGGTCGACGACCGCCCGCTGCCGGCGGCCCTTGCGGCCGCTGGCGCGCAACTGCTGCGTCGCGACGACCGTCGTGAGCCGCTCGTCGGACAGCACGACCGGCACGGCCACGACACCGGTGAGCGCGTCGACGAAGGCCCGGGCGGTCTCGGCCGCCGGACCCTCCCGACCGGCCAGCGTGCGCGGCAGCCCGACGACGATCTGCACGACCTCGTGCTCGGCCACGAGGTCGGCGATCGCGCGCAGGTCGGAGCCGCCCTCGACGTCGCGCGGCACGGTGACCAGCGGGGTGGCCAGCAGGCCGTCCGGGTCGCACAGCGCGACCCCGACCCGGACGGCCCCGACGTCGATCCCGAGCCTGCGCCCGCGCCCCGGCGCCGGGGCGGCTCCCTC
>NZ_JAHDTH010000280.1 GCF_018531445.1 Pseudonocardia lacus
ACCTCGGCCCGGCGCCCGGCCAGGTCGACCGCGGGCGCGCCGGCCGCGACCGCCGCCTCCAGCAGCTCCCCCGCGCCCGGGGCGCCGGTGCGCACGGCCTCCTCGGCGGCCGCGGAGTAGACCTCGGCGACCCGGGCCCCGCTCGCGCCGGTGCCGAGCAGGCCGCGGGCCACGGTCAGCAGGCTGCCGCCCCGGTTGAGCTCGATCTCGGCCAGCGCCCGGCGCACCGCCAGCTGCGCGGCGGGCGGGGTGCGGGTGAGCACGGCGGTGGACACCAGCGGGATGGAGCGCCCCTCCATGGTCAGCAGCCCGGCCGCCCTGGCCCGCTCCAGCAGGACGTCGAGCCGGGGGGCGCCGTCCTCGTCGGGCAGCCCCAGCAGCGGGATCAGCACCTCGGGCTCCAGCGGGGCGCCGAGCGCGACGGCGAGCAGCAGGTCGGCCACGTCCGTGCCCTCGCCCTGCACGGCGTAGCCGAGCTGCACCAGCAGCCCGGCGGGCGGCTCGGCGGCGGCCAGCACGCGGCTGCGCTCGCCCGGGTGGTCGACCAGCGCCTCCAGCAGCCGGTCGACCAGCGCGGGCATCCCGGCGGTGCGGTGGTGCACCCGCCGGGCGAGTTCGCCGATGGTGTCGCGGTCGATGGCACGGTCGATGGCACGGTCGGTGCCGCGGTCGGCGAGCAGCCGGGCGGTCCGCACCGCGACGCCGCGCTCGTCGAGCTCGCCGAGCACGACCGGCGGGCGGGTGGTGGCCAGCGCGACGCCCAGGGCCGTGGAGCCCTCCGGGCGGGGCCACGGGCGGTGGGCGACCACCAGGTGGCCGTCGCGGCCGGCGGCCAGCTGCGCCAGCCCGGCCAGGGTGCTCGGGTCGAGCAGGTGGGCGTCGTCGACGAGCAGGGCCGTCCCGGCGGGGAGGGCGGTCAGCTCGGTCAGGTCGGGGTCGGGCAGCCCGCGCCGGACGGCGGCCCCCGCCGACTCGAACGCCGAGGCCAGCGCGTCCAGCAGGACGGTCTTGCCGGTGCCCCCGGAGCCGACGACGTCGACCCGGCGGAGCCGGGCCGACCCGGCGGCGGCCTCGCGGACCAGGCGCTGGGCGACCGGGGAGCCCAGCACGGCGGCCTCGGGCCCGGTGGGCGCCGCGGGCTGCGACCGGGGCAGGGGATCGGGCGCGGAACGCGATGGGAGCAGCGTCGGGCCGGGCGGGGTACGGCCGTGCACCGCTCCGGACGGTCGAGACATGATCGACACCCCGTTCTCGATGGCGCGGGCCGGCTGCCGCACTGCTCGCCAGACAGGAGACGGACCGCGCTCCGAGCGTACTAAACGTGGCGCGCGTCACCCCGCCGGTGCTGATCGAGAGGGTGATCAGCGGGGCGGGTCGACGACCGGGTCCGGCTGGGTGCCGCCGGTGCCCAGCAGGCACTGCCACGTGGGCAGGTCGGGCTCGGCGGGCACCGGGCCGGGACGGGCCTCGACGAGCACCCGGACCGCCTCGCGGACGTCCGGGGCGCCCGGGTTCCGCGTCGCCGCCGTGGCGAGCACCGGCCAGGATTCGCCACCGAGCAGGCCGTTGACCTCCTCGGCGGCGGTCCTGGCCTGGAACGCCCGCACCGCGCGGTCGGTGGCCGGGTCGAACCGCCCGGTCGGCGCCGCCTCCGCGATCCCGGCCGCGCGCAGCAGCAGTTGGGCCGCGAGCACGTTCGGTCCGGTGTCGCCCGCGCGGAGCAGCGGCCAGCTCGCCCTGGCCGCCCCTTTCCCCTCCACCCGGCGGCCGAGCAGGCCGGCGACCTCGTCGCGCAGGACCGGCAGCAACCCGTAGAGCCGGTCGCCGGGGCAGGCGGTGTTCTTGAAGTCGCGGTGGCCGGCGATCTCGTGCGGGTTGATGCCGTAGCGGGCGCAGATGAAGGCGCAGGTCTGGCGCAGCCGGTCCCACAGCGCGGCCGGCGGGTCGACGGTGGAGTAGGTGCCCTCGTTCTCGATGCCGATCGCCACCACGTTCTGCCCGGTGCAGTGCGAGCCCTCGACGACCGCCTTGCCGCCGTCCAGCAGTTCGAGGCTGCGGTGGCGGCCCTCCATGACGAACCCGCTGCGGCTGATCGTGAAGTGCTGGCCGGTGTCGGCCCAGCCGCGCTGGTCCATGTGGAACGACTGCACCGACTGGGCGAACCCGGCGGCCGCCTGCGGGCTGGGGTCGTTGCCGTTCGGCGTGGCGGTGTGGTGCACGAGGATCCGGACGGGCCGGCGCTGGTGGACGGTCAGCGGGCGGGACGGTGGGCGGGCCCCCCAGCCCGCGCAGTCGACGAACGGGGGCCGTTCCGTGGCCTGCGCGCTGCCGGCGCCGAGGGCCAGTCCACCCACCGTGAGCAGGCCCGTCACGCCGGTCGCCAGGAACGCCCGACGCGATATCCCTGGGATTTCCTCCCCGTCCGAACCCACGGTGGCCCCTCTCGGTACGTCACCCCACCGCCCGGGCTCGGCCAGGGGGTCACGCAGGAGCATCAGCCGCGCACGCAGCGTCCACCACGGGCGCAACCGGAAGGAGTGAACGCCCGATCGTGCGGATTCGGCGTCCGGTCCACCTTGTCGGGGTTACCCACCGGTAATAGGATTGGTTACCGACGAGTAGGGCCAATGATCGCGCGAGGAGCACGACGCCATGGGTCATTACAGGAGCAACCTGCGCGACCTCGAGTTCACCCTCTTCGAGGTCTTCCGCGTGCAGGACCGGCTGGGCACGGCCCCCTTCGACGACGTCGACCTCGACACCGCGCGCAGCGTGCTCACCGAGCTCAACGCGCTGGCCACCGGCCCGCTGGCGGAGTCGTTCGCCGACGCCGACCGCAACCCCCCGGTCTTCGACCCGGCCACCCACTCGGTCGCCCTGCCCGAGTCGCTCAAGGCCTCCTACCGCGCACTGTGGGACGGCGAGTGGTGGCGGCTCAGCCTCCCGGCCGAGCTCGGCGGGCTCGGCGTGCCGCCCAGCGTCCAGTGGGCCGCCGCCGAGCTGGTCCTGGGCTCCAACCCCGCCGTCTACATGTACATGGCCGGCCCGAACTTCGCCGCCGTCATCCACGACCGCGGCACCGAGCAGCAGCAGCACTGGGCCCAGCTGATGATCGACAAGGGCTGGGGCGCCACCATGGTGCTCACCGAGCCCGACGCCGGCTCGGACGTGGGCGCCGGTCGCACGCGGGCGATCGCCCAGCCCGACGGCACCTGGCACATCGACGGCGTCAAGCGCTTCATCACCTCGGGCGAGCAGGACCTGACCGAGAACATCATGCACCTGGTGCTGGCCCGCCCCGACGGCGCGCGCCCCGGCACCAAGGGCCTGTCGCTGTTCCTGGTGCCCAAGTTCCACTTCGACCCGCGGACCGGGGAGCTGGGCGAGCGCAACGGCGCCTACGTCACCGGCGTCGAGCACAAGATGGGCCTGAAGGCCTCCACCACCTGCGAGCTGACCTTCGGCCAGCACGGCACCCCCGCGGTCGGGTACCTGCTCGGCGAGGTGCACGACGGCATCGCGCAGATGTTCGACGTCATCGAGTACGCCCGGATGATGGTGGGCACCAAGGCGATCGGCACCCTGTCGGCCGGCTACCTCGCCGCGCTGGAGTACGCGAAGCAGCGGGTGCAGGGCTCCGACATGACCGCGATGCTCGACAAGTCCGCCCCGCGCGTCACCATCACCCACCACCCCGACGTGCGCCGCAGCCTCATGCTGCAGAAGTCCTACGCCGAGGGCCTGCGTGCGCTCTACGTCTACGCAGCCACCATGCAGGACGAGATCCGCATCGGCCAGGCCGCCGGGCAGGACGTCACCGCCGCCGAGCGCGTCAACGACCTCCTGCTGCCGATCGTCAAGGGCGTCGGCTCCGAGCGGGCCAGCGAACTGCTGCTGCAGTCCCTGCAGACCCTCGGCGGCTCCGGCTACCTGCAGGACTACCCCATCGAGCAGTACATCCGCGACGCCAAGATCGACTCCCTGTACGAGGGGACCACCGCGATCCAGTCGCTGGACTTCCTGTTCCGCAAGGTCGTCCGCGACAACGGCCGAGCACTCGGCCGGGTCACCGCCGAGATCAGCGACTTCCTCACCGCGGAGGCCGGCAACGGCCGGCTCAAGGAGGAACGCGCCCTGCTGGCCACCGCACTGGTCGACGTCCAGGCCATGTTCGGCGCGCTCACCGGCTACCTGACCGGCGCCCTGGAGGACCCGACGAGCGTCTACAAGGCCGGCCAGCACAGCGTCCGGCTCCTGATGGCGGTCGGCGACCTGCTGGTCGGCTGGCTGCTGCTGCGCCAGGCGGACGTGGCGCTGGCCGCCCTCGGCACCGGCGCCTCCCCCCGCGACGAGGCGTTCTACGAGGGCAAGGTGGGAGCGGCGCGGTTCTTCGCGCGCACGGTGCTGCCGCAGCTCACCGCCCAGCGCACCATCATCGAGGACGCCGACAATTCCCTGATGGAGCTGCCCGAAGCCGCGTTCTGACCCCGGCGGCCCGGCCACTCTCGTACCGCCGGGCGCAACGAATGTGGCTCTCGTCCAACCTGGTTGGACGAGAGCCGCTCTCGTCCGTCGCCAGCGGGGACATCCCCGGCAGCTCCCAGCCCCTCGCGCGCGACGAAAGCGGCTCTGGTCCAACGCGACTGGACGAAAGCCACTCTCGTCCGCCGAGGTGGCACGCCAGCGCCAGGAGGCGGGCCGGGAGGGAGCGGGCACGCCAGCGCCCACTCCTCTCCCGAGGCGCTCCTGCTCGATCAGAGGTCGCTCGCCGCGGAGCGCCGCCGGAGGCGCTCTTCCCCGCGCAGACGCTCACTCTTCGCCCGGGCGGGACGGCGCCGAAGGCGCCTTACGTCCCGATCGTGCCGGGCACGCCGCCCACGAACGTCACTGTCTACTGCGCCTCCGGCGGCTCCTCCGCGGAGGGCGACCTCGGCTCAAGCAGGGGAGCACTCGGGCGGGGTGTGGGCGCTACCGCGCCCACCGGGCCGAGCCCGCTCGGCCCGCAGCGCTGCGCGCCGCCTCGCCGGTGCGCGCTCGCAGCGCCGGGGGTGTGCTCGCAGCGCCGGGTGTGTGCTTGCAGCCCGCCGGCGCGCTGCGACATCCTCGCCAGCGCTGCGACGTTCCCCGCCAGCGCTGCGAGGCCGCCCTGCGAGGCCCGCCCTCCCTCGCTGCGGCCGGCCGCACGAGAGCGGCTCTCGTCCAGCCACACCGAGCGAGAGCGGCACTCGTCCAGCCCGATGGGGCTAGTTCGTGATGTAGGACTGGAGCTGCTCGCGCTCGGTCTCCAGCTGGTCGATGCGGGCCTTGACCAGGTCGCCGATGCTGACGATGCCGACCAGGACGCCGCCTTCCAGGACCGGGAGGTGGCGGAAGCGGCCGGTGGTCATGACGCGGGCCAGGTCGACCACGGCGTCGCCGGGGGTGCAGGTGGTGACGGAACTGGACATGATGTCGCGGACGGCGCCGGTGAGGAGGTCGGCGCCGCCGTCGTGCAGGCGGCGGACGACGTCGCGCTCGGAGACGATGCCGACCAGCTGCCCGCCCTCGACGACGGGCAGGGCGCCGACGTTGTGGGTGGCCAGTTCGGCGATCAGGGTCGCGACGGTGGCCTCCGGTGGGATGGTGGCCACGTCGCTGCCCTTGGTCCGCAGCACGTCCGCAATGCGCATGCCCGTATCCCCTCGCCGTCGTCGCCGGTGGTCGGTTCGAGAGTACGAAGGGTGACGCCCGGCCGGAAGACGTGACGCACGACCGGGGCAGGCGATCCCGCCCCGGTCGTGGCCGCTCAGCCGCAGATGACGATCGGCACCGGGTTGTACTTGACGGTGCGGTTCTCGGTGCGCACCTCGCCGGTGGCGATCTCCTTGAGGGTGCGGGTGTCGGTGATGGTGAACCCGGGGGCGCCGTTGCTGGGGACGCAGCGCTCGCCGGCCGGGATGTTCACCGTGTTCGGGGCGGTGGGGTTGGTCCGCGGGCCGGGGGTGGAGGTGACCTCGTAGCGCTTGGTGCCGTAGAGCCGCACCGTGAGGGTGGTCGGGGTCCACTCGGTCTGGATGAGCACGCCCGTCGGGTTGTCGTTGCGGAACTTCATGTCGATCGAGCCCTCGAACACGGTCGCTTCGCGACCGGCCGGGTAGCGGCTGATGTAGAAGCTGTGCTCCTTGTGCTCGACGTCGACCATGCCGGCGAAGTACGCGGCGTTGTACAGCGTGGTGGCGACCTGCGAGACGCCGCCGCCGATGCCGCGGCCTGCGCGGCCGTTGTCGATGATGCCGGCCTCGACGTAGCCGTTGGAGGCATCGCGCGGGGTGGTGGCCGCGTTGAGGCTGAACGTCTCGCCCGGCTGGACGACCATGCCGTTGATGACCTCGGCGGCGCGCTTGATGTTGCGCCCGGAGTCCTGGGCGAACCCGCCGGTCTGGAACTCGCCGATGACGCCGGTGATGCCCAGCTCGCTGAGCTCGTCGGTGGTCAGCTCGGCGGGCTTCTCGGCGTAGACGGCGGTCACCTCCCGGTCGCCCTCGCGGGTGAGCACGGTGAGCAGGTCCTTGAGGGTCGCCGGGTAGTCGATCCCGCGACCGTCCTCGGACGGGATGACGACCGGCTGGCCGCCGCTGAAGTCGAGGGAGGCGTCGCGGCCGGGGGTCTCGGACGAGGCCAGCTGCGGGGTCAGCTCCTCGACCAGCAGCTCCTGGTTGAGCTCGGGGACGAGCCGGCCGGGCTCGCCGCGGAAGGACAGCGCGGAGGCGATCACCTCCGGCGACAGCGTGCCCTCGGTGCCGCCCTCGCCGATGACCGTGACCGGCCCGGAGACGGCGGGTTCGGCGACCTCGGCGATGGCCCGCTCGACGTCGGCCGGGGTGGTGACCGGCTGCCGCACGACCAGCGGCAGCGCGAGCGGCCCGGGCAGCACCCAGTCGTTGCGCAGCTGCTGGACCGCGGCCGGCACGTCGAGGTGCTGGCCGGGGACGGGCTGGACCGCGACGGGGGTGGTGTCGTCGAACTCGACGCCGCCCTCGACCGGCTCCTTGTCCATGATCGGCGACAGTTCCTCGACGGCCGAGGTCAGCGCGGCTTCGTCGACGGTGCTCACGACGTTCAGCTCGCGCTCGGTGAAGAACGAGGTCACCCGGGTGATGGGGTTGAGCGGCTGGGAGCTGACCTGGCCGATGGTGGCCTGCCAGTCGACGGCCAGCCCCGCCTTGGCCGGGTCGATCTCGCTGGAGGCGTCGCCCAGGGTGACCGCGATGGGTTGGGTGGTGCGGGGCTCGATCCGGTCGCGCAGCTGCTGCTCGGCCTCGTCGAGGCCGAGGCCGCCGATGGGCAGCCCGGCGACGATGACGCCGCGGGGCACCGATCCGGAGCTGAGCGCGAGGTCGCCCGCGTAGAGCGCGACCAGGATGCCGAGCCCGACGGCGATCGGCAGGAACACCTTGCGCTTGCGCCGCGGCCGCTCACCGCCCCCGGAGCCGCGAGTGCCCCCGTAGGGGCCGTCGGGGTCGTCCGGGCCGCCGTAGTCGGCGTAGTCATTGCGGTCGCCGTAGTCGCCGCCGCTCGGGACGCCGGCCGGGGTGAAGACGGTGGGGCGCGCGGCGGCCGGGGCCGCTGTCGTCGGCGCCTCGTCGCGGGACGCGGACGCGGGGGCCGGCCGTTGCAGGCGCTGGGTGGGTGCGTCGACGTCGGCCGGGGCGCCGGCCCGCATGGCCGTGGTGGCCTGCTCGCGGACGGGCTCGGGGCGGGAGCCGAGCGGGCGGGCGCCGCC
>NZ_JAHDTH010000030.1 GCF_018531445.1 Pseudonocardia lacus
GGCCCGCCGCGCGGGCGCTCGGGCCCGCCGCGCCCGCCCGAGCTCGACCCGGCCCGCCAGGCCGCCCTCGACCTGCTCACCGCGGTGCGGGTGCGCGACGCCTACGCCAACCTGGCGCTGCCGGCGATCCTGCGCCGCCACCGGCTCGGCGGTCGCGACGCGGGGCTGGCCACCGAGCTCGGCTACGGCACCCTGCGCGCCACCGGGCTGCTCGACGCCGTGCTCGCCGCGTGCATCGACCGCCCGCTGGCCAAGGTCGAGCACACCCTGCTCGACGCCCTGCGGCTGGGCGCCTACCAGCTGCTGCGCACCCGCGTGCCGAAGCACGCCGCGGTCGACACCACCGTCGAGCTGGTCCGGGTGGAGGCGGGCAGCCGCTCCGCCGGGTTCGTCAACGCGGTGCTGCGCCGCGTCGGCGAGCGCGACGAGAAGGCCTGGGTGGCGGAGCTGGCCCCGGACCCGACGGAGGACCCGGTCGGGCACGCCGCCTTCGCGCACTCGCACCCCCGCTGGATCGCGCAGGCCTTCGCCGACGCGCTCGGCGGCACCACCGAGCTGGACGAGGCGCTGGCCGCCGACGACGCCCGCCCCGTCGTGCACCTGCTCGCCCGCCCCGGCGACATCACCGCGGCCGAGCTGGCCCTGGTGACCGGCGGCACCGAGGCCCCCTACTCCCGTTTCGGCGTGCACCTCGAACCGGGTTCGGGGGAGATCGGCGAGCTGGACGCGGTCGCCGAGGGGCTCGCCATCGTGCAGGACGAGGGCAGCCAGCTGGTGGCGCTGGCCCTGGCCGACGCCCCGGTCGAGGGGGAGCACACGGGCCGCTGGCTCGACCTGTGCGCCGGGCCGGGGGGCAAGGCGGCGCTGCTGGGCGGGCTGGCCGCGATGGACGGCGTCGAGCTGGCCGCGGTGGAGTCCACCGAGCACCGCGCCGACATGGTCCGCCGCGCCGTCGACGGCCTGCCGGTCACCGTGCACACCGCCGACGGCCGCGAGGCGCCGCTGCCCGACGCCGCGTTCGACCGCGTCCTGGTCGACGCGCCGTGCACCGGGCTGGGCGCGCTGCGCCGGCGCCCGGAGGCCCGCTGGCGGCGCCGGCCCGACGACGTGTCCGGGCTGGCGAAGCTGCAGCGCGAGCTGCTGACCGCGGCCCTGCGCCACGTCCGCCCCGGTGGCGTGGTCGCCTACGTCACCTGCTCGCCGCACCTGTCGGAGACGGTCGGGGTGGTCACGGCGGTGCTGCGCAAGCACCCGCACGTCGAGCGGCTGGACGCGCGCGAGCTGCTGGCGGGGGTGCCGGGGCTCGGCGCCGGGCCGACCGTGCAGCTGTGGCCGCACCGCCACGGCACCGACGCGATGTTCCTGGCGCTGCTGCGGCGCACCTCCTGACCCGACACCCCTCGCGGGCCGCATACGCGCGGTCCGGCCGGCCCGTTGCGCGTAACCTCGGAACGTGCACCCGATGATCGCCCCGAGCATCCTGGCGGCCGACTTCGCCCGCCTCGCCGAGGCCGCGGACGCCGTCCGCGGCGAGCCCGGCTCCGGAGCCGACTGGCTGCACGTGGACGTGATGGACGCCCACTTCGTGCCGAACCTGACCATCGGGCTGCCCGTCGTGACCTCGCTGCGCGCCGCGACCGACCTCCCGCTGGACTGCCACCTCATGATCGAGGACCCGGACCGCTGGGCGATCGGCTACGCCGAGGCCGGCGCGCACAACGTCACCGTGCACGTCGAGGCGGCCAAGGACCCGATCGCGCTCGCGAAGGACCTGCGCGCGGCCGGGGCGAAGGCCGGGCTGTCGATGAAGCCGGGCACGCCGCTGGAGCCCTACCTCGACGTCCTGCGCCACTACGACACGCTGCTCGTCATGAGCGTCGAGCCCGGCTTCGGCGGCCAGGAGTTCCGGCCCGAGGTGCTCGACAAGGTGCGCACGGCGCGCCGGCTGGTCGACACCGGCCACCTGACGCTGCTGGTCGAGATCGACGGCGGCATCAACGACGAGACCGTCGGCGCCGCCGCCGAGGCCGGGGTGGACTGCTTCGTGGCCGGCTCCGCGGTCTACGGCGCGGACCGGCCGGAGGCGGCCGTGCGGGCGCTGCGCGAGCGGGTCGTCGCGGCCTCGCCGCACCGCGGGTGGTCGGCGTGACGCCGGGGCGGGGAATCGGGCCCACAGGGGCGTGGGTTCTAGTCGGCACGGGGTGCCGGCGGAAGGGGAGTGCCTAGTGTTCACCGGGATCGTCGAGGAGATCGGCGAAGTGCTGGAGGCGCGCGAGAGCGCGGAGGTCGCGGTGCTCACGGTGCGGGGGCCCACCGTCACCTCCGACGCCCGCCACGGCGACTCGATCGCCGTCAACGGCGTCTGCCTGACGGTCATCGACACCGAGATCGGGGCGGCCGGCGGCACCGCCGACGGGACGTTCACCGTCGAGCTGGTCCCGGAGACCCTCAAGCGCACCAGCCTGGCCGCCGCCGGCGTCGGCGCGAAGGTCAACCTGGAGCGCGCCGTGGCCGTGGGCGGGCGCCTGGGCGGGCACATCGTGCAGGGCCACGTGGACGGCGTGGCGACGCTGCTCACCCGCACGCCCGGCGAGCGCAGCGACGAGTTGACCTTCAGCCTGCCCGCCGACCTGGCCCGTTACGTGGCCCTCAAGGGCTCCATCGCGGTCGACGGGGTGTCCCTGACGGTGGCCGGGGTGACCGACGACACGTTCTCCGTGGCGCTGATCCCGACGACCCTGGCAGAGACCACACTCGGCTTCCGCGAGCCGGGTGACACCGTCAACCTCGAGGTTGACGTCGTCGCGAAGTACGTGGAGCGACTCGCCTCCACGGGCGGCGCGGCGGTGGCCGGTGCGGTGGCCAACGCGGGGGCCGGCGAGGAGGACGGTTCCAGATGAGCGTGCAGGAGAGTGGGCCCGTCCCGGGGGACCGCGCGGTCGGCTTCGAGATGATCGAGCGCGCGATCGCCGACCTGAAGGCGGGCAAGTGCGTCCTGGTCGTCGACGACGAGGACCGCGAGAACGAGGGCGACCTCATCTTCGCCGCGGAGATGGCCACCCCGGAGCTGCTGTCGTTCATGGTCCGGTACACCTCGGGCTACGTGTGCGTGGCGCTCACCGAGACCGAGTGCGACCGGCTCGACCTGCCGCCCATGCACCACACGAACTCCGACAGCTTCCGCACCGCGTTCACCGTGACCGTGGACGCCAAGGCCGGTGTCACCACGGGCATCTCCGCGGCCGACCGGGCGCACACCATCCGGCTGCTGGCCGACCCGACCACCGGCCCGCAGGACCTGGTCCGCCCCGGGCACGTGCTGCCGCTGCGCGCCCGCGAGGGCGGCGTGCTGCGCCGGCCCGGGCACACCGAGGCCGCGGTCGACCTCGCCCGCCTCGCCGGGCTCACCCCGGCCGGCGCGCTGTGCGAGCTGGTGTCGCAGAAGGACGAGGGCGAGATGGCCCGCGGCGACGAGCTCGCCGTGTTCGCCGCCGACCACGACCTGACGATGATCACCATCGCCGACCTGATCGCCTACCGGCGGCGCTTCGAGAAGCACGTGGTCCGGGTGGCGCAGGCCCGCATCCCGACCGCGCACGGCGAGTTCATCGCCTACGGCTACGACTCGCTGCTCGACGGCGTCGAGCACATCGCGATGGTCCGCGGCGACATCGCGACCGCCGAGGGCAACGGCGAGGAGGTGCTCGTGCGGGTGCACTCCGAGTGCCTCACCGGCGACGTCTTCGGCTCGCTGCGCTGCGACTGCGGCCCCCAGCTCGACGCCGCGCTGGCCGCGGTGGCCGAGGAGGGCCGCGGGATCGTGCTCTACATGCGCGGGCACGAGGGCCGGGGCATCGGCCTGCTGCACAAGCTGCAGGCCTACCAGCTCCAGGAGGCCGGGGCCGATACGGTGGACGCCAACCTGGCGCTCGGCCTGCCCGCCGACGCCCGCGACTACGGCATCGGAGCGCAGATCCTGGTGGACCTCGGTGTGCGGTCGATGCGCCTGCTGACCAACAACCCGGACAAGCGCGCCGGGTTGGAGGGCTACGGGCTGACGATCACCGGCCGGGTGGCGCTGCCGGCCCGCGCCGGGCCCGACAACATGCGCTACCTGCGCACGAAGCGCGACCGGATGGGTCACGACCTGCCCGGACTCGGGGAGGGCTCGCCCGTCGAGGTCCTCGACGAGATCCACCCGAACACGGACTGAACCCGGGGCCCGCTCGGCGGGCCCTGCACGACCGAGGAGCGAGCACGGATGAGCGGTGAGGGACGACCGACGCCCGACGGCGGGCTGGAGGCGTCCGGCCTGCGGCTGGGGATCGCCGCGGCGAGCTGGCACGCCGAGCTGGTCGACCTGCTGCTCGAACGGGCCGTGGCGACCGCCCAGAAGGCCGGGATCGCCGAGCCCACGGTGGTCCGCGTCCCGGGCACGATCGAGCTGCCGGTCGTCTGCCAGCAGCTCGCGGCCACCCACGACGCGGTCGTCGGGCTCGGCGTGGTGATCCGCGGCGGCACCCCGCACTTCGAGTACGTCTGCGACGCGGTGACCGCCGGGCTCACCCGGGTCTCGCTCGACGCCGGGGTGCCCGTCGGCAACGGCGTGCTCACCTGCAACACGCTCGAGCAGGCCGTCGACCGGGCCGGTGGCCCGGGGGCGGCCGAGGACAAGGGCGCGGAGGCGTGCGAGGCCGCGCTGCGCACCGCGCTGGTGCTGCGGGGCCTGCGGGGCGGGTCGTGAACGCCGCCGAGGAGTCCGCCGCCCGGTCCACCCCCGAGCCCACCGGGTCCACCACCGGGTCGACCGAGTCCGCCGACTCCACCGGGTCCACCACCGGACCCACCCCGGCGGGAACCGGGGAGGTGCTGGTGCTGCGGCCGCGGCGGATGCTGGTCCTGTCGGTGGTCGGGGCGACGGCGCTGTTCGTGGTGTTCGTGGTCATCGCCGTGCTGCTGCGCAACAGCCCCACCGGTGTCTACTTCCGCTTCGCCGACCAGGTGGCCATGGTGCTGCTGGGGGCGATGCTGGCCGGCGGCATCCTGCTGATGGCCCGGCCCCGCGTGCGCGCCGACGCCGCGGGCGTCGAGGTGCGCAACATCATCGGCACCCGCCGGGTCGACTGGGCCGACGTGCAACGGGTGGCCTTCCCGGACGGCGCCTCGTGGGCCCGCCTCGACCTGCCCGACTACGAGTACCTGCCGGTGCTCGCCCTGCAGGCCGTCGACCGCGGCCGCGCCGTGGACGGCATCACCCGCCTGCGCGCACTGCACGCGGCATCACGCACGCGCTGAGCACGACCGGCTCCTTGCGCACGTAGCATCGGGGCCGTGCTGCGCACCCCCACCTCCCCGAAGGTCCGTCCACGCTCCGACCGCGGACACGGGGAGGTGCGCCTGGGCGACATCGTGCTGCGCAACCGGCTCGTCACCTCGTCGAGCCTGCTCGGCTACGGGGTGTCCAACGCACCGCTGCTGCCCTACGGCATGAGCCCGGTGTCGCTGTTCGTGCCGCTGTCGGAGTTCGGGGCGGTCACCACCCGGACGCTGACCGTCGAGCCCCGGGAGGGGCACTTCAGCACCCGCGAGGACTACCGCCTCGCCGAGCTGCCCGGTCTGTTGCGCCGGTACGGGACGGTGCTGCGCGGGGTCGACGGGGGCTGGCTCAACGCGTTCGGCTGGTGCAACGTCGGGATCGACGCCTACCTGCGCGACTACTACCCCCGCACGCGCGACCAGCGCACGATCATCTCGGTGGGCGGGTTCTCGGCCGAGGAGTTCGTCACGCTGGTCGACAAGGTCAACGCCGCGGTCCCGGCGGGTGACATCGCCGCGGTGGAGTTCAACGTCTCCTGCCACAACGTCAACTTCGACTTCTCGGCGATCCTGCAGTCCGTGCTGGACGAGGCCGTGCCGCGCAGCGCGCACCCGGTGCTGCTCAAGCTCTCCCCCGACTACGACTACCTGCGCAACGCCCGGCAGGCGGCGCGGGCCGGGGTGTCCGGGCTGACCGCGATCAACACCGTCAAGGCGCTGCGGCTCGACCCGCGCACCGGCGAGCCGTGGCTGGCCAACCGCTACGGGGGGCTGTCCGGTCGGGCGATCAAGCCGATCGGCCTGCGGGTGGTCTCCGAGCTGCGCGACGCCGGCATCACCCTGCCGGTGATCGCCACGGGCGGCATCCGCACCGCCGCCGACTGCCGCGAGTACTTCTGGGCCGGGGCCGACGCGGTGAGCCTGGGCAGCGCGGCCTGGCTGGCCAGCTACCCCGGATACGCCCTCGCGCCGCTGCGCGGGCTGTATGTTCGGCGCGTGCTGAGGACGGTTCGGCGCTACGGTCCGGAGTCCTCTGGCCCCGGTGCGTAGCATCGGGCGATGATCTTCGTGCGGGGTCCGCGGCCGACGGGGGAGGCCGGGCTCCGCATCGGCGGCGGCCGCGGGTGGCGGCCGACCGGAGTCGCGGAGGTGGACGGGCATGGGCGAGCCGGGGGTGGCGACCGAGCGGGTGCGGGCCGCGGACCGCAGACCGCGTGTGGTCCTGCTGGACGTCTTCGAGACCGTGCTGCGGGTCGACGCGCTGCGCGGGCGGTTCGTCGACGTCGGCCGCCCGGAGCACGAGTGCGACCTGTTCTTCGCCCGCACCCTGCGCGACGGGATGGCGTTGACCCTCGCCGGCGGCGTGCGGCCCTTCGAGGAGGTGGCGCGGGCGGCGCTGCGCACCACCACCGGGCACACGCTGTCGGAGTTCGCGCTCGACCACGTGATCGAGGGGTTCGCCGAGCTGCCGCCGCACGAGGACGCCGAGCCCGCGCTGATGGCGCTGGCCAGGGCGCGCATCCCGGTCTACGCCCTCACCCACGGGCCGGCCGCGGTGGCCCGCCAGGCGCTCGACGGCGTCGGGTTGCGCACGTACATGCGCGGGCTGCTGTCCTCGGAGGAGATCCACTCCTTCAAGCCGCCGGGCCGGGTCTACACGTGGGCCTGCCAGCGCGCCGACACCCCCGCCGACCGCACGGCGCTGATCGCCGTGCACTCCTGGGACGTGCACGGGGCCGTGCGGGCCGGCCTGGTGGGTGCGATGGCCACCCGGCTGGAGGGCCGGGTGCCCGACACGATCGCCCGCCCGCACGTCGTGGCCGAGCGCCTCGACGACGTGGTCAAGCGCCTGCTCGACCTGCCCAGCTGAGCCGGCCGGCGTTCACACCCCGATCCGCCGGCGCGCGGCGGTGCCCCTCCCGGTGCCCAGCCCGGTGCCCAGCCCGGTGCCCCCGAGGTCGGCCCGCTCGCCCGCGGCCGCGCCGGAGCCGAACCCGGACCCCGTCAGCGACCGGCCGCGCGCCGGCTCGGGCGCGGGGAACGCGGCGGCGAAGGCGGCGTCGACGCGCTCGGCCCGCTCGGCCAGCGCGACCGCGGTCGTCGTCGTCGTGCGGGCCCCGGGCGCGGAGTCGGGGCTGGGACCGGACGCGGCGGCGTCGCTCTCCGCCTCGACCAGCCGCCGGTGCACCTGCACCGCGAACCCGTGCAGCCACGACCGGCGGAACGCCGCCACCGACTCGCCGGGCGGCGGGCGCAGGCGCGCGAGCTGTGCGACGGCCTGCAGCAGCAGCGACGTGTAGAGCAGTTCGACGCGCTCGCGGTCGGCGGCGAAGCCGACCACGCTGACCGCGCCGACCCGGCCGCCGCGCTGCTGGTGCAGCACGGCGCGGCAGCCCAGCGCGGCGGCCGTCCAGGCGAGCAGGCGCGCCTTGCCCGCGCTGTACGGCTCGTGCACGGCGACGCGCTGGGCGCGGGGCCGGTCGCGGGCGGGATCGGCGGCGGTCAGCACGGCGGCGTCGATGCCGTGGCGCGCGACGAGCTGCAGGGCCTTGTCGGTGTAGCTGGCCGCCTCCTCCGGAGTGGCCGCGCGCTCGGCCTTGGCCAGCAGCTTGCGCACCACGTCGAGCTTGTCGAAACCCATCGCCAACCCCCGAACCGTCGCTCGAACATGCGTTCGCCGTCACGGAGAGTCCTACCACCGCGGTCCGACAGAACGCCGGTGGCCGCTCCCGCGCCGTGTCGACACGCCCTGTCGACACGCCGTGTCGGGGGAGCGGCCTAGGCTGGCGTGGCCATGTCAGATCCCGCCACGTACCGCCCGGCCCCGGGGACCATCCCGGAGGCCCCCGGGGTGTACCGCTTCTCCGACCCACGCGGCCGCGTCGTCTACGTGGGCAAGGCCAAGAGCCTGCGCCAGCGGCTGAACTCCTACTTCGCCGACCTGTCGTCCCTGCACCCGCGCACCCGCCAGATGGTCACCACGGCGGCGCACGTGGAGTGGACCGTCGTCGCCACCGAGGTCGAGGCGCTCCAGCTCGAGTACAACTGGATCAAGGAGTTCGACCCGCGGTTCAACGTCCGCTACCGCGACGACAAGACCTACCCGGTGCTGGCGGTGACGATGAACGAGGAGTTCCCCCGCCTGCACGTCTACCGCGGGCCCCGGCGCAAGGGGGTGCGCTACTTCGGCCCCTACGCGCACGCCTGGGCCATCCGCGAGACCCTCGACCAGCTGCTGCGGGTGTTCCCGGCGCGCACGTGCAGCGCCGGGGTGTTCAAGCGCCACGGCCAGATCGGGCGGCCGTGCCTGCTGGGCTACATCGACAAGTGCTCGGCGCCCTGCGTGGGCACGGTCAGCGCGCAGGAGCACCGCGACATCGTCGACGACTTCTGCGACTTCCTGTCCGGGCGCACCGACCGCCTGGTGCGCGAGCTGGAGCGGCGCATGGCCGCGGCCTCCGACGAGCTGGAGTTCGAGAAGGCCGCGCGCCTGCGCGACGACATCGGCGCCCTGCGCCGGGCGATGGAGAAGCAGGCGGTCGTGCTCGGCGACGGCACCGACGCCGACGTCGTCGCGTTCGCCGACGACGAGCTGGAGGCCGCCGTGCAGGTCTTCCACGTGCGCGGCGGACGGGTCCGCGGCCAGCGCGGCTGGGTGATCGACAAGGTCGAGCCGACCGACACCCGGGCGCTGGTGGAGCGGTTCCTCACCCAGTTCTACGGCGAGCAGGCCGCGCTCGCCGAGGCGGCCGACGACGCCCACCAGCCGGTCCCGCGCGAGATCCTGGTGCCCGAGCTGCCGACCGAGGTCGAGCCGCTGGCCGACTGGCTGTCCGGGCTGCGGGGCTCGCGGGTGCAGATCCGGGTGCCCCAGCGCGGCGACAAGCGGGCGCTGGCCGAGACGGTCCGGCGCAACGCCGCGGAGGCCTTCACCCAGCACAAGCTGCGCCGGGCCAGCGACATCACCGCCCGGTCCGCGGCCCTGCAGGAGATCCAGGACGCGCTCGGGCTCGACGGCGCCCCGCTGCGGATCGAGTGCGTCGACGTGAGCCACGTGCAGGGCAGCAACGTCGTCGCCTCGCTGGTGGTCTTCGAGGACGGGCTCGCCCGCCGCTCGGAGTACCGCCGCTTCGAGATCCGCGGCGGCGCGGAGGGCGGCGACGTGGCCGCCATCGCCGAGGTCGTGCGCAGGCGCTTCCGCCGCTACCTGGCCGAGACCGCGGGCGACCGCGCGGTCACGGCCGACATCCCCGACCTCGCTGATGTCTCGGCCGAATCTGATGTCTCTGACCTCCCTGACCTCCCTTACCTCCCTGACCTCTCTGACGAGGCGGAGCGCGCGGACGGCGTACCGGAGGTGGGCGGTGCGGAGGGTGACGAGTCGCGCGGGCGGGGTAACGCCGAGGCCGGTGCCGGCGACCCCCCCGTTATCGCCTCGTCCACCGCAACCGCCACCCACCGCCCCGGGATCGACCCCGACACCGGCCGACCCCGCAAGTTCGCCTACCCGCCGAACCTGCTGGTCGTCGACGGGGGCCCGCCGCAGGTGGAGGCGGCCGCGGACGTCATGGCCGAGCTGGGCATCACCGACGTGGCCGTGTGCGGGCTGGCGAAGCGGCTGGAGGAGATCTGGCTCCCCGGCGACCCCGATCCGGTGATCATGTCGCGCAGCAGTGACGGGCTGTTCCTGCTCCAGCACGTCCGGGACGAAGCGCACCGCTTCGCCATCACCTATCACCGCCAGCGCCGTTCCAAGGGTATGACCAGTTCCGACCTGGACTCCGTCCCCGGGCTCGGCCCCACCCGCCGGGCCACACTGATCAAGCACTTCGGGTCGGTGCGCAGGCTGCGCGACGCCGGCGTCGACGAGATCGCCGCGCTGCCCGGCTTCGGCCGGCGCACGGCGACCGCGGTCCTCGCGGCCCTGCAGGCGGAGGGCCGGTCGTGAGCGCGTCCGACGGGATCGACCCCGCCGCCGCCGACCCGCACGACCGCGAGGTGCAGGGCGCCGACTGGGAGGACCGCGTCACGCGCGGTGGGGTGCAGGCCGGCGAGCGCGGCGCGGCCGATCGCGGCGGGATCGAGGTCGCCCTGATCAGCGGCCTGTCCGGAGCGGGGCGCAGCACCGCGGCCAAGGTCATGGAGGACCTGGGCTGGTTCGTGGTGGACAACCTGCCGCCCGAGCTGATCGCCACCATGGTCGACCTCGGTTCCCGCGCGCGCGGCGAGATCACCCGCATCGCGGTGGTGATGGACGTGCGCAGCCGGGCGTTCTCCACCGACCTGGGCGCGGTCATCAAGGACCTCGACACCCGCGGCTACAAGCCGCGGCTGCTGTTCCTGGAGGCCGCCGACGCGGTGCTGGTGCGCCGCTTCGAGCAGGTGCGCCGCAGCCACCCGCTGCAGGGCGACGGTCGGCTGGTCGACGGCATCGCCGCCGAGCGCGACCTGCTGCGCGCGCTGCGCGAGAGCGCCGACCTGGTCGTCGACACCTCCGCCACCACGGTCCCGGCGCTGCGGGCCACCCTGGAGCACGCCTTCGGCGCCGAGTCGTTGCAGGCGACCCGGGTCACGCTGGTCTCCTTCGGCTACAAGTACGGCCTCCCGATGGACTCCGACCTCGTCGTCGACGTCCGGTTCCTGCCCAACCCGTTCTGGATCCCGGAGCTGCGCGAGCACACCGGGCGCGAGGAGCAGGTCCGCGACTACGTGCTCAGCCAGGACGGCGCCGAGGAATTCATCGAGCGCTACCTGCAGCTGCTCGGCCTGGTCGGGGCGGGCTACCGGCGGGAGGGAAAGCGCTACCTCACCGTCTCGATCGGCTGCACCGGCGGCAAGCACCGCAGCGTGGCGATCAGCGAGGAGATGGCCCGGCGGCTGTCGGGCTCGGACGGCGTCGTCGTCAACGTCACCCACCGCGACCTGGGGCGCGAGTGAGCGCCCCCGACCCGTTGCGGGCGGTGGCGCTGGGCGGCGGGCACGGCCTGCACGCCACGCTCTCGGCGCTGCGGCTGCTGACCGACCGCGTGACCGCGGTCGTCACGGTGGCCGACGACGGCGGCTCGTCGGGGCGGCTGCGCCGCGAGCTGGGCGTGCTCCCGCCGGGCGACCTGCGCATGGCGCTGGCCGCGCTGGCCGCGACCGACGAGGGCGGGCAGCGCTGGGCCTCGGTGGTGCAGCACCGCTTCGGCGGCACCGGCGCGCTGGCCGGCCACGCCGTGGGCAACCTGCTGCTCGCCGGCCTGATCGACGTCCTGCGCGACCCGGTCGCCGCGCTCGACGAGGTGGGCGCGCTGCTCGGGGTGCGGGGGCGGGTGCTGCCGATGAGCTGCGACCCGCTCGACATCGAGGCCGACGTGTCCGGGCTCGGCGACACGCCCGACGAGGAGTACCGGATCAGGGGACAGGTGGCCGTCGCGTCGACGCCCGGCCGGGTCCGCCGGGTGCACCTGCGCCCGGAGCGGCCGCAGGCGTGCCCCGAGGTGCTCGAGGCCGTGCACGGGGCCGACGTGCTGCTGCTCGGCCCGGGATCGTGGTTCAGCAGCGTGATCCCGCACCTGCTCGTGCCCGATCTGCGCGAGGCACTGGTCACCACGCGGGCGCGCAAGGTGGTGGTGCTGAACCTGGTTCCCGAACCCGGGGAGACCGCCGGGTTCTCCCCGGAGCAGCACCTGGCCGTACTCTCGGAGCACGCCCCCGAGCTGAGGGTCGATGCGGTGATCGCCGACAAGGCCGCGGTCGGGCTGCCGGACCGGCTGCGCCGCGCCGCGCGCGTGGTGCTCTCCCCGGGTGGCCGGGTCCACGTGGCCCCGGTCGCCGCTGCCGACCCGGTCGTGCCCCGCCACGACCCGGCGGCGCTGGCGCAGGCGATCGGCGCCGTGCTGGCCGGGTTCGGCCAGCAGGCGGCGGTGGCGGCCCACCCGGCCGCAGAGAGGACGTGAAGGTGGCTCCCCAGGCGCACCCCGGCGCTCCCCGACCGGTCAGGAGGTACCCATGGCGATGACGGCGGCGGTCAAGGACGAGCTCAGCAGGCTCGTGGTCACCAAGCCGTGCTGCCGGCGCGCGGAGGTCGCCGTGCTGCTGCGGTTCGCCGGGGGCCTGCACATCGTGGGCGGGCGGGTCGTGGTCGAGGCCGAGGTCGACACCGGGTCGGTGGCCCGGCGGCTGCGCCGCGACGTGCACGAGCTGTACGGCCACACGTGCGAGGCGCACGTCATCACCGCGGGCGGGCTGCGCCGCGGCGCGCGCTACGTGCTGCGCGTCGTGCGCGACGGCGAGGGCCTGGCCCGGCAGACGGGCCTGCTCGACGCCCGCGGCCGTCCGGTGCGTGGGCTCCCGCCGCCCATCGTCAACGGCAACGTGTGCGACTCCGAGGCCGTGTGGCGCGGGGCGTTCCTGGCGCACGGCTCGCTCACCGAGCCGGGGCGCAGCTCGGCGCTGGAGGTCACCTGCCCCGGGCAGGAGGCGGCGATGGCGCTGGTCGGCGCGGCGCGCCGGCTCGGGGTCACGGCGAAGTGGCGGGAGGTCCGCGGCGCCGACCGCGTGGTCGTGCGCGACGGCGACGCCATCAGCGCGCTGCTGACCCGGATGGGCGCCCACGAGAGCGTGCTGGCCTGGGAGGAGCGGCGGATGCGCCGCGAGGTCCGGGCCACCGCCAACCGGCTGGCCAACTTCGACGACGCCAACCTGCGCCGCTCCGCGCGCGCCGCGGTGGCCGCGGCCGCCCGGGTCCAGCGGGCGCTGGAGATCCTCGCCGAGGACGTCCCCGACCACCTGCTCGCGGCCGGCCGGCTGCGCGTCGAGCACACGCAGGCCTCGCTGGAGGAGCTCGGCCAGCTCGCCGACCCGCCGATGACCAAGGACGCGGTCGCCGGGCGCATCCGCAGGCTGCTGCACATGGCCGACAAGCGGGCCGCCGACCTGGGCATCCCGGACACCGAGTCGGTCGTGACGGCGGAGATGCTCGAGGACGTCTGACCGGCGCTGCGCCGAACGGGTGGTCGCGCAGCGTGGTGTGAAGCTCATCAGGTGGATCGATTCCGAAGCCGGTGCGTGCCCGCCCACCTGGAACGCTAGGGTTCGGGTGAGCGGGCGTCCCCGGTCGGGGAAGAGCCCCTACGAGACGGGCCGGACGGTCCAGACGATGGGGAGGCACGGCGTGACTGTGCGCGTGGGTGTGAACGGGTTCGGGCGGATCGGCCGCAACTTCTGGCGCGCGGTCGACGCGCAGCGGGCCGCGGGCGGGACCGACATCGAGATCGTCGCGGTGAACGACATCACCGACAACGCGACGCTGGCCCACCTGCTCAAGTACGACTCCATCCTGGGTCGGCTGCCCTACGGCGTGTCCTCCACCGACGACGAGATCGTCGTCGACGGGAAGGGCTTCAAGGGCCTGGCCGTGCGCGACCCCGCCGAGCTGCCCTGGAAGGACCTGGGCGTCGACGTGGTCGTCGAGTCGACGGGCATCTTCACCAAGCGCGAGGGGGCCACCAAGCACCTCGACGCCGGGGCGAAGAAGGTCGTCATCTCGGCGCCGGCCACCGGTGAGGACCTGACCGTCGTCAAGGGCGTGAACGACTCCGCCTACGACGGCTCGCAGAACATCGTGTCGAACGCGTCCTGCACCACGAACTGCCTGGCCCCGCTGGCCAAGGTGCTCGACGACCTGCTGGGGATCGAGAAGGGTCTGATGACCACGATCCACGCCTACACGCAGGACCAGAACCTGCAGGACGGCCCGCACAAGGACCTGCGCCGGGCGCGCGCCGCCGCGCTGAACATCGTGCCCACCTCCACCGGCGCCGCCAAGGCGATCGGCCTGGTGCTGCCGCACCTCAAGGGCAAGCTCGACGGCTACGCGCTGCGCGTGCCGATCCCCACCGGCTCGGCCACCGACCTGACCGTCGAGGTCCGCAAGGAGGCCTCGGCCGAGGAGATCAACGCCGCCTACAGGGCCGCCGCCGAGGGCCCGCTCAAGGGCGTCCTGAGCTACACCGCCGACCCGATCGTCTCCTCCGACATCGTCACCGACCCGGCGTCGTGCATCTTCGACAGCGGGCTGACCAAGGTCATCGGCAACCAGGTCAAGATCGTCGGCTGGTACGACAACGAGTGGGGCTACTCCAACCGCCTCGTCGACATCACCGGCCTCGTCGCCAGCAAGCTCTGAGGCAGCCCGCATGAAGTCGCTCGACGACCTCATCGGGGAGGGCGTCTCCGGTCGGACGGTGCTCGTGCGCTCCGACCTGAACGTCCCGCTCGACGGCGACCGGATCACCGACGACGGCCGGATCCGGGCGTCGGTGCCCACCCTGCGCGCCCTGCTCGACGCGGGCGCGCGGGTGGTGGTCACCGCGCACCTGGGCCGGCCCAAGGGCGGCCCGGACCCGAAGTACTCGCTGGCCCCGGTGGCCGCGCGGCTCGGTGAGCTGCTCGGCGCCGAGGTCACCCTGGCCGAGCACGGCGACCGGGCGCGGGCGGCGGTGTCGGCCCTGGACGGTGCCGACGGGCGCGGCGGCGTCGTGCTGCTGGAGAACATCCGGTTCGACCCCCGCGAGACCGCCAAGAACGACGACGACCGGGCCGCGTTCGCCCGGGAGCTGTCCGAGCTGGCCGGCCCGAGCGGGGCGTTCGTCTCCGACGGGTTCGGCGTGGTGCACCGCAAGCAGGCCTCGGTCTACGACGTCGCGCTCGACCTGCCGGCGTACGCGGGCGGCCTCGTGCTCGCCGAGGTCGAGGTGCTGCGCAAGCTGACCACCGAGCCCGAGCGGCCCTACGCGGTCGTGCTGGGCGGGTCGAAGGTGTCGGACAAGCTGGCCGTCATCGACGCCCTGCTGCCCCGGGTCGACGCGCTGCTGGTCGGCGGCGGGATGTGCTTCACGTTCCTGGCCGCGCAGGGCTACGGCGTCGGCGACTCGCTGCTGGAGCGCGACCAGATCGACACCTGCCGGCGGCTGCTGGAGTCCGGCAAGATCGTGCTCCCGGTCGACGTCGTCGTGGCCGACGACTTCTCCGCCGAGGCGAACACCCGCACCGTGGCCGTCGACGCCATCCCGGACGGCTGGAAGGGCCTGGACGTCGGTCCGGACACCGTCGCCGCGTTCGCCGAGGTGCTCGGCGGGGCCCGGACGGTGTTCTGGAACGGCCCGATGGGCGTGTTCGAGCTGGCCCCGTTCGCCGAGGGCACCCGCGGGGTGGCCCAGGCGATCGTGGACGCCACGGCCGCCACCCCCGGTGCGTTCAGCGTGGTGGGTGGCGGCGACTCGGCCGCCGCGGTCCGCGCGCTGGGCCTGCCCGAGGACGGCTTCTCCCACATCTCCACCGGGGGCGGCGCCTCGCTGGAGTTCCTGGAGGGCAAGGACCTGCCCGGCATCGCCGTCCTGGAGAAGAGCTGATGGCCAGTATTGATGTCCGCTCCGCCGGCGCTGCGCGGAGGAAGCCGCTGATCGCCGGCAACTGGAAGATGAACCTCAACCACCTCGAGGCCATCGCCCTGGTGCAGAAGCTCGCCTTCGCGCTGCCGGAGAAGTACTACGACAAGGTCGACGTGGTCGTCCTGCCGCCGTTCACCGACATCCGGTCGGTGCAGACGCTCATCGACGGCGACCAACTGCTGATGGTGCACGGCGCGCAGGACCTGTCCCCGCACGACTCGGGCGCCTACACCGGCGACGTGTCCGGCGTGATGCTGGCCAAGCTGGGCTGTCGCTTCGTCACCGTGGGCCACTCCGAGCGCCGCGAGGTCCACGGCGAGGACGACGCCCTGGTCAACCGCAAGGTGCTGGCCGCGCTCAAGCACGGGATCAGCCCGATCCTGTGCGTCGGGGAGGGCCTGGACGTGCGCGAGGAGGGCCGGCACGTGGAGCACACCACGCGCCAGCTCACCGCCGCGCTGAAGAAGGTCCCCGCCGAGGGCGTCCGCTCCGTCGTGGTCGCCTACGAGCCGGTGTGGGCGATCGGGACCGGTCGCGTGGCGAGCGCGGCCGACGCCCAGGAGGTGTGCGCCGCGCTCCGCGCCACGATCTCCGGGCTGTACGGCGAGGCCGCCGCGGCCGACGTCCGCGTGCTCTACGGCGGCTCGGTGAAGGCGAAGAACGTCGGCGAGATCGTGGCCGAGCCCGACATCGACGGCGCGCTCGTGGGCGGGGCCAGCATCGACGCCGACGAGTTCGCCCAGCTCTGCGCCATCGCCGCGGGCGGCCCCCTGCCGTAGCCCACCGTCGAGAACGACGTCATGGGACGGATCGGGCCCTTTTCGATCCCATGGCGTCGTTCTCCACGGAACGGGCCCCCGGCAACGGCGGGCGATGGCCCGGGTACCCTCGGGTTTCCGAGCGGGTCGGCGGCGCGCCGGCGACCCGTACGACGAGAATGAGGATGGGATGCAACTCGCCCTGCAGATCGTACTGATCGTCTCCAGCGTGCTGCTGGTGCTGCTGATCCTGCTGCACCGTGGTCGAGGTGGCGGTCTGTCCAGCCTGTTCGGTGGCGGGGTGCAGTCGAGCCTTTCCGGTTCGAGCGTCGTGGAGAAGAACCTGGATCGGCTCACCCTCTTCGTCGGCGCGATCTGGGTGATCGCGATCATCGGTACCGGGCTGCTGGTGAAGGTCGGGGTCTGAGAGAAGGATGGCCATGGCAGGCGGCAACGCGATCCGCGGCACCCGGGTGGGTGCCGGTCCGATGGGTGAGTCCGAGCGCGGCGAGACCGCGCCCCGGTCGCACATCTCGTACTTCTGCTCCAACGGGCACGTCTCGACGCCCTCCTTCGCCCAGGAGGCCGAGATCCCCGACTCCTGGGACTGCCCCCGCTGCGGCCTGCCGGGCGGGCGCGACAGCCAGAACCCGCCGGCCCCGCCGCGGACCGAGCCCTACAAGACCCACCTGGCGTACGTGAAGGAGCGGCGCAGCGACGCCGACGGCGCCGCGATCCTCGAAGAGGCGCTGAGCAAGCTGCGGGCCTCCCGCGAGCTCTGAGCACCCGGCCCGGCGTCCACGGACGCCGGGCCGTTCCCGTTCCTAGCTCAGCGCATCCACCTGCTGGCCGATCGCCATCGTCAGCGCCGCCGCGGTGGTCCCGGCAGGCACGGCCGAGGCCGATACGGTGATGACGTCCTCGTCGCGGATGAGCCCGGCGTAGACGCTGTCCCCGTCGAACCGGCAGACGAAGCCGGTGCCGACGGGGGCCCGCGATCCGTCGTCGCAGACCTCGGCGAGCACGTCGAGCTGGGCCGCCACGGGGCGGTCGTCGGCCGCGGCGATGTCGACGGCGACGAACTCACCGGCGGCGTCGCCGTCCGCGGCGGGGCCGGGTGTCCGCTGCGTTCCCGTGCCGGCTCCCACGCCGTCCGACGTCGCGGTGGTGGCCGGCGACGGCGCGGCCGGCCCGGGGTCGTAGACGCAGCGGGTGTCGCTCGCCGTCGTCGCGTCCGGGATCCAGGTGAGCCCGGTGGTGGTCGCCATCGCGTCGAGGTCGAGCAGGCACGCGGCCGGCGGGGGAGGGGGCGGAGCCGGCGCGGGGCCCGTACCACCACCACCGGGCGGGCTGGGGGAGGCGGCCATTGTGCAGCCGCCCAGCGCGGCCGTGGCGAGCAGCGCCGCTCCCAGCAGGACGGATCGGGTTCGGGCCGGGAGCGCGCGCACGCACGCACGATGCCATGCGCCGCCGACCCGTCCGGCCGCGCCCCCGCGGCCGGGCGGGTTGCCACGTTCAGCAGCCGCAGGGGACCGTCAGCGGGTCCGGGTCGGTGGTGACGACGCCGTCGTCGGTCTGCACGGGCAGGCCCTCCCGCGTCCAGTACTCGATCCCGCCGAGCATCTCCCGCACCCGGAACCCCGCCTCGGCCAGCCGCAGGGCGGCGCGTGTCGCCCCGTTGCAGCCCGGGCCCCAGCAGTAGGTCACCACCGGGACCGCCGGATCGAGGTCTGCGGGCAGCTGCGCGGTCGGCACGTGGCGCGCGCCCGGGATCCGCCCGCCGGCCCACGCCGCGGCGCTGCGCGTGTCGACCAGCACGAAGCCGGGGGAGCCCGTGGACATGGCGGCGTGCACGTCGGAGACGTCGGTCTGGAAGGCGAGCCGCGAGGCGAAGAAGGCGACGGCGTCGGTTGCGGCGGGAGTCGACACGGTGGCGGTCATGACCGCGAGGCTAGGAACAGTGGGCGGCGCGCTGAAGGAGCGTTCCACGGTAGATTCGGTCCATGGCCGTGGATTCGCTGGACGACATCGACTACCGCCTCCTGGAAGCCCTGCAGGAGGACGGTCGGGCCAGCTACGCCGTGCTGGGCCGCACGGTCGGGCTGTCGCCGAGCGCGGTGACCGAGCGGGTGCGCAGGCTGGAGGAGTCCGGGGTCATCACCGGCTACCGCTGCGACGTCGACCCGGAGCGGCTCGGCCTGGTCATCCGCGCACTGGTCCGGCTGCGCTACCCCAACGCCAACTACCGCCCCTTCCACGACCTGCTCGACACCACCCCGGAGGTCGTCGAGGCCCACCACGTGACGGGGGAGGACTGCTTCGTGCTGACCGTGCTGGCCCGCTCGATGCGCCACCTCGAGGAGGTCACCGGCCGGATCGGCGGGCTGGGCGCGGTGACCACGAGCGTCGTCTACTCCAGCCCGCTGCCGCACCGCCCCGCCCTCGCCGCCGCCCGGCCCCCGCGGACGGACACCCGGCGCCGGGCCTAGATGGCGCGGTAGGGGCGGCTGGCCTCCCCGCGGAGGGCCTGCTCACAGACCTGGTGGTGTGCTCGCAGACCTGCGTGGGTCCGCGCAGCGCGCCGGCGGGCTGCGAGGTCACGGCTGGCGCTGTGCGGACACCTCGTCTAGCCGGGCAGGCCGTTCAGGAAGGACCCGGGGCCGGTGGTGCCGGCGCCGGCGGCTTCGACGCGCGTCCGCAGGTCCCGGTCGGCGGTGACGACCACCCGCTCCTGGCCGTCGAGCAGGGTGACGAGTTCGATGATCGCGGAGTCGCCGTCGCGTTCCGCGCGGACGACGTCGAGGCGGGAGTGCGCGGGCAGGTCGTCCGCGCGGGCCGCCTCGCCCTCCAGCACCAGGTGCACCCGCAGCTGCCGGTCCTCCGGCTGGCCGAGGGACACGGCCAGCACGCTGGTGTCGGTGCTCAGCAGGGCGACCAGGCTGCCGGCGAGGCGGCGGGCGGCGCCCCGGCGGTCGCGCCACCAGCCGTCGGGGCGGGAGCCGACGACGTTGGCCCCGTCGACGACGACGTGCAGTTCGATGTCCACGACAGGAGCCGGCCGCGTCAGGCGATGTGCGGGACGAGGTCGCGGGGCAGCTTGGCGGCGGCGGCCCGGTCGAGCAGCCAGCGGGTGCGGCGGCGGCCGGTGGCGCCGGCCACCGGGATCGCCACCTCGCCCGCGCCGCCCAGCGCCATGGCCACCGCGGCCGCCTTGGCCTCACCGGTGGTGATGACCCAGACCTCGGCGGCGGTGCGGATCGCCGGCAGGGTCAGCGACACCCGGGTGGGCGGGGGCTTCGGGCAGCCGTGGACGGCCACGACCGAGCGCTCGGTCTCGTAGACGGCGGGGGAGTGCGGGAAGACCGACGCCGTGTGGCCCTCGCCGCCCATTCCCAGCATCAGGACGTCGAACGACGGCACGGGGCCGTGGTCCTCCGGGCGGGCCGCCTTGCGCAGCAGCGCCGCGTACTCCTCGGCCGCCGCTTCCGCCCCGCTCGGGCCGGTGCCGGTGTCGGCGCCCATGGGGAAGACCTTGGCCGGGTCGACCGGGACGTGGTCGAGCAGGGCCTCGCGCGCCTGGGTCTCGTTGCGCTCCGGGTGTCCGGGCGGCAGGAAGCGCTCGTCGCCCCAGTAGAACTCGACGCGGCCCCAGTCGACGGCGTCGCGGGCGACGGTGGCCCGGATCTGCTCCAGCATGGCGATACCGACGCCGCCGCCGGTCAGCACGACCTTGGGCGTGTTGCCGGTGGCCTGCAGGTCGACCAGGCGGGTGATCAGCCGCGCGGCCGCGGCGGCCGCCAGCACGTCGGGGTGCGCGTGGACGGCGATGTCCGGCGTCGGCATGCCCGCTCTCCCCTCCCCGGTCGCCCTCTCGGTCGCCGGAGTGCCCGTCATCGGCTGGTCGTCAGCGTCGGCGCGGGGACCGGGTCGTCGATGTGCTCGACGCGGTCGATCCCGGCCAGCGAGGCCCCGTAGATCTCGTCGGGGTCCAGCCGGCGCAGCTCCTCGGCGAGGCAGTCTCGCACCTCGCGGCGGGCCAGCGCGACCAGCCGGTCGGGTTGTCCCGGCTGGCTGAGCCGCCCGACGCGGCCGTCCGGGCGCACCAGCTCGACCGGCCCGGAGGCGCGCTCCAGGCGCACCGAGACCATGCCCTTGCCGGTGGTGGCGGGGTGGCGCTCGACGGTGGTGCCCAGCCGGACCGCGAGCCAGCCGGCCAGCAGGTCGGCGGAGGGCGAGACCCGCTCGCCCACGACCGTCACGTGGGTGACGTCCTCGAAGGGCGGGGCGTCCAGGGCCGTGGCCAGCAGCGCCCGCCAGAACGTCAGCCGCGACCAGGCGAGGTCGGTGTCGCCCGCGCGGTGCCCGGCCCGGCGCTGCGCGAGCGCGGCGACGGGGTCGGGGCAGGCCAGGGCGTCGGTGATGCGGCGCTGGGCCAGCCGGCCCACCTCGTCCTCGGCGGGCACGTCCGGCGCCTCGCCCGGCCACCACGCCACGACCGGCGCGTCGGGCAGCAGCAGCGGCATGACCATGCCGGCCGCGGCGCCGTTGTCGGCGAGCGCGCCGTAGCCGCGCAGCACGATCACCTCGCTGGCGCCGGCGTCGCCGCCGACCCGGATCTGGGCGTCCAGCCGGGGCGCGGCCTCGCGGTACCCCCGGGCCAGCACGATCACCCGGCACGGGTGCTCGCGGCTGGCCTCGTTGGCGGCGTCGATGGCGTCCTCGGTGGTGCCCCCGTCGTCGGTGATGATCACCAGGGTGAGCACCCGGCCCAGGGCCAGCACGCCGCCGCTCTCGCGCAGCTGCACCAGCTTCTTGTTGACCTTCGAGATGTTCGTCGAGGGCAGGTCGACGATCATGGTCGGCTCCTTGCGGTACGCGCGGTGGTGATCGGGGCGCTCACGGACGGCGCCAGGTGCGCCCGGTGCGGGCCAGCATGCGGTTGGCCGACTCCGGGCCCCAGCTGCCGGCGGGGTAGGGGTCGGGACCGGCGTCCTGGGCGGCCCAGTGCTCGATCACCGGGTCGAGGATCTCCCAGGAGCGCTCGACCTCCTCGTTGACCGGGAACAGCGACGGCTCCCCGAGCAGCACGTCGAGGATGAGCCGCTCGTAGGCCTCGGGGGAGGCCTCGGTGAACGCGGTGCCGTAGCCGAAGTCCATGGTGACGTCGCGGACCTCCATCTGGCTGCCCGGCACCTTCGACCCGAACCGCATGGTGACGCCCTCGTCGGGCTGGACCCGCACGACGATCGCGTTCTGCCCGAGCTCCTCGGTCATCGTGGAGTCGAACGGCAGGTGCGGGGCGCGCTTGAAGATGATCGCGATCTCGGTGACCCGGCGGCCCAGCCGCTTGCCGGTGCGCAGGTAGAACGGGACGCCCGCCCACCGCCGGGTGGCGACCTCGCAGGTGATGGCGGCGTAGGTCTCGGTGCGGGACTCGGGGTCGAAGCCCTCCTCCTGCTTGAGCCCGCGCACCTTCTCGCCGCCCTGCCAGCCGCCCTCGTACTGCCCGCGCGCCGTCGTCTCCTCCAGCGGGCCCACCAGCTTGGTGGCGTTGAGCACCTTGATCTTCTCGGCGCGCAGCTCGTCGGAGGAGAACGCGACCGGCTCCTCCATCGCGGTGAACGCCAGCAGCTGCAGCAGGTGGTTCTGGATGACGTCGCGGGCCGCGCCGATGCCGTCGTAGTAGCCGGCGCGCCCGCCCAGCCCGATGTCCTCGGCCATGGTGATCTGCACCTGGTCGATGTAGTGGGCGTTCCAGATCGGCTCGAAGAGCTGGTTGGCGAAGCGCATCGCCAGCACGTTCTGCACCGTCTCCTTGCCGAGGTAGTGGTCGATGCGGAACACCGAGTCCTCGGGGAAGACGTCGTTGACGATCGCGTTGAGCTCGCGCGCGGACTGCAGGTCGTGGCCGAACGGCTTCTCGATCACGACCCGGCGCCACTGGTCGCCGTTCTGCGCCGACAGGCCCGAGCGGGCCAGCTGCTTGCACACCACCGGGAACGCGCCGGGCGGGATCGACAGGTAGAAGGCGTGGTTGCCGCCGGTGCCGCGGACCCGGTCGAGGTCGCGGACGGTCTTCTCCAGCTGGTCGAACGACGCGTCGTCGTCGAAGCTGCCGGGCACGAACCGGAAGCCCTCGGCGAGGCGGTCCCACACCGACTGCCGGAACGGGGTGCGGGCGTGCTCGCGCACCGCCTCGTAGACCACGTTGCCGAAGTCCTGGTCGGCCCAGTCGCGGCGGGCGAAGCCGGTCAGCGCGAAGCCCGGCGGCAGCAGCCCGCGGTTGGCCAGGTCGTAGATGGCCGGCATCAGCTTCTTGCGGGACAGGTCGCCGGTCACGCCGAAGATGACCAGGCCGCAGGGCCCCGCGATCCGCGGGAGCCGCTTGTCGCGCGGGTCGCGCAGCGGGTTCGCCCACCGCGCCGCCCCGGTCGTGCTGACGCTCATCGTTCTCCTCGGTTGTGCGTCACGAACGTCGCTGTCGCTCTTGATGTTGCTGGTGATGTCGCTGTTGATCTCGTTGGCGGTGGGTGGGCCCGGTCCCGGCGCTTCAGAGCTCCTGGACGGCCTTGGCCAGGGTGACCAGGCCGGCGATCCGGTCGACGAGGTGCAGGCGCAGTACGCGGCGACCAGCCGCGACCAGCGCCGCGGCGTCCGCGTCGGCCATCGCCTCCTGCCGCTCACCCAGCTCCTCCGGCCGCTCACCCGGTTCCGCCGCGGCCCCGGTCAGCTGGCAGACCACCGGGGTGCCCGGACCGCCCCTGTCGTACTGGCCGGTGCCGGCCAGGCAGCGCGGCGCCCACCCGAAGGTGGTGGTCAACCCGGTGCGGCGGGCCAGCTCCAGTCGCAGCACCGCGGCGGAGGCGTCGCTCTCCCGGTCAAGATAGGCGTGCACGGCCAGGTGGGAGGGCGCCGTGCCGGACGGGTCGACGAGCGCACGCAGCGCGTCGGCGACCGTGTGCGCGCCGTCGGGGAGCCAGCTCCCGCCGCGCACCGCGACGGCGCCGTCGACGAAGCCGTCGCCGAGCGCGGACCCGGCGTCGGCGGAGGGTCCGGCCGCGCCGGGGCGATCGGTGGGGTCGACGGCGAGCAGGTGCGCGGCCACCGCCACGGCGCGCTGCCAGAGCAGCACCTGCCCGACGGCCGAGCCCTCGGTGCGCAGCCCCGGCCCGCCGTCGGTGCGCTCGACGAGCGCCGGTGTCGTCCCCGCCCCGGACACGGGCCCGGCGAGCTCGATGGCCAGCGCGTCGGACGGGACGCCCGCCGAGCGGACGAGGTCGGCCAGCGGCGCGTCGGGGTCGTCCAGCCGGACCGCCAGCGGTCCGCGCCCGCCCTTGCCCAGGCCGCCGGCGACCAGTTCGGTGGCGTACTCCACCAGCGCCGGGGTGCCGGTGAGCGCGACGACGGGGGCCGCGGCCAGCAGGGCTCCCAGCACGAGTGCCGGGTTGTCGGGCGCGTCCTCGGCCAGCGCGGCCGCGGCCAGGTCGGCCCCGGCCAGCAGGACGCCGATGTCGGCGCCGGCGAGGCCGGCGGGCACGAGCGTGTACGCGCTGAGCGACGACCACAGCCCGGACACGTCCGGAGGGCCGGCGAGCAGCGCGGACCCCCCGGCCCGGCGGGCCAGCGGCCCGCCCGGGACGTCGACCAGGACGCTGTGCCGCTCGGCGGGCAGGCCCTCGCGGACCAGCGCCTCGGTCACCACCTCGTGCACCAGCGTGACGGAGCCGGCCTCGGCCGCGGTCGCGCCCGGCGGCAGGACGGTGACCAGCGCGGTGGTGTCGAGGTCGCCGGCCACCACCTCGGCAACCGACTCCGGGTCGGCCGTGTCCAGCACGACGAGCCCGGTGCCGGGCGCCGTGCCCACGCCGAGCCCCTCGACCGCCACCCCGACACCGGCCGTGGTCACCAGCACGACCCGGCGCAGGCCGGCCACCCGCAGGGTCTCCCCGACCGCGGCCACCGCACCGACCATCGGCCGGGCGGTGCGCGCGGCCCCGACCCAGCCCGGCCAGGCGGCGGTCGGCCACAGCGAGACGTCGCCCACGGCGAGGCGGCTCGCGACGGAGCCGCCCACCAGGTCGGACACGACCCCGGTGGGCGGCTCGGGCACGCTCGGTCGGCTCACCGGGCCGGGCGCGGGAACGGTCGGACCGTCACCTCAGCCGGCCGCCTCGAGCTGGCCCTTGACCGACTCCTGCAGCTCGGACCAGGACTTCTCGAACTTGTCCACGCCCTCGTTCTCCAGCGCCAGGAAGACGTCGGTGAGGTCGACGCCGACGCGCTCCAGGGCGTCGAAGACCTCCTGGGCCTCGGCCGCGGTGCCGGTGACCCGGTCGCCCTGGACCTCGCCGTGGTCGGCGAACGCCCTGAGCGTCTTCTCCGGCATCGTGTTGACCGTGTCGGCCACCACGAGCTCGGTGACGTAGAGGGTGTCGGAGTAGTCGGGGTTCTTCACCCCGGTGGAGGCCCACAGCGGCCGCTGCGCCTTGGCCCCCAGCTTGACCAGGTTGTCCCAGCGCGCCCCGGTGAACGCCTCCTGGAACGCGGCGTAGGCCAGCCGGGAGTTCGCCACCCCCGCCTTGCCGCGCAGCGCCAGCGCCTCGTCGGTGCCGATCGCCTCCAGCCGCTTGTCGATCTCGGAGTCGACCCGGGAGACGAAGAAGCTGGCCACCGAGCTGATCCGGGACAGCTCCTGGCCGTTGGCCGCGGCCTGCTCCAGGCCGTCGAGGTAGGCGCCCATCACGGCGCGGTAGCGCTCCACCGAGAAGATCAGCGTCACGTTCACGCTGACGCCCTCGGCCAGCGACTGGGTGATCGCCGGCAGGCCGGCCTCCGTGGCCGGGATCTTGACCAGCAGGTTGGGCCGGTCGACGGCCTTCCACAGGTCGATGGCCTGCGCGGTGGTGGCGTCGGTGTCGCGGGCGATGGTCGGGTCGACCTCCAGCGAGACCCGGCCGTCGACGCCGCCGGTGTTCTCCCAGGTGCCGCTGAACACGTCGCAGGCCTGCTGGACGTCGGCGACGGTGATCTCGCGGATGGCGTCCTCGACGGTGGCGCCGCGCGCGGCGAGCTCGCGCACCTGCTGGTCGTAGGCGGCGCCGTCGGACAGCGCGCTCGCGAAGATCGTCGGGTTGGTGGTGACGCCGACGACCGAGTAGTCGGTGATGAGCTGCTGCAGGTTGCCGGTCTGCAGCCGCTCCCGCGACAGGTCGTCGAGCCAGATGGACACGCCGGCCGCGGACAGGGCGGCCAGCCGGTCGTTCGTCATGGTGGTGTTCTCCCTTCAGGAGAGCTTGTCGAGGCTGCGACGGGCGGCGGCGACCACGTTCTCGGTGGTGAAGCCGAACTCCTTGAACAGCGTCTGGTAGTCCGCGCTGGCCCCGTAGTGCTCGATGGAGATGATCTCGCCCGCGTCGCCGACGAACCGGTACCACGGCTGGGCGATGCCGGCCTCGACGCTGACGCGCGCCTTGACCGCGGGGGGCAGGACGGACTCGCGGTAGGCCTCGTCCTGCTCGTCGAACCACTCGACGCACGGCATCGACACGACCCGGGTGGGCACGCCCTCGTCCTCCAGGACGCGCCGGGCGTCGACCGCGATCTGCAGCTCGGAGCCGGTGCCGATGAGGATCACCCGCGGCTCGCCGGAGGACGCCTCGGCCAGCACGTAGCCGCCGCGGGAGACGCCCTCGTAGGAGGTGCCCTCCAGGGTCGGCACGTTCTGCCGGGTCAGCGCCAGGCCCTTGGGGCCTTCCGGGTTCTCCAGGGTCGCCCGCCAGGCGTGCGCGGTCTCGTTGGCGTCGCCGGGCCGGACGAACGCCAGGCCGGGGATCGCGCGCAGGGCCGCGAAGTGCTCGATCGGCTGGTGGGTGGGGCCGTCCTCGCCGAGGCCGATCGAGTCGTGCGTCCACACGTAGATCACCGACGACTTCATCAGCGCCGCGAGTCGCACGGCCGGGCGCATGTAGTCGCTGAACGTGAGGAAGGTGCCGCCGTAGGGTCGGGTCGGGCCGTGCAGCGCGATGCCGCTGAGGATCGCGCCCATCGCGTGCTCGCGCACTCCGAAGTGCAGCGTGCGGCCGTACGGGGTGGCGTCCCACATCTTCGTCTTGATCGACTCGGGGCCGAACGAGTTCGCGCCCTCCATCGTGGTGTTGTTGGACTCGGCCAGGTCGGCCGAGCCGCCCCACAGCTCGGGCAGCACGTCGGCCAGTGCCTTGAGGACCTCGCCGGAGGCCTTGCGGGTGGCCACGCCCTTCGGGTCGACCTCCCAGCTGGGCAGCGCCTTCTCCCAGCCCTCGGGCAGCGTGCGCCCGAGCATCCGGTCGAACAGCTCGGCGCGCTCGGACTCGCGCGAGCGCCAGTCGTCGTAGCCCTTCTGCCAGGCCTGGCGCGCCACGCGACCGCGGTCGATGACCTTGCGGGCGTGCGCGAGGACCTCGTCGGCCACCTCGAAGGTCTTGTCCGGGTCGAAGCCGAGGATCTTCTTGACCTCGGCCACCTCCTCGTCGCCCAGCGCCGAGCCGTGCGCCTTGCCGGTGTTCATCTTCTTCGGCGCCGGGAAGCCGATGATCGTGCGCAGCAGGATGAACGACGGGCGGCCGGTCTCGGCCTTGGCGTTCTGCAGGGCGTCGAGGATGCCGGTGACGTTCTCGCCGCCCTCGACGACCTGCACGTGCCAGCCGTAGGCCTCGTAGCGCTTGGCCGTGTCCTCCGACAGCGCGATCGTGGTGTCGTCCTCGATGGAGATCTTGTTGTCGTCGTAGATCACCGTGAGGTTGCCCAGCTGCTGGGTGCCCGCCAGCGAGGACGCCTCCGAGGTGATGCCCTCCTCGATGTCGCCGTCCGAGGCGATGACGAAGATGTCGTGGTCGAACGGGCTCTCGCCGGGCGCGGCGTCCGGGTCGAACAGGCCGCGCTCGCGCCGCGCCGCCATCGCCATGCCGACCGCGGAGGCCAGGCCCTGGCCCAGCGGGCCGGTGGTGATCTCCACGCCGGGGGTGTGGCGGTGCTCGGGGTGGCCGGGGGTCTTCGAGCCCCAGGTGCGCAGGGCCTGGATGTCGGCCAGTTCGAGGCCGTAGCCGGACAGGAACAGCTGCAGGTAGAGCGTCAGGCTGGAGTGCCCGGCGGAGAGCACGAAGCGGTCGCGGCCGACCCAGTCGGGGTCGGTCGGGTCGTGCCGCATGACCCGCTGGAACAGGGTGTAGGCCAGCGGGGCGAGGCTCATCGCGGTGCCGGGGTGGCCGTTGCCGACCTTCTGCACGGCGTCGGCGGCGAGGACGCGGACGGTGTCGACCGCGCGGCGGTCCAGGTCGGTCCAGTCGGCGGGCACCTGTGCGCGGGTGAGCGTCTCGATGTCGGTATCGGCCACGGCAACGTTCCCTCGGTCGGAGTGGGGGTGGCAGGCGGTGCGCGGCGAAGCGCCCGACTCTGCGCGCCAGCCTAGCGACGACGGTCCCCGGCATGTGATCAGCGCGTGACCGTTCATCCATCGGCTACCCACCAAGCCCGCACCCCACGCACCGGGCTATCATCGACAAGCCGTAGAACACCGCCGTTGCGACGTTCCCACCACAGTCTTTGCGAGGTAGCCGGTGACCGTTCCCGTGTCCCACGACGAGGCGCCGCGGGCGCGCGTGGAGCGGGGAGCGCGGGCGGCCCTGCTGCGGGCCCGCGACACGGTCGGCGCCTACCTCGGCCTCACCAAGACCCGCATCATCGAGCAGTTGCTGGTGGTCACGGTGCCGGCGATGTTCCTGGCCGAGCGCGGGGTGCCGTCGGTGTGGCTGATTTGCGCCACGTTGCTCGGCGGCGCCGGGTCGGCGGCCAGCGCGCACGCGCTGAACTGCGTCGCCGACGCCGACATCGACGCGGTGATGAAGCGCACCGCCCGCCGCCCGCTGGCCAAGGGGCGGGTGCCGACGCGGCACGCGCTGGTCTTCGGCCTGGTGCTCGGCGCGGTGTCGGCGCTGTGGCTGGCGCTGACCACCAACCTGCTGGCCGCCGGGCTGTCGGTGGCCGCGATCGCCTTCTACGTGCTCGTCTACACGATGCTGCTCAAGCGGCGCACGTCGCAGAACATCGTCTGGGGCGGCGCGGCCGGCTGCATGCCGGTGGTCATCGGCTGGGCCGCGGTCACCGGCACGGTGGAGTGGCCAGCCCTGGTGATGTTCGGCGTCATCTTCTTCTGGACGCCGCCGCACTTCTGGGCGCTGGCCATGCGCTACCGCGAGGACTACGCCGCCGCCGGGGTGCCGATGCTGCCGGTGGTGGCCACGGCCGAGCAGGTGTCGCGGCGCATCGTCATCTACTCCTGGGTGATGGCCGCGTGGACGCTGCTGCTGGTCCCGGCCACGTCCTGGGTCTACGCCGCGGTCGCGGTGCTCGGTGGGGCGTACTTCGTGCTGCGCGCGCAGCTGATGCACCGCGCGGTGGTGCGCGGCGTCGACGTGCAGCCCATGCGGCTGTTCCACCTGTCGAACATGTACCTGTGCGTGCTGTTCGCGGGCATCGCCGTCGACGCCGCGATCGGCCTCCCGCTGCTGTTCTCCTGACCCGCCCGCCGTCGAGAACGAAGTTGTTGTCGAGTGGACCGGTCCAAAACGACAACAACTTCGTTCTCGACGGTGGTCAGGCGGCCTTCGGGATGAGGCCGTTGGGGTCGAGCACGTACTTCTTCGCGGCGCCCTGGTCGAAGTCGCGGTAGCCCTGCGGGGCGTCGTCGATGCCGATGACGGTGGCGTTGACGGCCTTCGCGATGTGCGCCTTGTCGTGCAGGATGCTCATCATCAGCCCGCGGTTGTAGCGCAGCACCGGGCACTGGCCGGTGGTGAACGAGTGGCTCTTGGCCCAGCCCAGGCCCAGGCGCACCTTGAGCGTGCCCTCCTTGGCGTCGTCGTCGGCGGCGCCGGGGTCGCCGGTGACGTAGAGGCCCGGGATGCCGAGCCGACCGGCCGCGCGGGTGATCGACATGATGCCGTTGAGCACCGCGGCGGGGGCCTCGGTCGCGCCGGAGCCGTGCCCGGTGGCCTCGAAGCCGACCGCGTCGACCGCGCAGTCCACCTCGTTCACCCCGAGGATCTCGGCGACCTGGTCCTCCAGGGTGGCGTCCTGGGAGACGTCGATCGTCTCGCAGCCGAACGAGCGGGCCTGGGCCAGCCGGTCGGTGTTGAGGTCGCCGACGATGACCACGGCGGCCCCGAGCAGCTGCGCGGAGTACGCCGCGGCCAGCCCGACCGGACCCGCCCCGGCCACGTAGACCGTCGACCCCGTGGTCACCCCGGCCGTGTAGGCGCCGTGGTAGCCGGTGGGGAAGATGTCCGAGAGCATCGTCAGGTCGAGGATCTTCTCCAGCGCCCGGTCGCGGCTCGGGAACTTGATCAGGTTGAAGTCGGCGAACGGGACGAGCACGTACTGCGCCTGCCCGCCCTCCCAGCCGCCCATGTCGACGTAGCCGTAGGCCGAGCCCGCGCGGCCCGGGTTGACGTTCAGGCAGACGCCGGTGTGGCCCTCGCGGCAGTTGCGGCAGCGCCCGCAGGCGATGTTGAACGGGACCGTGCAGATGTCGCCCACGTCGAGGAACTGCACGTCGCGGCCCTTCTCCACGATCTCGCCGGTGATCTCGTGGCCGAGGGTCTGCCCCGGTGGGGCCGTGGTGCGCCCGCGGACCATGTGCTGGTCGGAGCCGCAGATGTTGGTCGAGACCGTGCGCAGGATGACCCCGTGGTCGGCCTGTCGGCTCATCCCGGTCGCCTTCGCCACCTCGGCCGGGATCTCCAGCGTCGGTACGTCGTGGTCCTCGACCTCGACGACGCCCGGCTCCTTGTACACGACGATCTTGTTGCCGCTCATGCGTAACCTCCTCGTCCGACCCGCCCGGCGTACTCGCATGCGACGGCGCTCACAACCGGAGCCGCCCGGGTGGGTGCATTCGGGCCCCACCCCGCAGGCCCGAACGCACCTGCACCCCTATCCGGTCGACCAGGTGCGCGCTACGCCCCCAGCACGTGCCGGTCGAGGAACTCGATGATCGTCTCGTACCAGGCGACGGAGTTCTGCGGGCGCAGGATCCAGTGGCCCTCGTCGGGGAAGTACAGGAACCGGTGCGGCAGGTCCTCCGGCTCGCCGTCGTGGCGCTCCACGAGCTCCCACCACAGCCGCAGCGCCTCGCCGATCGGCACCCGGTAGTCGCGGTCGCCGTGGATCACCAGCATCGGCGTGCGGATGTCGGCCGCCGCGGCGTCCGGCGTGTTGGCGCGGCTCTGCGCGGCCGTCATCTCCCGGCGCCAGTAGAACGGGGCGTCCGTGGTCGGCCCGAACTGGTCGAGCGCCCACAGGCTGGCGTGGGTGACGACCGCGGAGAAGCGGTCGGTGTGCCCGGCGATCCAGTTGGCCATGTAGCCGCCGAACGAGCCGCCCATCGCCGCGGTCCGGGAGGCGTCGATGTCGGCGCGGGCCTCGGCGGCGTCGGTGACGGCCATCAGGTCGGTGTAGGGCTTCTCGCCCCAGGTGCCCCAGCCGCGGGCGATGAAGTCCAGGCCGTAGCCGGTGGACAGCGCCGGGTCGGGCAGCAGGACCGCGTAGCCGCGGGCCACCAGCACCCACGGGTTCCACCGCCAGTGCCAGGAGTTCCAGCTGCCCAGCGGGCCGCCGTGCACCCACAGCAGCAGCGGGGCCGGGGTGTCCCCGGTCGCGGAGTGCGGCAGCGCCAGCCACGCGCGCAGCGGCGCGCCGTCCTCGGCGGTCGTCTCGACCTCGGTGAGCCGCCCGGGCAGCTCCGGGTCGGCGCCGGGGGAGAGCAGCCGGACCGGCTCCTGGCCGGGGACGGCGGCGTCGACCCGCACCGGGGCGGGCGGCGAGTCGTAGGAGCTGCGCAGCGCGTAGACGTGGCGGCCGTCGGGGGAGACGACGGGGTCGGTGTAGGCGCCGTCGTCGCCGGTGAGCCGGGTGACCTCGGCGGTGGCGAGGTCGATGCGGAACAGCGGGGACCGGCCGTGGTCGTCGGCGGTGACGACGACCGCCGAGCCGTCGGGCACCCAGGCCAGCTGGCTCACCCACCGGTCCCACCCCGGCGCGATCTCCACGGCGTCGCCGCCCTCGACGGGGACGACCACCAGCCGAAGGTCGACCGGGGTCGTCGGGGTGGAGTGGCGGTCGCGCAGCAGCGCGACCCGGGTGCCGTCCGGGCTGACCCGCGGCGCGACCCAGTCGTGGCCGCCGCCGTCGAGCAGCACCCGGCGCTCGCCGGTGGCGACGTCGATCGCGACGAGCGCGACGCGGTTCGCCCCGCGGCGCTCGGCGATGCGCCACTCGGTGATGAGCGTGCGGCCGTCGGGGGTGATGTCGTGGGAGGTTTCCACCAGCGCCCCGGACGGGTCGGGCGTGAGGTCGCGCCAGTCGACGCGCGGCTCGACCAGTTCGTCGGCGGCCTCGTCGCCGGTGGCCTCCTCGTCGGTCGTCTGGTCGACGTCGGCGCCCGCGACGGGGACTCCCGGGCCGGCGGCGAGCAGCCGTGGCTCGTCGGGGCCCAGGTCGTGGTCCCAGAACCGGACCGGGTGGCCGGTGTGCAGGATCGCGCTCAGCTTGCGGTCCTTGCGTTCGGTGCGCAGCTTCTCGTCGTCCTCGGCCGAGGTGGCGCCGGGCATCGTCATCGAGGTGGCGGCGATGGTGCCGGCCCGGCGGGCCACCACGACACCGCCGATTCCGCCGGGGCGCGTGCCGATCAGGCGGGCCTCGCCGCCGGCCGCGGGCAGCCGCCACAGCGCCGACGGCGCGTCGTCGGGCTGGTCCTTGGCGTCGGGGTCGGGTCGGGCGGCGCTGAACAGCAGGTCGCCGTCCGGGGCGAACACCGGGGCCGATTCCCCGCTCGCGCCACGGGTCAGCCGGTGCGCCGGCCGCTGCCCGGTCGGGTCGACCTGCCAGAGCGAGGAGCGCAGCGTGGTGCGCTCGGCGTCGGTCACCGTGACGGTGGTGACCAGCCGGCTGCCGTCGGGTGCGAGGGCGAGCCCGGCCAGCCGGGGCAAGGCGACGAAGTCCCGGGGGTCGTCGAAGGGGGTGCGGAAGCGAGTGCTCACCTCCGGCAGCCTTCCCCATCGGCGGCCCCTGATCGACCCGGCTGCACCGGGACCCGCCGACGTCAGGGGAGCATCAGGGGATCAGCAGCACCTTCCCGGTGGTCCGACGGGCCTGCAGGTCGGTGTGCGCGGAGGCCGCCTCGGCCAGCGGGTACCGGTGCCCGATCCGCACGTCCAGCGAGCCGTCCGCGACGGCCGAGTAGACCGCGGCGGCGCGTGCCCGCAGCTCGTCGGGCGTGGCGATGTAGTCGAACAGCTTGGGCCGGGTGAGGTAGACCGAGCCGGCCTGGTTGAGCCGCTGCGGGTCCAGCGGCGGCACCGGCCCGCTGGAGGCCCCGCACAGCACGAGCATCCCGCGCTTGCGCAGCGCGGCCAGGCTGGCGTCGAACGTGGACGCGCCGACGCTGTCGTAGGCGACCGCGACCCCGGCGCCGCCGGTCAGCGCGCGGACGGCACCGGCCAGGTCGTCGACCTCGGTGTAGCGGACGACGTCGGCGGCGCCGGCCCCGCGGGCCAGCTCCTCCTTCTCGGCGCTCGACACGGTGCCGATCACCCGGGCGCCGCGGGCCGCGGCGAACTGGGTCAGCAGCAGGCCGAGCCCGCCCGCCGCGGCGTGCACCAGCACGTCGTCGCCGGCCGCGACGGGGTAGGTGTCGAACACCAGCGCGTGGGCGGTCATGCCCTGCAGCAGCGCGCCGACGGCCACCTCGTCGGAGACCCCGTCGGGCACCGGGACGGCGCGCTCGGCCGGCACCGCGACGACCTCGGCGTAGCTGCCCGGGCACTCGGCCCAGGCCACGCGGTCGCCGACGGCGAACCCGTCGACGCCCTCGCCCACCTCGCGGACGCGCCCCACGCCCTCCAGCCCCAGCACGCGGGGCAGCGGCAGCGGGTAGATGCCCTCGCGGTGGTAGGTGTCGATGTAGTTCACCCCGGCCGCGGCCACCTGGACCAGCAGCGTGCCGGGGCCGGCGGTCGGGTCGGGCAGCTCGGCGGTGGTCAGGACCTCCGGTCCGCCGGTCTCCGAGATCTGGATCGCGCGCATGGCGGCATCATGCCCCGCTGCGGGCGCCCTCGGTCAGGACCGGCTCACCGGATCCGGGGCCCGGCACCACGGCGTCGGCCGGCCCGGTACTCGGTCCGGTGGTCGCGGCGGGCGGCGCGGGCCGCTCGGTCAGCGCGACCCACAGCCCGGCCGCGGCCACCGTCACCAGGCCCGCGCCGAGCACGTGCAGCGCGGCCAGCGCCTCCGGGACCCCGAGCGCGTACTGCGTCCCGCCCAGCGCGCCCTGCGCCAGCACGGCCGCCACCAGGATGGCGAAGCGGCGGGTGACGATGCGCGGGGCGGCGGTCGCGCGGAGCGCGAACCCGAGCCCGATCAGCAGCCCGAGGTAGCCGAACAGCAGGTCGGCGTGCAGCTGGGCCAGCGGCGCGACCGCGATGCCCAGCCGCGGGGTGGCGGCGTCGCCGGCGTGCGGACCGGCCGCGGTCACCAGCGTGCCGGCGACCAGGAGTGCGCCCAGCACGAGGGTGCTGGTGGCCACCAGACCCCGTACGGCCCCCGGGACGAGCGGGCGGGCCGGTCCCGGCCCGTCGGACACGGCGGCGACCAGCAGCACCGCCAGCCACGTGAACACCATCGAGACCAGGAAGTGGACCGCCACGCTCCACCAGACCAGCCCGCTGAGCACCACGAACCCGCCGATCACGGCCTGGGCGACGATTCCCAGCGGCTGGGCGACGGCCAGCCACACCAGCCGTCGCCGCCGGGGGCGCAGGGTGAGGGCCGCGAGCATGGCCAGCCCGGCCGCCAGCACCAGCGAGATCGACAGCAGCCGGTTGCCGAACTCGATCCACTGGTTGAGCGCGTCCACCTCGGGGTGCGGGGTGGGCACCAGGCTCCCGGGGAAGCACTCCGGCCAGGTCGGGCAGCCCAGCCCGGAACCGGTCACCCGCACCACCGCGCCGGTGACGGCGATGCCGGCCTGCCCGACCACGGTCACGATCGCGAGCGCACGGATCAGCGGCAGGGGGACCACCGGCAGCCGGTTCACTACGGCTTGTAGAACCACGAGACGATGGTAGGTGCTGGGACCGCGGCCGGCGCCGGCGACTCCGCGGGAACGGTGCCTGCTGTGTGCCGCCTGCTGGGTGCCCTCGTCAGCGCAGCCGGACCGCCCGCACCGCGACGGCGGCGGCCACGACCGTCCAGCCGAGCAGCACCAGCACCGGTCCCGGGTCGGGCACGGCCCCGGTGGTCAGCGTCTCGCGCAGGCCCTCGGCCAGCGCCCCGGAGGGCAGCACCGCGCCCGCGGCGGCCAGCGGCCCGGGCAGCCGGTCGAGCGGGATCGCGATCCCGCCCCCGACCAGCAGCAGGAACCAGACGAGGTTGGCCACCGCCAGCACGATCTCGGCGCGCAGCGTCCCGCCGAGCAGGATGCCGAGCGCGCCGAACGCCGCGCAGCCCAGCACGACCAGCAGCAGTGCCCAGCCCAGGCCGGCGGGCTCGGGCCGCCAGCCGAGCCCGGCGGCCAGGCCGCCGAGCAGCACCATCTGCAGCGCCACCACGCCCAGCACCGCGGCCAGCCGCCCGGCCACCAGCAGCCAGCGCGGCAGCGCGGTCGCGGCCAGCCTGCGCACGACGCCGTAGCGGCGGTCGAAGCCCAGCGCGATCGCCTGCCCGGTGAACGCCGTCGACATCACGGCCAGCGCGAGCACGCCCGGGGCCACCGCCGCGATCCGCGGCTCGGGCAGCGGCACGACGTCCACTGTGGACAGCCCGACCAGCAGCACGACCGGGATGAGCAGCGTCAGCAGCACCTGCTCGCCGTTGCGCAGGGCCAGCCGCATCTCCGTGCCCGCCTGCGCGGCCAGCATGCGCCCCGGGGACCCGCCGCCGGGGCGGGGGCTGAACGTGCCGGGCGGGAAGGTCGGCCCGGCGGTGGCGGGCGGAGTGGCGGGCGGGGTGGTCACGAGCGCAGCTCCCGTCCGGTCAGCTCCAGGAAGACGTCCTCCAGGCTGCGCCGCGCCACCTGGACGTCGTCGGCGAGCGCGCCCTGCTCGGCGCACCACCCGGTGATCGTCGACAGCACGCCCGGGTCGATCCGCCCGCGCACCACGTACCGGCCGGCTATGGGCTCGTCGGCCCCGTAGCCCGCGGGCAGCGCCGCGGCCAGCCCGGCGACGTCCATGCCGGCCCTGGCCCGGAACCGCAGCTCCTGCTGCTCGGTGGTCGCGGTGAGCGCCACCGGGCTGCCCTGGGCGACGACCCGGCCGTGGTCGACGATGACGACCTGGTCGGCCAGCTCCTCGGCCTCCTCCATGAGGTGGGTCGTGAGCAGCACCGCCACCCCGTCGCGGCGCAGGGCGCCGATCAGCTCCCACACCAGCCGCCGGCCCTGCGGGTCCATGCCGGCGGTGGGTTCGTCGAGGAAGACCAGCTCGGGGCGCCCGACCACGGCGCAGGCGAGCGCCAGGCGCTGCTGCTGGCCACCGGAGAGGCGCTTGTACGGGGTGCGCGCGCACGAGTCCAGGCCCAGCACCGCGCTGAGCCACCCGACGTCGAGCGGGTGCGCCGAGCACGCCGCCACCAGCCGCAGCATCTCCGCCGCCCGCACCCCCGGGTAGGCACCCCCGCCCTGCGGCATGACGCCGATGCGGGCGCGCAACGTGTCCGGCGCGCCCGCGGGGTCGACCCCCAGCACGCGCACCTCCCCGGCGTCGGCGGTGACGAACCCCTCGCAGACCTCGACGGTGGTCGTCTTGCCGGCGCCGTTGGGCCCCAGCAGCGCCAGCACCTGTCCGGCGGCCAGGTCGAGGTCGAGCCCGTCGACCGCGGTGGTCCGGCCGTAGCGCTTGACCAGGCCGCGGACGCTGACGGCGGGTGGGGACGAGCTCACGCCGGGAGTCTAGGCCGTCCGTGCTGATCTTGATCGGGTCACGGGTGGCGCGTCAGGGGCACCTCGGCGGACGAGAGCGGTTCTCGTCCGATCTGGTTGGACGAGAGCCGCTCTCGTGCGGGTCTACGGCGTCCCGGCGGCGGGTTTGGGGGCGTGGCCGGGGAGGGCGTCGATGTCCGCCCCGTGCTGGCCGGCCAGCCGGCTGCGCTGGAAGGCCAGCAGCACCACCAGCATCAGCAACCCGGCCAGCATGGCCAGGGGCAGCTGGAAGACGCGGAAGTTGAAGTCGGCGCCGGTGGGCGGCACGCACAGGGCCAGTACCGCGGAGGCGGCCAGGATGGTGCGGCGGTAGATGGGCAGGCCCTTGGTGGCGGCCAGGGGGATGACCGCCCACAGCAGGTACCAGGGGTGCACGACCGGCCCGAACAGCACGACCACGCCCATGCCCGCCGCCATCCCGGAGATCGCGTCGAGGCGGCCGCGCAGCACGGCGAGCAGCAGCCAGCCGGCGCCGACCGCGGCGCCGGCGAGGCCGATGCCGCGGGCGACGGCGAGGACCGAGTCGGTGTGGTCGCCCAGGCCGCCGAGGATGCCGACCTGCCCGGCGAGCAGGCCGAGGTCGGTGAACAGGGACATGCCGCTGCGCACCAGGGCCGGGGTGTCGAGGGTGGCGGCCCAGCCCAGGCCGACGCCGGTGACCAGCGACAGCACCGCGTAGAGGACGACGGTCAGCGCGGTGAGCACGGCGGCCACGACGGCGACGTCGCGCACGCGGCCGCCGCGGCGGCGGGCGATCTCGATGCCCAGGAAGCCGAGCACCAGGATGGCCGGCAGCTTGACCGCGGAACCGGCGACCACCAGCGCGGCGCCGATCAGCAGCTGCCGGTCGAGCAGGTGCGGGCCGGCGCGCAGGCCGATCTCCATGCCGGCCAGCATCAGCCCGATCATCAGCGCCTCGTTGTGGATGCCGCTGACCAGGTGGAACAGCACCAGGGGGTTGGCCGCGCCGAGCCAGAGGGCGAGGCCGGTGTCGAGCCCGCAGCGGGCGGCCAGCCGGGGCAGCGCCCAGATGATCATGGCCAGGCCGGCCAGCGCGAGCGCGCGGTGCACCAGCACGCCGAGCACGATGTCGTTGCCGGCCACGGCGGTGACCCCGCGGCCCAGCAGCAGGAACAGCGGGCCGTAGGGGGCCGGGGTGTCGCGCCAGATGGTGGGGATCGAGCGGGTGAGCGGGTCCTCCACGCCCAGCGCGCCCGCCGGGCCCAGCACGTAGGGGTCGAAGCCGCGGTCGAGGATCGCGCTCTGGGCGAGGTAGCTGTAGACGTCGCGGGAGAACATCGGCGGCGCGATGGCCAGCGGGATCGCCCACAGCGCCGCCGTGCGGGCCAGCTGGGACCGGTCCGGCGCGGGGGCGACGGCGCCGCGGGCCCGCAGCATCTTGCCGACCCACAGCCACGCCAGCACCATCGCGATGATGCCCGTGTAGCAGATGGCGATGGCCAGGGTGGCGTTGCGGCTGGGCAGCCCGAGCAGGCGCTGCCCGAACACCGGGTTCGGGACGGGCAGCGCGCCCGCCCCCAGCGCGCCCACGGCCATCAGCAGCGAGCCGGTCAGTCCGAGCCTGCGGGCGATGCGGCTCGGGTCGCGCGGCGGGGTGCTGACCACGCCGGGGCGCACCTCCTCCAGCTCGGCTGACACCATGGTCGGCAGCGTAGCGAGCAGGCCCGACGGTGACTGTGCTCACCCGGCGCCGGGGCGGGTTTGCATGGTCACCGGTAAATAGGAAACACTGGTGTTGTGAAAACAGGGCAGGAGCGCGCGCAGGCGCCGGGCGACGTCGTGTCGTCCGGGGCCGGGTCGGGCGAGCCCGCCGCCGGGCCGGCCACCGGCGACGGCCGCACCCGCGAGTCCGTGGCCCGCCTGCTCATGGAGCGCGGGCCGGTGGCCGCCGCCGAGGTGGCCGAGGTGCTGGGGCTGTCGGGCCCGGCCGTGCGCCGCCACCTCGACGCCCTCATCGCCGCGGGCGAGGCCCAGGTGGCCAAGCCGGTGAAGCGCGGTCCCCGCGGCCGGGGGCGCCCCGCGCGCCACTACACCCTGACCGACACCGGTCGCGCCCGCTTCGGCCACGGCTACGACGCCCTCGCCGTCGCCGCGCTGCGCTACCTGGGCGAGCACGGTGGCGAGGAGGCCGTGCGCGGCTTCGCCGCCGCGCGGGTCGCCGAGCTGATCGGCCCGGGCGGCCGCCAGCAGATCGCCGCGGCGCAGGGTCCCGACGCCAGGGCGAGCGCGCTGGCCGGGGTGCTCACCTCGCGCGGCTACGCCGCGCAGGCGCGCGCGGCCGGCACCGGTGTGCAGCTCTGCCAGCACCACTGCCCGGTGGCGCGCGTCGCCGCCGAGTTCCCCGAGCTCTGCGAGGTCGAGACCCGGGAGTTCGCGGCCCTGCTCGGTACCCACGTGCAGCGGCTGGCCACGATCGCCAGGGGCGACGCCACCTGCACCACGCACATCCCGTCGCCGGCCCCCGAACCCCGGCGGCGGAGCCCGGACCTGCGCACCCGAGGTCCGGACAGCACGGGCCCGGACAGCACGGGCCCGGACAGCACGAGGGGCACCGCTCCCGAGATACCCGCGCAACCCACCACGACCCCGACAGCAGGATCCCCGATAGGGAGGCAGTCCGAATGACAACGGCTCCTGAGGCGCTCACCCAGGAGGAGACGCTCGCCTCGCTCGGCCGCTACGACTTCGGTTGGGCGGACCCCGACGCGGCAGGTGCCACCGCGCGTCGCGGTCTGTCCGCCGACGTGGTCGCCGACATCTCCCGGCTGAAGAACGAGCCGCAGTGGATGCTCGACTTCCGGCTCAAGGCGCTTGGTCTGTTCGACCGCAAGCCGATGCCGCGCTGGGGCGCCGACCTCTCCGGCATCGACTTCGACAACATCAAGTACTTCGTGCGGTCCACCGAGAAGCAGGCCACCTCGTGGGAGGAACTGCCGGAGGACATCAAGAACACCTACGACAGGCTGGGCATCCCGGAGGCCGAGAAGGCCCGCCTGGTCGCCGGTGTCGCCGCGCAGTACGAGTCCGAGGTCGTGTACCACCAGATCCGCGAGGACCTCGAGCAGCAGGGCGTGATCTTCCTCGACACCGACACCGGGCTGCGCGAGCACCCGGAGCTGTTCAAGGAATACTTCGGCTCGGTCATCCCGGCCGGTGACAACAAGTTCTCCGCGCTGAACTCGGCGGTGTGGTCGGGCGGGTCGTTCATCTACGTGCCGCCGGGCGTGCACGTCGACATCCCGCTGCAGGCCTACTTCCGGATCAACACCGAGAACATGGGCCAGTTCGAGCGCACGCTGATCATCGTCGACGAGGGTGCCTACGTGCACTACGTCGAGGGCTGCACCGCGCCGATCTACAAGTCCGACTCGCTGCACTCCGCGGTCGTCGAGATCATCGTCAAGAAGGGCGGCCGCTGCCGCTACACGACGATCCAGAACTGGTCGAACAACGTCTACAACCTGGTCACCAAGCGGGCCAAGGCCGAAGAGGGCGCGACCATGGAGTGGGTCGACGGCAACCTCGGCTCCAAGGTCACGATGAAGTACCCGGCCGTGTGGCTGATGGGCGAGCACGCCAAGGGCGAGGTGCTGTCCATCGCGTTCGCCGGCGAGGGCCAGCACCAGGACGCCGGGGCGAAGATGGTGCACCTGGCGCCGCACACGTCCTCGACGATCATCTCCAAGTCGGTGGCCCGCGGCGGCGGTCGCACCTCCTACCGCGGCCTGGTCCAGGTCAACCCGCGGGCGCACCACTCGCGCTCCACGGTGAAGTGCGACGCGCTGCTGGTCGACACGATCAGCCGCTCGGACACCTACCCCTACGTCGACGTCCGCAACGACGACGTGACGATGGGGCACGAGGCCACCGTGTCCAAGGTCAGCGAGGACCAGCTCTTCTACCTGATGAGCCGGGGCCTGACCGAGGACGAGGCGATGGCCATGGTCGTGCGCGGGTTCGTCGAGCCCATCGCGCGCGAGCTGCCCATGGAGTACGCGCTGGAGCTGAACCGGCTCATCGAGCTGCAGATGGAGGGCTCGGTCGGATGAGCGTGCCCAACAACGCGCCCGAGGTCGCCGGGCTGGCCCCGGAGCTGGCCGGCGCCAAGGAGGGGCAGGGTTCCAAGCCGCTGGCCTCGGCCAGCGAGCGCTTCACCTCCTACGACGTCGAGGCCTTCGAGGTCCCCGGCGGCCGTGAGGAGAACTGGCGGTTCACCCCGATGCGCCGGCTGCGGGGCCTGCACGACGGCTCGGCGGCCTTCGACGGGAAGATCACCTACGCGGTGACCCCCGTCGACGGCGTCACCGTCGAGACCGTCAGCCGCGACGACAGCCGCATCGGCGAGGGCGGGGTCCCGGCCGACCGGGTCGCCGCGGCCGCCTGGTCGGCGTTCACCGAGGCCACCGTCGTCACCCTGGACGGCACCCCGGCCCCGGTGACCGTCTCGGTCACCGGCCCGGGGGCGGGCGCCACCGCGGTCGGGCACCTGCAGCTGCGCACCACCCCGTTCGCCGAGGCGACCGTGGTGGTCGAGCAGCGCGGGTCCGGCGCGCTGGCCGACAACCTCGAGGTCGTGCTGGCCGACTCCTCCCGGCTGACCGTGGTGGTCACCGAGGAGTGGGCCGACGACGCCGTGCACGTGGGCGCCCAGCACTTCGCGGTCGGGCGCGACGCCGTCCTGCGGGCCACCTCGGTCTCGCTGGGCGGCGACCTGGTGCGGATCACCCCCACGGTCAAGTACCGGGGCCCGGGCGGCGACGCGGAGCTGGCCGGGCTCGGGTTCGCCGACGCCGGCCAGCACCTCGAACAGCGCCTGCTGGTCGACCACGCGGTCCCCCACTGCACGTCGAACGTGATCTACAAGAACGCCCTGCAGGGCGTCGACGGCATGCCGGACGCGCGCACGGTCTGGATCGGCGACGTGCTCATCCGGGCCGCGGCCGAGGGCACGAGCACCTTCGAGCTCAACCGCAACCTCGTGCTCACCCAGCACGCGCGGGCCGACTCGGTGCCCAACCTGGAGATCGAGACCGGCGAGATCGCCGGCGCCGGGCACGCCAGCGCCACCGGTCGCTTCGACGACGAGCAGCTGTTCTACCTGCAGAGCAGGGGCATCCCGGAGGACGTGGCGCGGCGGCTGGTCGTGCGCGGCTTCTTCGGCGAGATCCTGACCCGGGTCACCGTCCCCGAGCTGCGCGAGCGGCTGGAAGCGGCGATCGAGGCCGAGCTCGCGGTCACCGGTTCCTGACCCGCCACCCCACCACAGACGACGACACGGCAACGGAGCACCCCACAGACATGTCCACCCTGGAGATCACCGGCCTGCACGTCAGCGTGGCGGCCGAGGGCGGCGCCAAGGAGATCCTCAAGGGCGTCGACCTCACGGTCCGCTCCGGAGAGACCCACGCGATCATGGGCCCGAACGGGTCCGGCAAGTCCACCCTGGCCTACGCGATCGCCGGTCACCCCAAGTACGAGATCACCGCGGGCAGCGTGACCCTCGACGGCCAGGACATCCTGGCGATGACCGTCGACGAGCGCGCCCGCGCCGGCCTCTTCCTCGCCATGCAGTACCCGGTCGAGGTCCCCGGCGTCTCGATGGCCAACTTCCTGCGCTCGGCGGCCACCGCCGTGCGCGGCGAGGCCCCGAAGCTGCGCACGTGGGTCAAGGAGGTCAAGGGCGCGATGAACGACCTCGACATCGACCCCGACTTCGCCGAGCGCAGCGTCAACGAGGGCTTCTCCGGCGGGGAGAAGAAGCGCCACGAGGTGCTGCAGCTGTCGCTGCTCCAGCCCAAGTTCGCGGTGCTCGACGAGACCGACTCCGGCCTCGACGTCGACGCGCTGCGCGTGGTGTCCGAGGGCGTCAACCGCTACCGCGCGGGCGGCGACGTCGGCGTCCTGCTGATCACCCACTACACCCGGATCCTGCAGCACATCCGCCCGGACGTGGTGCACGTGTTCGCCGGTGGCAAGGTGGTCTCCACCGGTGGCGCCGAGCTGGCCGACGAGCTGGAGCGCAACGGCTACGCCCGGTTCACGTCGGCCGGGGCAGAGACCCCGGCCGGGGTCTGATGACCGCGGTCGACACGCCCGCCGCCGCGTCCGCGCTGGACGTGGCGGCGGTCCGGGCCGACTTCCCGATCCTGTCGCGCACCGTGCGCGACGGGAAGGCGCTGGTCTACCTGGACTCGGGGGCGACCTCGCAGCGCCCGCGCCAGGTGCTCGACGCCGAGCGGGAGTTCCTGGAGCAGCACAACGCGGCCGTGCACCGCGGCGCGCACCAGCTCGCCGAGGAAGCCACCGACGCCTACGAGTCGGCCCGGGCCCGGATCGCGGCGTTCGTCGGGGCCGACCCGGCGTCGCTGGTGTTCACCAAGAACGCCACCGAGGGCATCAACCTGGTCGCGTACGCGATGAGCAACGCGGCCACGGCGGGTCCGGACGCGGCGCGGTTCACCCTCGGCCCGGGCGACGAGATCGTGGTCACCGAGCTGGAGCACCACGCCAACCTGGTGCCGTGGCAGGAGCTGTGCCGGCGCACCGGCGCGACGCTGCGCTGGTTCGAGGTGAGCCCCGACGGCCGTCTCGACCTGGACAGCGACCCGATCACCGAGCGCACGAAGGTGGTCGCGTTCGCCCACCAGTCCAACGTGCTCGGCACCGTGCTGCCGGTCGCCGAGCTCGTGCGGCGGGCCCGCGCGGTCGGCGCGCTGACCGTGCTCGACGCCTGCCAGTCGGTGCCGAACCGGCCGGTCTCGTTCACCGGCCTGGACGTCGACTTCGCGGCGTTCTCCGGGCACAAGATGCTCGGGCCGTCCGGGGTCGGTGTGCTCTACGGGCGCCAAGACCTGCTGGCGGCCATGCCGCCGTTCCTGACCGGCGGCTCGATGATCGAGATGGTGCGGATGGAGGGCTCGACCTACGCGCCGCCGCCGCAGCGGTTCGAGGCGGGCGTGCCGATGACCTCGCAGGCCGTCGGGCTCGGCGCGGCGGTCGACTACCTCTCGGCCATCGGGATGGACGCCGTCGAGGCGCACGAGGCGGCGCTGACCGGCCGCGCGCTCGACGCGCTCGCCGAGGTGCCCGGCGTGCGGGTCGTGGGCCCGACCGACCTCGTCGACCGCGGGGGAGTGGTGGCGTTCGTCGTCGACGGCGTGCACGCGCACGACGTCGGCCAGGTCCTCGACGACCGCGGCGTGGCCGTGCGGGTGGGCCACCACTGCGCGTGGCCGCTGCACCGCAGGTTCGGTGTCGCCGCCACCGTGCGGGCCAGCGTGCACGTCTACAACACCCCCGCCGAGATCGACGCGCTGGTCGACGGGGTGCGCGCGGCGCAGAAGTTCTTCGGGGTGGCGTGATGCAGCTGGAGCAGATGTACCAGGAGATCATCCTGGACCACTACCGGTCGCCGCACGGCGCGGGCCTGCGCGACCCGTTCGACGCCGAGTCGTTCCAGATCAACCCGACCTGCGGCGACGAGATCACCCTGCGGGTGCGGCTGGACGAGGGCAAGGTCGCCGAGATCTCGCACGAGACGCTGGGCTGCTCGATCAGCCAGGCGTCGGCCTCGGTGCTCACCGACCTCGTCGTCGGGCGCAGCGTCGAGGAATCGATGCGCGTGCTGACGGCGTTCCAGGAGATGGCGCAGGGCCGCGGCCAGGTCGAGCCCGACGAGGACGTCCTCGGCGACGGCGTCGCCTTCGCCGGGGTCGCCCGCTACCCGGCCCGGGTGAAGTGCGCGCTGCTGGGCTGGATGGCCTTCAAGGACGCCGTGGTGCGGGTCAGCGGCGACGTGCCGGGTACCGCTGGTGGGACGAGCGACGGGAAGGACGCGACATGAGCGAGACCGAGACCGAGACCACGGCCGGCGCACGGGCCGAGGACGGCGTGGTGCGCGGCGCGGCCGGCATGCCCGAGTCGTCGACCGCGCGCGGTGCGGATCCCTCGATCGACGACCTCGAGGAGGCCATGCGCGACGTGGTCGACCCCGAGCTGGGCATCAACGTCGTCGACCTGGGCCTGGTGTACGGCATCCAGGCCGAGGACGGGGTCGCCACCATCGACATGACGCTGACCTCGGCGGCCTGCCCGCTGACCGACGTGATCGAGGAGCAGGCCAGGGCCGCGCTCGTCGGCGCGCCGGGCAGCGGCCTGGTCGACGAGATCAAGATCAACTGGGTGTGGATGCCGCCGTGGGGTCCGGACAAGATCACCGAGGACGGCCGCGAGCAGCTGCGCGCGCTGGGCTTCCGGGTCTGACCCGCAGCTGATCAGCACCGGTCCTGAGCCGCCGTCCCCACCGGGACGGCGGCTCGCGTCGTTCACGGGGCGGCGTGGAGGTGGCAGGCTTGCGCAGCGCGCCGCCGCCGGCACCGACGACAGGACGATCCCATGGGCTCCCCGCACGACACCGCCACCGCCGCCTGCTCCTTCTGCGGGAAGGGCGCCGCCGAGGTCACCCGGCTGATCGCCGGTCCGGGCGTGTGGATCTGCGACGGGTGCGTGCGGGTCTGCCACGGCATCCTCGAAGACCTCGACGGCGCCGCGCCGGCCGCGCCCGACCCGGTGCTGGCCGAGATCGCCGAGCTCCAGCAGCGCGCGCTGAGCGGCGACCGGGCCGGCGCCGCCGGCGGCTTCGCCGCCCTGTGGGAGCGCCTGGGCCCGGACGCACCCGCCCTGCACCGGGCGACCCTCGCGCACTACATGGCCGACGCCCAGGACGACCCCGCCGTCGAGCTGGAGTGGGACCGCCGCGCGCTGGCCGCGGCCGAGCCCGCGGCCGACCCGGCGCTGCGCGGCCTGCTGGCCTCGCTGCAGGTCAACGTGGCCGCCGGGCTGGCGACCGCGGGCCGGGTGCAGGAGGCCCGCCGGCACCTGACCGCCGCGCGGGCCGCGGAGTCCGACCTGCCCGCCGACGGGTACGGCGACCTCGTCCGGGGCGAGATCGCCGCCCTGGGCGCCCGCCTCGACAGTCCCGCGGGCGGGGAGGAGCGGTAGCGGACCGCTACGCCGGGACCTGCGCGGTCCGCACCAGCACGGCCTCGAAACCGTCCCGGTGGGCGAGCGAGTACCGACCCGAGGCCACCAGGTCGTCGACCAGCGCACGGCTCCAGCCCGGTGGCCGGTCCTCCAGGTAGACGCCGAGCTTCTCGGTGGAGGTGAACACCACCAGCAGGTCGGGCGCCTCGGCGTCGATGCAGGGCCGCGGGTCGGTGCCCGGCTCGTCGCAGCCGTCGGGGACGTGCTGCGGCTGGTGAGCCGCGGCATGACCAACGGCGAGATCGCCGCGGAGCTGGCGCTCAGCGAGGCGACGGTCAAGACCCACGTGTCCGGGATGCTGACCAAGCTGGGCCTGCGCGACCGCGTGCAGGCCGTGGTGTTCGCCTACGAGAACGGCCTGGTGGACCCGAACCACTAGCGTGGAGCGGGTGGCCCGCAGCGTCGACCCGTCGCCGGAGGTGCCCGGCACGCGCCTGCCGGCCGAGCTGCACCGCGTGTGGGAGGTGCCGGCGCCGCGGGCGACCCGCGTGCCCAGGGCCTCGCTGAGCGTCGAGCGGATCGCGGGCGTCGCGGTCGAGCTGGGCGACGCGCACGGGCTCGCCGGGATCTCGCTGAGCGGGGTGGCGCGCCGGTTCGCCGTGGCGACCAACGCGCTCTACCGCTACCTCGACTCCCGCGACGAGCTGCGCGTTCTGGCCCGCGACCTGGCCCTCGGCCCGCCCGGTCCCGAGCCGGGCCCGGGCTCGTGGCAGGAGGGCGCGACGGCGTGGGCGCTCGCGCTGCGCGCCCGCTACGCCGCCCACCCCTGGCTGGCCGACCTGCCGGTGCGCCTGCCCGTCACGCCGAACGCGCTGGCCTGGTTCGACGCGCTGCTGGCGGTGCTGCGCCGCGGGCCGTTCGACCCGAGGGGACGGCTGCGGGCCGCCGCGCTGCTCGACGGCCACGTCCGCAGTGCCGCCGTCGCCGCCCGCGACCTCGCCTCTCTCGGGCCGCCGCTGGCGGCGGGCTCGCCGCTGGTCGCGACCCTCGCCGAGCTGCTGGCCGAGCGGGGGCTGACCGGCGCGGCCGCGGTGGTCGACGCCGGGCTCTACCGCGAACCCGCCGACCGCCGCACCGACGACGAGTTCCGCGACGGCCTCGACACGATCCTGGCCGGCCTCGCGGCGCGCGCTGGGGAAGTGCCGGCCGCGGAAACTGTTCACGGGGGAGCACCGCACCCGGGTTGACGGGTCGGCACCAGCGCCGCGAGCGGCGCGCGCGAAGAGCATCGGTCCGTCGATGGCGGACGGATGCGAGGTGCACGGATGAGGAACGCGACGAGCCGGCGGGCCTTCCTGAAGGGCGGGCTGGCGATCGGGGCCGGGGTGGCAGTGGGAGCGTGCGCACCCGCGGGAGTGGCGCCACCGGCGTCGCCGCCGGACGGGACGATCGCCATCACCGGGGTGACGGTGGTCGACGCGACGGGCGTGCGCCCGGCCAGCACCGTGCTGGTGTCGGGCGTGCGGATCACCCGGGTCGGCCCGTGGTCGCAGGTCGAGGTGCCGGCCGGGGCGACCGTCGTCGACGGCGCCGGGCGGTTCCTCATCCCGGGGCTGGTCGACGTGCACGTGCACAGCGTGCCGCTCGAGCGGACGTTCCCACCGCTGTTCCTGGTCAACGGCGTGACGACGGTCCGGGAGATGGGTGGGTTCCCGCAGGCGCGGCAGTGGCGCGACCGGGTGGCGGCCGGCGCGGCGCTCGGCCCGCGGTCGGTCGTGTCGAGCACGATCCTGGACGGCTCCCCGTCGCTGTGGGAGGGGATCGGGGTGCCGTTCCGGTCGGTCGCCGACGCCGCGCAGGCCCGGGCGGCGGTCCGCGAGGAGCACGCGGCCGGGGTCGACTTCATCAAGACCTACACCCGGCTGGGCCCGGAGGCGTTCGCGGCGATCGCCGACGAGTCGCGCCTGCTGGGGATCCCGTTCCTGGGCCACTGCCCGGACCTGGTGCCGCTGCCCGCGGCCAGCGACGCCGGCCTGGCGACGCTGGAGCACCTCTGGCAGGTCTGGTACGCCACCTCGCGCGACGAGGACCAGCTGCGCCGGACCCTGGCCCGGGTCCCGATCGCGGCGGGGGAGTACGGCGGCTGGTACGCCAAGATGCACGCCGTCGAGTACGCCGCGGCCCGCAGCACCGACCCGGCGAAGGCCGCCGACCTCTACGCCCGGCTGGTCGACAACTCCACCTTCGTCACGCCGACACTGAGCGTGCACCGGGTCGCGGACGTGCCGGCCGACCTGCGCCGCGACGACCCCCGGCTGGCGTACCTGCCGGCCGCCTACGCCGGCGGCTGGCCGGCCCAGCTCGAACAGGTCTACCTGCAGGGCCGGACCCCGGAGACCGACGCGCAGCGCCGCGAGCTGTTCGACCGCCGCCACGACCTGGTGGCCGAGATGGCCGACGCCGGCGTGGCGCTGCTGGCCGGCACCGACACCGGCACCCCCTACGTCATGCCCGGCTTCGCGCTGCACGAGGAGCTGGCGCTGCTGGTGCGCGCCGGGCTCAGCCCGCTGCGGGCGCTGCGCGCCGCGACCCTCGAACCGGCCCGCTACCTGGGCCAGGAGGCCGACCTGGGCACCGTGGAGGAGGGCAGGTTCGCCGACCTCGTGCTGCTCGACGCCGACCCGCTGCGCGACATCGCGAACACCACCCGGATCGACTCGGTCGTGGCGCGCGGGTGCCTGCTGGACCGCCCGGCGCGCGAGCGCATGCTGGACGACGTGCTCGCCGCGGCACGGGAGCCGTCGGCGCCGGTCCCGACCCCGCCGTGCCCGTGCCACCGCTGAGCGGCGGGTGATCTGCGGCTCCGACCGGTGCGCGCCGCGGCCCCGCGGGGAGATCATGCGGCGGTGACCGGCCGATCCGTGGTGCTGATCGACGGCGCCCGCCTGCGCTGCGCCGACATCGTGCGGATCGCCCGCGAGGGCGACGACGTCGAGCTCGACGCGACCGCACTGGCGCGGGCCCGCCGGGCCCACGACCTGGCCGTCGAGATCAGTGCCAAACGCGCGGTCTACGGGCGCACCACCGGCGTCGGCGCCAACCGCCACGTGGTGATCGACCCCGACGCGGCCGACGAGCACGGCCTGCGCCTGCTGCGCAGCCACGCCAGCGGCGTCGGCCGGCTGCTGCCCGCCGACGCCGTCCGGGCCCTGCTGGCGATCCGGCTCAACCAGCTGGCCGCGGCGGGCAGCGGCGTGCACCCGCGGATGCTGGGTGCGCTGCACACCGCGCTGAGCGTCGGGGCGCTGCCCATGGTGCACTCGCGCGGGGCGATCGGCACCGGCGACCTCACCGCGATGGCCGAGGTGGCGCTCACCCTGGCCGGTGAGCTGCCGTGGGCGGTCGGCGAGGTGGATCCGGTGGCGGTGAGCCCCGGCGACGCCCTCGCGTTCATCTCCAGCAACGCCGCCACCCTGGCCCAGGCGGTGCTCACCTGGCACGACCTGGGGGTGCTGCTGGGTGCCAGCCACGTGGTGACGGCGCTGTCCTACCTGGCGCTGGGCGGCTCGCCGGAGGCGTTCTCGCACCGGGTCCACGTGCGCCGCCCGTTCCCCGGTTCGCTGCGCTGCGCCGCCGAGATCCGGGCGCTGATCAGCCCGGTGACCGGGTCGCCCGCGCCGGGGCGCAGGCTGCAGGACCCCTTCGGCCTGCGGGTGTTCCCGCAGGTGCAGGGCCCGGCGCTGGACGCCCTCGACGCGCTGGAGTCGGTGCTGGCCATCGACGTCAACGCGGCGGCGGAGAACCCGCTGATCGACATCGACGAGGGGACCGTCGACCACCACGGCCACTTCTCCACGCCCTACCTCGCGCTGTCGATGGACCACCTGCGCGCGGCGGTGCACCACGTGGCCGAGCTGTCGGTGGCCCGCCTCGGCGACCTCGTCGAGCCGGAGCTGACCGGGCTGCCGCCGTTCCTGGCCTCCGGTCCGCCGGGCAGCTCCGGGATCATGATCCTGGAGTACGTCGCGCACGACGCCCTCGCCGAGATGCGCCACGCCGCCGCCCAGGTCACCACCGGCACCGCGGTGATCTCGCGCGGCCTGGAGGACCACGCCAGCTTCGCCACGCAGGCCGTGCGCAGCGCCGCCGCGGTGATCGACGCCTACCGCACCGTCCTGGCCTGCGAGCTGGTCGGCGCGGTGCGCGCGCTGCGGATGTCGACCGAGGAGCTGCCGCCCGTCCCGGCGGTGGCGATCTTCCACCGGCTCGCCGCCGAGCTGCCCGGGGTGGAGGCCGACCACCCGCTCGGCGAGGAGATCCGCCGCGCCGAGGCGCTGCTGGACGACCTGCCCGCCTCGACGGCCTGAACGCCGCCTACCGCGGCCACTGGGTCGCGACCTCGGCCCAGACCACCTTGCCCGGCGGCGACGGCGTCCACCCCCAGCCGCCGGACAGCCCGTCGACCAGCTGCAGCCCGCGGCCCCGCACGCGCTCCGGGTCGTGCGGGCGCCGGCGGGGCTGCTCGGGGGAGCCGTCGTAGACCTCCACCCGCACCGCGTCGCCGCGCAGCTCGACGGCCAACCGCACGGGCGCGCTGCCGTGCTCGGCGGCGTTCGACACCAGCTCGGTGACCACGAGCAGCGTCGGCTCGCCCGCCTCCCCGCCCACCCCCCACTCGTCCAGCACGACGGCGAGCCTGCCGCGCACCACCGGGACGGCGTCGGCGAGCGGCTCGGACTCCCACCCGGTCGTCCACCGCGGTCCCGCCCGCGCGCCCTCGCGGCCGGGACGCCGCATCCGGCGCAGGCGCAGCCCCGCCCCGACGAGCAGCCCCACCACCACGAGCTCCAGCACGATCGCCAGCGGGAAGGCGACCAGCGCCACCGCGGCCAGCGCGAGGACCGCGACGGCCACCAGGAACAGCACGAGGACGGCGGACACCAGTGCCCGCCGCACCCACCTCACGGCGTCCCGCCGGCCGGGCTGCGGCGCCGTGGTGGCATCGGGGTGGCCCTCCTTCTGACGGCGCGAGCGGGGAGTCGTCCGGCGGTGACCTGCCGGCGCGGAGAGTGGCTACCCGTACCGGAGCGAGTCGACTCCTCCGGTTCAGTGCTCCCCTCGGTGCTCCCCCTCGGTGCTCCCCCTCGGTGCTCCCCCTCAGTGCTCCCGTCCGCCCTCCCGCTCGGTCGCGACGAGCGCCTCGTCCGTGGTGGGGAACCACGGCACCGCCTGGTCGACGCCGGTGATGTCGAGGGGGCGGGTGACGCGCCGGTTGGCGGGGCCGGTCACGCCGCGCAGCACCGTGCCGGCGGCCTCGGCGGCGCGGGCGCCCTGCACCACGACCTCCAGACCGCGGGAGCCGAAGAACGTCACGGCGGTCAGGTCGAGCACCACGACCTCGGCGCGCGAGCTGCGCAGCAGTCCCTGCAGCTCGTCACCGACCGCCTCGGCCTCCAGGTTGTCCAGCTCGCCCTCGACCGACAGCACGGCCACCGAGCTGCTCGGCCACCACGTGCGCAGCCGCACGGTGTCGGTGCCGACGGGTTCGACCCAGGCGGACGCGAACGGTCCGGCCCGGTCCTGGTCCCGTGGGGTGTCGCCTGGTCGGGGCAACGGGGTCCTTCCCTGCGCGGCACCGGACTGGGGCGCCGGTGGCTCTGCCGTGGTCGTCCCGGCCTCGGGACCGCCAGAGTATGACCCGGGTCGCACCCCGGCGCATCCCGGTCGCGCGGGGTGCCCGGCGATCCGGGTTGGCGACCCCGCGGGCCGGGTACGGACGTAGGGTGACGGACGGTTTGCGGCTCGTGCTCAGGGCCGGAGGTCGCTCGCCCGCGCAGGCGCGGCGGGCGGTGGCCGGCTGGATGGCCCGGGTGTGCGGCCGGGCCGCGCTCTGCGACCTCGCCGACGACCTCGTCTTCGCGGTGAGCGAGGCCGTCACCAACTGCGTCGACCACGCCTACCGCGACCGGGAGCCCGGCCACATCCGCGTCGAGGGCAGCCTGAGCGCCCCGGCGGGAGCGCCCCGGGCCGTCACGGTGGCGGTCAGCGACGACGGGGCCTGGTCGGAGCCCGACCGCGACCCGGGCTTCCGCGGCCGCGGGCTGAGCATGATCCGCTCGTCGGTCACCTCGCTGAACCTGGCCGCCGGGCGCTGCGGCACGACCCTCACGATGACCCAGCAGCTGGGCTGCTGAGCGGGGCGCTACCCGAGCAGCACGCGCACCGGCGCCAGCGTCGCCTGCTTCGGCTCGCGCCCGTCGCCGGAGGAGCGCCCGCGCAGGCGCCTGCCCACCCAGGGCAGGACGTGGCGGGCGTAGTAGCCGGGCCCGCCGCTCGACGTCGGGGTGCCCGCTCCGTGCGGGACGCGCAGGAGGTCCTCGGGGACGGCGACCCCGAGCGCGCGCAGGACGTTGCCGGCCACCCTGCGGTGCCCGGCGGGACCCAGGTGCAGCCGGTCGCCCGACCAGCAGTCCGCCTCCCGGAGCCGGTCGTCGTGCCAGTTGTCGACGAAGGTGACCGCGGTCAGGTCGGTGGCCCAGGCGCGGACCGCGTCGGCGAGTGCGTCGCCGCGGCGGCGGACGGCCCGGCCCAGCGGCAGCCGCGCGGTCGGGTCCGCCCCGGTGACCACCAGCACGTGGGTCCCGGCCGCGGTGGCCCGGGCGGTGGCCCGGCGCGTCGACTCCGACAGCTCCCGGATGCCGACCCGGGCGCGCAGCAGGTCGTTGCCGCCGCCGTTCACGGTGAGCAGGTCGGGCCCCAGCGCCAGGGCGGCGTCGAGCTGCTCGCCCAGGATCGGCCCGAGCAGCTTGCCCCGCACCGCCAGGTTGGCGTAGAGCACCGGCTCCTCGGCCGCGGCCTGCAGGCCGTGCGCGACGAGGTCGGCCCAGCCGCGCACGGTGCCGTCGTCGAGCTCGTCGCCGACGCCCTCGGTGAAGCTGTCGCCGATCGAGACCACGCTGCGGTAGGGGTGCACCCGGTCCTCCTCCGGTCCGCTGGGTGATCGCCTGCAGCGATCATCGCAGCGCCCCGGCACCGCGGTCGATAGCGTGCCGGGACGGCGACAGCGTGGACGGGGAGGCGGCATGGCGCGCACGGACGTGACCATCGGCACGGCGGACGGCGAGTGCGCGGCGACGCTGCACACCGCGGCAGACGGCGCCGCACCGGCGGTGATCCTCTACCCGGACGCGGCCGGTGTGCGCCCGACGTTCCTCGACATGGCAGACCGGCTCGCCGGTCTCGGGTACACCGTCCTGCTGCCCGACGTCTACCACCGCACCCCGTTCGCGCCGTTCGACCCGGCGACGGTGTTCGGCGACCCGGACGAGCGGGCCAGGCTGGGTGCCCTCGCCCAGGGCCTCACTCCGGAGATGGTCGTGCGGGACGCCGGCGCCTTCCTGGACTTCCTGGGCGGGCGGGCGGAGGTCAGCGGCGCCGCCGTCGGGACGACGGGCTACTGCATGGGCGGGCGCACCTCGCTGCTGGTCGCCGCGCACCACCCGGACCGGGTCGCCGCGGCGGCGTCCTTCCACGGCGGCAACCTCGCCGGCGACGACCCGGGCAGCCCGCACCTGGTCGCCGACCGCATCCGGGCGACGGTCCTGGTCGCCGCGGCGCGGGACGACCGGTCCTTCCCCGCCGAGCAGCACGAGCGGCTGGAGCAGGCGCTCACCGGGGCGGGCGTGCGCCACCGGATCGAGACCTACCCGGCCGCGCACGGGTTCGCGGTGCCCGACAACACCACCTACGACGCCGACGCCGACCGACGGCACTGGGCGGCGCTGACCGAGCTGTACGGCGAGGCGCTCGCCGGCTGAGCGGGGAGCCCGGGCCGTTCAGCAGGCGGCGGCGAGCCCGCCGGCGGGCGGGCCGTCGACCGTCCACGGCCGGGGTCCGCCGTGGCGCAGCCGCAGCCGGAACGCCAGCGCCGCCGGGTCGGTCCGACCGCGCAGGCGCGCGGCCAGCC
>NZ_JAHDTH010000281.1 GCF_018531445.1 Pseudonocardia lacus
CCCAGCAGGCCGGCTCGGTGCCCGCCACGCTGGCGCGGCGGGTGCCGGGGGCCACCTCGGCCGACCGGCCGCGCCGGCGCGCGCCATGGCACCCACGACGGCTGCCGAACGACGGGGCCGGGCAGTGAGCGGTGAGCGGTGAGCGGAACGGTGGGCGCGAGGAGCATGGGTGTGGACAGGGTGACGGACACCGAGTCGTTGTGTGCCGAGCTGCGGGAGGTGCTCACGGAGGTCATCGGGGTCAGCGGCGCGCTGATCGCCACCGGTGACGGGATGCTCATCGCCGCGGAGTGCGAGGACAGCCTGCACGCCGAGTCGATCGCCGCGCTCGCCGCGGCGACCTCGGGCGTGGGCGCCCAGTTCGCCTACCTCATGCGGCTGGGCGAGCTCGGCGGCACGGTCGTGCAGGGCAACAAGGGCTGCGTGGCGGTCCACCCGATCGGCGAGAACGCGATCCTGGTGCTCTACGGGACGGACGGCCCCAACGTCGCGCGCCTGCACCTCGCGGTCCGCCAGGCGCTGCCGCGCGTCGAGGCCGCGCTGATGGCCTACCAGCGCTGAGCCGTCCGGTCGGCTCCGGGTTCCGCCCGGGGCCGGCACCCGCCGGCGCGCCGCCCCGGGACCCCGGGAGCCTCAGCGGGCTGTCCGGGCCCTCAGGACGTGGGCGCCGGGGACGAGGGCGCCGGGGACGAGGACGACAGCGTCATCAGCTCCTCGCGCAGCGCCGTGGTGTCGGGGTGCCCGCTGCCCAGCTGGCGTTCGCTGTCCTGCACGGCCTGCACCAGGGCGTCGCGGGCCTCGTCCACTCGCCCGGCGACGGCGTGCAGGCTGCCCGCGCACGAGCGCAGGGCGGTGGTGACGACGTGGTGCGGGCCGTGCGCGGCGACGGCCTCGCGCAGCGCCGGCATCACGATGCTCTCCGCGCCGCGCATGTCGCCGCTGTCGGCGCGGGTGAGGCCCAGCCCGAGCCGGGACACCAGCGTGTGCGGGTGGGTCGGGCCGAGCACGGCCGTGCGCTGCGCCGTGACCCGCATCGACACCCGCAGGGCCTCGGCCAGCCGCCCGCCGAGCCGGTAGGCGGTGGCCAGCGCCTCGCGCGCGGTCAGGGTGCGGGGGTGGTCGTCGCCGAACTCGCTCTCGCGGGCCGCGACGTTGGCCTCCATCAGCGCGATGCCCTCGCTCAGCCGGCCCACGGCGACCAGCGCGGCCGCGGTGTTGCCCTCGACGACGAGCGTCTCGGGGTGGCGTGGGCCGAGGATCGAGCGGCAGTCGGCGAGCAGCCCCTCGAGCACCGCGGCCGCCTCGGCGGCGCGGCCGGCGCCGAACTGGGCGACCGCGGCGTCGTTGTGGGTGGACAGCGGGTCGCGGCTGTCGAGGTTGTCGGCGCCGCGTCGGAACGCCGCGCTCTGGGCCAGGAAGGGGGAGCCGGCGAAGCGGCCGCCCCCGATCCTCGTCTCGTCCCCGCGAGCCATGTCACACGTCCTCTGCCACTAGGTGGGACCGGCGCGACCGGACGGGCCCGGTCACCGACGGATCGTCAGCGAGATTGCCGCGACGGTGGCCGCGACGCCCGCCACCAGCCGCTCGAGCGACGGGGGCAGGTTCTCCGAGAGCTCGGTGAACAGCTCGCGCTCGATGTCGAACTCGAAGGTCCGCTCCACGCCCAGCGCGCCGACGATCGCCGCGGTCACCGCCCCGGGGAGGTCGAACTCCGTGGGGTGGCGCAGCATGTGCTCCAGGCGCAGCCGGGGTCCGCTGGCCCGCAGCAGGTCCTGGGCGGGGAACCGCTCCGGACCCCGGCGCAGCACCGCCCTGGACTTCTCGGCCCGGATGACCCCGTCGTCGAGCAGGCTCTTCACGACCAGGTCGAAGACTATCTCCCCCACCGACTCGGACCACACGCGCACGGTGTGTGCAGATTTCTGCCTCGCCACCGCGTCGAGCACGAACCGGTCGAGTTCCTCGTCACGTCCGCCGGTGCGGTCGGTGACCACCACGCGGTCGTCCACCACGTCCAGGTGACCGGAAAGGACCAGGTCAGCGAGCTGTGAGGCGACCAGGCCGCAGTCGAGCAGCTCGCGGCTGATGGTCAGCTTGCCGGTGAAGGGGTCGTGGACGATCAAGAAGAAATTCTCGGCGAGGTGGCTGCGGCTCATGGGTTCTGCGTTCCTCGGGTGGGCTTGTTGGGGTGACGGTCGGTGACGGCGAACCGGGAACGGTCACCTATCGTCACGATGTTGACAGTACGCGCGCGAACGGTTTCCCGTTGTTGATCGTGAACGACCGCGGTGGCGCTCGTGTGGCACCCGAACCCCCTTCTCCACAAGTCGACGCACGGGGACTACCGTCTCGAACTCGCCCCCGATCGGATTGTGACAAGGAGCGCACGAATGGCCTACTCTTCCGGTCATCAGATTGTTTCGCAACTACGTCGTCGACGGCTGGGTGTGATCCATCTGGTGTTCTTCACCGTGGCCGCGTCAGCGCCGCTGACCGTGCTCGGCGGCGGCGTGACGACCGCCTTCGCGGTGACCGGGATCCCCGGCGTGCCGCTCGCGTTCCTGATCCTCGCGCTCTCCCTCGCCATCTTCGCCGTCGGCTACGCCGCGATGAGCCGCTTCGTCGCCAACGCGGGGGCGTTTTACTCCTATCTGGCGCAGGGACTGGGCCGAGTGGCAGGCGTCTCCGGCGCCTTTGTGGCGCTCGTTGCCTACAACGCCATCCAGATCGGGCTCTACGGCCTCTTCGGCGCCGTGATGGCCGACTTCGCCTCGGCCACCTTCGGCGTCAGCGTCGACTGGTGGCTCTGGGCCCTGCTCGCGCTGGTGCTGGTCGGGGCGCTGGGTGTGCTGCGGGTCGACCTGAACGCCAGCATCCTCGCGGTGCTGCTCGTGCTGGAGATCGTCGCCGTGGTCCTCTACGACCTGGGTGCGCTCGGCGACCCGGCCGGCGGCACCGTCTCCACCGCGGGCTTCCAGTTCGACCAGCTGTTCCTGCCCGGCGTCGGGGCGGTCTTCGCCTTCGGCATCGCCTGCTTCATCGGCTTCGAGTCCAGCGCGATCTACAGCGAGGAGTGCAAGGACCCCCAGCGCACCGTCGGCCGGGCCACCTTCGTCGCGGTGGCCTTCACCGGCCTGTTCTACGCGCTGTCGGCCTGGGCCATGACGGTCAACGTCGGCCCGGAGAACCTGCAGGCCGTCGCGGCCGAGAACGGTCCGGGCGTCGTGTTCGCCGCGCTCGGCGAGCACTACGCGCCGATCGTCTCGGACGTCGCCAGCGTCCTGTTCCTGACCAGCGTGTTCGCCGCCCTGCTGAGCTTCCACAACAGCGTGGCCCGGTACTTCTTCGCGCTGGGTCGGGAGCGCGTGCTCCCCGACGTGCTCGACACCGTGGGCACGCGCTCGGGCGGCCCGGTGGCGGGCTCGCTGCTGCAGTCGATCATCGCGGTCGTCATCCTGGTGATCTTCGTCATCAGCGGCAGCGACCCGGTGCTGGAGCTGTTCACCTGGTTCAGCGGGGTGGCCGCGCTGGGTGTGGTCCTGCTGATGACCGGAACGTCGGCCGCGGTGGTGGGCTTCTTCCGTCGCCACCCGAACGCGCCCGCCTCGGTCTGGCAGCGGCTCATCGCGCCGGTCGCGGCGTGCCTGCTGCTGGGCGCGATCGTGGTGATCCTGCTGGTGAACTTCGACGCGCTGCTGGGTACCGACCCGACGTCGCCGCTGCGCTGGATCCTGCCCGCACTGGTCCTTGTGGCTGCCGCCGGTGGGGCCGTTTGGGCGCTCATTCTGCGCTCTTCGCGCCCTCAGGTGTACGCCGGAATCGGGCACGTCGCATTGGCCCCCGTGGAGGACGAGCCGCGGCTCGATCTTCCCACGGTCAGCCGCCGACGGTAATGGCGACGGCACCGAGCGCGACGCTCGGTGCCGGAAGGAGCGTGCAAACGACCGTGCATGTGCGCGCGCAGATGACCGGGCAAAGGCGTCCGCAATCGGCAGGAAACATTCCGGAATGAAAGCTGGAGCACCCGGTCGGGTGGCGTCGGTCACCTGGATGCCAGTACGGCGGTGACCGTCGAACAGGCGCCGCGGCGACCGGGGAACGATCACCGGTGCGTTGCGCCACGCTGAACCGCATCGACCCCGTGCCCCGCCCAGTGTTGATCAGCAACAGGAGTTGATCGATACAGGGCGGGGCACCTGTGCGTCCGCTATCCGCGCTCGCGACCGACGGGCGCGGGGGATGCCGCGCGGCCTCGATAGGGTGTCCGCGGATCACTCGTGCGGGGTCGGGCCGTGGCGCCCGGCGCCGGCACCGGCTCCCACGGGGGGAGCGGCCGGGCTGGTCGCGGGGAGGGGGCCGAGGTGTCCGGGACGTCGGTCCCGCTGGCCGGGGACTTCGGCGACTACCGCATCGACGCCCGCATCGGCCGCGGCGGCATGGGGGTGGTGTACCGGGCATGGCAGCGCAAGCTCAACCGGCCGGTCGCGCTCAAGGTGCTGCCCGCCGAGCTGGCCGAGGACCCCCTCTACCGCAGCCGCTTCGGCCGCGAGGCGGCCGCGCTGGCCCGGCTCGACTCGCCGCACGTCATCCAGATCTACGACCACGGTGAGCACGACGGCAACCTGTTCCTGGCGATGCAGCTGATCCAGGGGCCCGACCTGGGCGCGCTGCTGGCCGACGGGCCGCTGCCCCCCCGGCGGGCGCTGCGCATCACCGCCCAGGTGGCCGCGGCGCTGGCCGACGCGCACTCGATCGGCGTCGTGCACCGCGACGTCAAGCCGAGCAACGTGCTGATCCGCCCGGCCGCCACGGCCGCCGACGAGGACTTCGTCTACCTGGCCGACTTCGGCATCGCGCGCAACGCCGCCGACGTCGCCGGCGGGACGGGGGAGACCGCGGGCGTCGTCGGCACGCTGGCCTACCTGGCGCCCGAGCGGCTCGACGGCGAGCCCGCCGTGCCGGCCTCCGACGTCTACTCGCTGGGCTGCATGCTGTGGGCGCTGCTGACCGGCGCGCCGCCCTACGAGGGCAGCCAGCCCCAGGTGATCATGGGCCACGTGCGGGGCCCGCTGCCCCGCCTGCAGGCGCCCGACCGGCGCACCCGGATGCTCAACGCGCTGCTGGCCGGCATGCTGGCCAAGGCCCCGGCCGAGCGCCCGTCGCCGGGCGCCGTGCGCCAGCAGATCCGCGACATCCTCGACACGCCGGGCGAGGACCGCAGCCCGACCCGCCGGCCGGCACCCACGCTGCCCGACGGCGGGCGCGTCCGCGGCCCGTGGCGCTCGCGGCGGGTGCTGATCGGGGCCGTCGTGCTGGCCGTCGTGGTGACGGCGGCGCTCGTCGCGCCGGGGCTGTGGCGGGCGGGGCCCGACGAGCGGCTCGACGCCAGCACGCCGGTGGGCGCGACGTGCCGGCCGACCACCCCGTCCGCGGCGGCGGCCTCCGCGGGGGTGCAGGCGCAGCGGGTGTGCGAGACCCCCGAGGAGGTCGGCGAGCTGCGGCTGTTCGCGCTGCCCGGTGGCGGCGCCGTCGAGACCTACCTGCGCACGGGCGCGGGCCAGGAGCCGACCGCGCTGCTGGAGGGCAGCTGCCCGCAGGACCTCCCGGCGCGCCAGGCGTGGTCGCGCGACGGGCGCGGCGGCACCCTGCTCTGCTACGTACTGGGGGACAACACCCGCTACGCCTGGACCGTCGACGACCAGGACGTCGTGGCGGTGCTGGACGGCCGCCCGCAGGTGCCGTTCCCGCGCGACCTCGACCCGGTGGCGGAGTTCTTCGCCGAGCTGCGGTACCCGACGTGAGCGTCGGCGAGGGAGTCACCGTCGGGCTGCTCGGCGAGGTCAGGCTCACCGTGGACGGCGAGCCCCGGCCCATCGCCGGGGTGCGCAGGCGCGCGGTGCTGGCGGTGCTCGCGGCGTCCGCGGGGGCGCCGGTCGCGGTCGACCGGCTGCACGACGCCGTCTGGTCCGACACCGGGACGCCGGCCTCCCGCGGCACGCTGCAGGTCCACGTGCACGGCCTGCGCCAGGAGCTGGCCCCGCACGCCGACGTGCTCACCCACACCCCCGCCGGCTACCGGATCGACGGGGTGGAGGTCGACGTGCGGCAGGCGGAGGCGGCGCTGCGCCGGGCCCGGGCCGCCGACCGGGCGGGCGACGCCGCGGGCGCGGAGGCCGCCTACCGGACCGGGCTGGGGTTGTGGCGCGGCGAGTTCTGCGCCGACCTGCGCGACTTCGCCTACCTGCGTGCGGCACGCAGCCTCTACGAGACGGTCCGGCTGGACGCGACCGAGGCGATGATCGGCGCCGCGCTGCGCACCGGGACGCCCGGGCTGGTCGCCGAGCTGGAGGACCTGGTGGCCGCGCACCCGCTGCGCGAACGGCTGTGGGGCCAGCTGATGGTCGCGCTGCACCGCGACGGGCGGCAGGCCGACGCGCTGCGCGCCTACCACCGCGCGCGCAAGGTCCTCGCCGACGAGGTCGGCCTGGATCCCGGCGCCGCGTTGCGCAACCTGGAGGCGGCGATCCTGGGCCAGGCGGACACGGCCGAGCTGCTGCGCTTCGGCGAGCCCGGCGGCGCCGGGCCGGTGCGCCCGGCGCTGACCTGGGTGGACGGCAGCGGACTGCCGCGCAGGCGCGAGCTGCCCGCCGACGGCGAGCTGGTCATCGGGCGCAGCGAGGCCGCGGACATCGCGCTGAGCTGGGACCCGGCCGTGTCCCGCCGGCACGCGGCGCTGGTCGTGCGCGACGGGGCCGTGCTCCTTCGCGACCTGGGATCGCGCAACGGCACGTTCCACAACGGCGACCGCGTGGACCCCGCCGGCCCGGACGACCGGCTGCGCGTCGGCGACCTCGTGCGCTGCGGCGACACGGTCCTCGCGGTGACCGGCCCGACCGCGGCCCGGGGCGCGCCGACCGATCCGACCCGCGACGACACCGTTGGGCCTGCTGCGGACGGACGTGTGAGCTAGGCCGAACGGTTCAACCACGATCACGAAAGGCTCACGGTCCGCTCCCCGTGCATAGCGGACCCCGCTTTCGGCTACTCACCCCTCGAACGGGCCGGTCGTCGGTCCACAGTCGTGTGGAGGAAACTCGTGACCATCACTGGGATCATTGTCGCGATCGTCGTCGGTGCCATCATCGGCGCGCTCGGTCGACTGGTCGTTCCGGGCCGTCAGCCCATCCCGATCTGGCTGACGATCGTGGTCGGCATCATCGCCGCGTTCATCGGCACCTTCCTGGCCCGCGCGATCGGCATCCCGACCGCCACCAACGGCATCGACTGGCTCGAGCTGCTGGTGCAGGTGATCGTGGCCGCCGTCGGCGTGGTCATCGCCGCCAACCTGTACGCGCGCCGCGGCGTCCGGCGCTAGGCGACCCGGGTGCCGTGACCGGTACCCAGCACGCACACGACAGGGCCCGCTCCCCGCTCCGGGGAGCGGGCCTCGTCGCGTTCCCGCCGTCCCCGCGACCCGGCCGCGCCGCGGCGGCCGGCCGGACCGCGGATCTGGGAACATCGGGCGCGGGACGCCCGGAGCCGCGGCGGCACGAGCAGGGTGAGCACGAGAACGGGCGGAGCAGCCATGGCCATGGGTGAGCGGATCCCCGCGGCGGTCGCGCGGGTGCGGGAGGCCAACCGGGCCGTCCTGAACCGGGCGGCGTCGAACCGGGCGGCGAACCGGGCGGCGGCGCGCCCCGCCCCGGTCGCCGTGCGCGCGCCCGCGCAGGGGGTAGCGGGGGTCCGCCGCACCGCGGCC
>NZ_JAHDTH010000282.1 GCF_018531445.1 Pseudonocardia lacus
GGCCCTCAGCGCCCCGCTGCGAAACGACCTCCCACGATCAAAGAGACTCGGCGTCAACGGGCAGCCAACACGGAATTTTCACCGCTGAACGCGCGGTCCTCAAGAACCACACACGCTGCGAAGACGGCCCGCCCCTCTCCGTACCCCCCACGGACACCAGAGTTCCGTGATCCGCACGGATGTCCTGCGCGCCGCGGACCGCGACGCTGGTCGCACCGATCACGCAGGAGGATCCGATGAACGTCGCCGACATGATCACCGCCGCCCGGCAGCGGGTGGAGCACCTGAGCCCGGAGCAGGTGGCCGCCGAGCTGGACTCGCCCGACGTCGTCCTGGTGGACGTCCGGGAGCCGGGTGAGCAGCTCACCGACGGCACGATCGCGGGGGCGGTCGCCGCGCCGCGCGGGATGCTGGAGTTCCACGCCGACCCGGCCAGCCCCTACCACCTGCCCGAGCTGTCGCCGTCGCGCCGGGTGATCGTGCACTGCAAGTCCGGCGCCCGGTCCGCGCTGGCCGCGGCCACGCTGGCCGAGATGGGCTACACCCGCGTCGCGCACCTCGACGGCGGGATCGTGGCCTGGCAGGCGGCCGGGCGGCCGGTCGCCACCCCTGCCCGGTGACCGGTTTCCTGGCCGCGCCCCCGCTGACCGACGACGTCCGCCGGATCTTCGACGTGGACGTCGGGGAGGTCGGCTACGTGATGAACGCGTCGCGGGTGTGGGCGCACCAGCCGGGCACCCAGACCGGGTTGTTCGACCTGATGGGCGCGGCCGTCGCGCCGCTGGGGCTCGGGAGGCGCGGGCGGGGCGTCCTGGTCGCGGCGTGCGCGTCGGCGCTCGGCGACTCGTACTGCTCGTTGACCTGGGGCGGGCGACTCGCCGGCGCCACCGACGCGGACACCGCGGCAGCCGTGCTGCGCGGCGACGACGCCGGTCTCACCGCCGCCGAGCGGGCGATGGCCCGCTGGGCGCGGGCGGTGGCGCGCGACCCCAACGCCACGACCGCCGACGACGTGCGGGCGCTGCGCGAGGCCGGCTTCACCGACCCGCAGATCTTCGCGATCACCGCGTTCGTGGCGCTGCGGGTGGCGTTCGCGACCGTCAACGACGCGCTCGGCGCGCGCCCGGACGCCGAACTCACCGGACGGCTTCCAAGAGCCGTGATCGACGCCGTCGACTTCGGCCGCCCGGTCGCAGCGGGCTGAAAGTCGCTCGCCGCCGGGCACCGGAGCCTGCTGGGATGCCCGGGTGCTCGACGTCCCGGCACCGGTGCGGGAGAAGGCGCGTGTGCACGGCGCGGGGGCGTGGCTGTCCGGCCTGCCGGCGCTGGTGGCCGATCTGGAGCGCGAGTGGGGTGTCACGGTCGGGCGGACGTACTCCGATTCCACGGAATCGGTGGTCGTCGAGGCGGTGACCGCCGACGGCCGCCCGGCGGTGCTCAAGCTGCTGGTGCCGCGCGACGGGGCCGCTGCCCGCGACGAGGTCATCGCGCTGCGGGCGGCATCTGGTCGGGGCTGCGTGCGTCTGTTGCGCCACGACGCCGGCCGCGGCGCGCTCCTGCTCGACCGGCTCGGTCCGTCCCTGCACGACCGGGGCCTGCCGATCGCCGAGCGCCATCAGATCCTCTGCACCCTCGTGCGGCGGTTCTGGGTACCGGTCGCGGAGCTCGGGGCGGACGCCCGGGAACTGCCGGCCGGCGCCGCGAAGGCCCGGGGGTTGGCCGACGGCGTCGTCGCCTGGTGGGCCGAGCTGGACCGACCCTGCTCCGAGCGGGCCGTCGAGCACGCCGTGGCGTGCGCCGAGCGCCGTGCCGCGGCGCACGACGACGAGCGCGCGGTGCTCGTGCACGGCGACCCCCACCAGTGGAACGTCCTCGCCGACGGCGACGGGTGGGCCCTCGTCGACCCCGACGGCCTGCTCGCCGAGCCGGAGTACGACCTCGGCGTCGTGATGCGTGAGGACCCCGAGGACATGGTCGGCGGTGATCCGTTCGCCCGCGCCCGGATGCTGGCCACGCGCACCGACCTCGACGCGACCGCGATCTGGGAGTGGGGCGTGGTCGAGCGGGTTTCGACCGGGCTGCTGGCCACGCGGATCGGGCTGCAGCCCGCCGGGCGGCTGATGCTGGCGGTGGCCGACCGGGTGGCGGGGCTGCGCGGCCCGTAGCGACCGGGCCAGGATGGCTTCATAGGTACCCGCTCCGCCGCCACGACCCGAGCGCTGCTGCGGTGCGGCGCGGCCGCCGGGGCGGTGTTCCTCGGCGTCGCCTCCGTCGAGGGCGCCACCCGCCCCGACTACGACCCCCTGCGCCACCCGATCAGCTCGCTCGCGATCGGTCCGCGCGGGTGGCGCCAGGTCGCGAACTTCTCCGTCTCCGGGGCGCTGGTACTGGCCGGGGCGGGCGGTCTGGCGCGCAGCCGGACGTTGCCGCGCACCGTCCCCGCGCTCCTCGCGGCGGTGGGCGCGGGCCTGGTCGGTGCGGGCGCCTTCCTGTCCGACCCGATCAGCGGTTACCCGCCGGGCACGCCGCCCTCCCCCGATCCCCCGACCACCGCCGGCCGGCTGCACGACCTGGCGTCCGCACCGGTGTTCCTGTGCCTGCCCGTCGCCGCCGGCACCACCGCGGTCTCGGCGCTGCGGCGCGGGGAGACCGGCTGGGCCGCGGTGTCCGGGGCGGCCGCGGTGGCCGACTTCGCGGCGTTCGTGCGGGCCGGTGGCGGATTCGCGCAGCGGCCCGGGCTCGTCCGGTTGGGCGGGTTCTTCCAGCGGGTGTCGTTGGCCGTGGGCCTGGGCTGGTTCGCCGCGCTGTGCGCGCGCACGGCCGGCTCGGCGCGTTGACGCACGGCGCCTGACGGGATCGGACAACCCGAACTCGATCTCCGTAGGACCACCGGTCCGCCGGATCGCGGGAAGGGCCAGGATGACAGCCGTGTCGACCGTGCTGCGCGGGATCGCCTACGTCGTCGTCGGGCTGCTGGGCGTCGTCGTCATCGGCGGCGCCGCGATCTTCGGCGCGGACGCCTGGCGGGCGTCGAACCAGCGGCCGGCGGACTGCGACTTCCTGCTGCACCGCCCGGGCGGCGACCTCCTCGGAGACGACGGCGCGCTGGGCGCGGCGTGGGCCGCGGTCACCGACCCCGACGTCGAGACCGAGGGCGACCTGGGCGGCTCCAGTCCGGTCCTGGAGCGCGCGTGCGTGCTGTGGGCCGGCACGGCGCCGGCCGGGCGGACGGTCGTGTTCGTCGACACGACGGTCGCCGGCTACCAGTCGCTGTCGCGGATCATCGAGGTGCGCCTGCCCGACGGCGGCCGCGCCGAGCGCGCCGTCGCCTCGCACTCGACGCTGCTGGCCTCGGAGTTCCGGTCGGGCGCCGTGCTGCCGCTGTCCGGGCTCTACGTGCCGCCCGACCGCCAGTCCGAGGTCACCGCGGTGACCGTGCTCAGCTCGGCCGACGGCTGGCAGGCGGCCACCGCGGCCACCGAGGTCGGCGACGGCCTGTTCGACATCGGCGTCACCGCCGACTACGTCGACAAGCCCGACAACCCGCAGGACCCCGACGCCCTGCTGCTGCTCGACCTCGCCGGCGGCGACCACGTCGCGGTGGCGATGCCGGTCGGGCCGGAGCGCGCGCACCCGCTGCCCGTCCGCGCGACCTACGTGCTCAGCGTGGACGGCACCACCCCGACCGACGCCACCGCGCTGCGCGCCGCCGGCCCGGTGCTGTCGCTGATGAGCGCCGACGCGCGGTACCCGCTGATCCGCGACCGGAACACCCGGCCGACCCACCTGGAGGTGCGCCAGACGCCCGGGGCGGTGACGCTCTCGGTCAACGACCAGCAGGCGGGCGTGCTGCCCTCGTTCGTGCTGCCGCTGACCCCGCCGCCGGTCGATCCCGGCGCGCCGCTGCCGACCGGCTGACCCGCCCTCCCGCGGGTCGGCCGACCACGGCACTACACCCCGCAGCCGGGGACGTCCTCGATGCGGAACCACACCGGGATGCCGCGCTCCCGCGCGATCGCGACGTCCTGGTCGGCACCGGTCGAGTCGCCGGGCAGGCGCAGCACGCCGTCGCAGCGTTGCAGCAGCCGCTGGGCCGTCGGGTACATGACGCGTTCGGCGAGGGGGTCGAGCGGGCCGGTGGCGCCCGCGCTGCTCAGCACCGGCAGGGCCACCCACTCGCCGATCATCGGCACGTGCCCGGCGGCGAACAGGGGCCATGCGGCCTCCTCCAGCCGGGCCAGGTTGGCCGCCATCTTCGCGGGGTCGTCGCCGGTGCCGGAGCGGTAGGGGCCGGCGATCAGGATCATCAGGGATGTCGTCTGCACGTTCTGGACGGTATCGTGCAGGAGTCGGAGAAAACAAGGAGAAACGTGCATGTTGGCCGCACAGCGCCGTGACCTGCTGCTCGACCGCCTCCGCCGGGACGGGCGCGTGGTGGCCAAGGACCTCGCCGCCGAGCTCGGGATCTCCGAGGACAGCGTCCGCCGCGACCTGCGCGACCTGGCCGCGGCCGGGCTCTGCCAGCGCGTCTACGGCGGGGCGCTGCCCATCTCGCCCGCCGTCGCCGACTACGCCGGTCGCCAGCAGGTCGAGCCGGCCAGCAAGGAGCGCGTCGCCACCGCCGCGGCGCGCCTGGTGGAGCCGGGCAGCACCGCGATCATCGACGGCGGCACGACGGCGCTCGCCGTGGTCCGCGCGCTGCCCCTCGACCTGGACGCCACCGTCGTCACCCACAGCCCGACCGTCGCCGCGGCCCTGGTCGACCACCGCGACGTGGAGGTCTTCGTGCTGGGCGGGCGGCTGTTCAAGCACTCCCTGGTGACCTGCGGCGCGGCCGCGGTGGAGGCCGCGCAGGCCGTCACCGCCGACCTGTTCCTGCTCGGCGTCACCGGCGTGCACCACGAGACCGGCCTGACCACCGGCGACGCCGACGAGGCCGCGATGAAGCGGGCCCTGTCGCGGCGGGCCGCCGACACCTACGTGCTGGCCAGCGCCGAGAAGATCGGGGCGGCGTCGCGGTTCGCCGTGCTCGGGCTCGACGAGGTCACCGCCGTCGTCACCGACGCCGCCCCGGACTCCCCCGCCGTGCGCGACCTCGTCGCCGCCGGCGTCCGGGTCATCCCCTGACGGTCGACCGGACCCGGGGGCAGCCCGGGCACGGACCGTGCCGCTACCCGATCAGCTCGATGATGGTGGCGTTGGCCGTGCCGCCGCCCTCGCACATCGTCTGCAGCCCGTAGCGCAGCTCTTCGCGCCGCATCCGGGCGATCATGCGGGTCATCAGGACCGCGCCGGACGCCCCGAGCGGGTGCCCGACGGCGATCGCCCCGCCGAGCGGGTTGAGCCGCTCGGGGTCGGCGCCGGTCTCGGCCTGCCAGGCCAGCGGCACCGGGGCGAAGGCCTCGTTGACCTCGAACGTGCCGATGTCCTCGATCTTCAGACCGGTCCTGCGCAGCACCTTCTCGGTGGCCGGGATGGGGCCGAGCAGCATGGTGATCGGGTCGGCGCCGCTGACCGCGCCGGAGTGGTAGCGCGCGATCGGCGTCAGGCCCAGCTCGGCGGCCTTCTCCGAGGTGGTGATGAGCAGCGCGGCGGCGCCGTCGGAGATCTGCGAGGCGTTGCCGGCGTGGATGACGCCGTCGGGCTTGAACGAGGGCTTGAGCTTGGCCAGCGTCTCCGGCGAGGTGCCGCGGCGCAGACCCTCGTCGGCGGTGAATTTAGTGCCCTCCACGTCGATCGCGACGGTGTGGTCGGTGAACGCGCCGTCGTCGATCGCCGCCGCGGCCAGCGCGTGCGAGCGGGCCGCGAACTCGTCGAGCCGCTGGCGGGAGAGGCCGTAGCGCTCGGCGATGAGCTCGGCGCCGACGCCCTGGTTGAAGGCGAAGCCGTCGTAGCGCTCGAGCACCTTGGGCCCGTAGGGCATGCCGCTCTCGCGGGCCGCGCCCAGCGGCACCCTGCTCATCGTCTCCACGCCACCGGCCACGACCAGGTCGTACTGCCCGGCCATGACGGCGTGCGCGGCCGAGTCGACGGCCTGCTGGCTCGACCCGCAGGCCCGGTTGATCGTCTGGCCGGGCACGTGCTCCGGCCAGCCCGCGGCCAGCACGGCGAACCGGCCGATGTTGCTGGACTGGTCGCCCACCTGCGTGACGCAGCCCCAGACGACGTCGTCGATGGCGCCCGGGTCGACCCCGGTGCGCTCGACCAGCGCGTTCAGCACGTGGGCCGAGAGGTCGGCGGCGTGCACCCCCGCCAGTGATCCGTTGCGCTTGCCGATCGGCGTCCGTACCGCGTCGACGATGACTGCGTCCCGCATGCCCAGCTCCCCGTTGCGCTCCGACGGTCGGTGACCCGAATTCCTGACACCGTATCCGACGCGGCCGGGGGAAACGCCAGGTTGCCGGGACGGTCACACCCGGCGGCCGGTCAGCGCGGGGCGGGCAGCTCGCGGACGGTCCGGGTGGCCTCGTCGTAGCTGCGCGCGGCCACCAGCCCGCCCTCGGCGGCCGGCAGGTCGGCCAGCAGCCGCACGGCCTCGGCCCGCTGCGCCGGGGTGGCCCGCGGCATCAGCGTGACGTGCGGGGTCCACAGGTCGGGCCGCATCCACGGCGAGCGCGGCCGCACCACCTCCGACACCGCGGCCTGCACCTGCAGCAGCGCCCGGCTGGGCACCACCGCCCACACCAGCGACCCGCGGGAGCCGCCGACGCTGAGCGCCCCGTCCAGCCGCAGCGCCAGCGGCAGCCCGCCGAGCGCGGCCGCGAGCCAGCCGTCCGGGGGCAGCGCGTCGGCGGCGGCGAGCGTGAGGTGCGGGCGGTTGGTCGGATGGCGGTGCTCGGCCAGGCTCGGCAGGCCGGCGTCGGCGAGCAGCGCCCACACCGCCCGGACCCGCCCGTCCAGCTCGTCGTCGAGCAGCAGCTCGACAGTCGGCATTCGCGCTCCTCGGTCGACGTCGGCCGCACGCTACCGGGCCCGGTCGCTTCCGGTCGGCGGTCACGGATCCGGTTGACGCGGGCGCCACCGGGTAGCCGGGCGCCATGACCCAGCAGCACACGAGCGGTCCCGCGCCGGCCACGCCGCCCGCGGGCCCCACCACGACGAGCGGTGGCCCGTCCAACGGGACACCGACCACCGAAGTGGCCCGCGACCAGGCCGGACAGGTCGGGGGTGCCGCCGCGGACGCCGGGCGGCACGTCGCCGGCACCGCCAAGGAGCAGGCCGGCCAGGTCGCCGACCAGGCCCGCCGCGAGGCGAAGGACCTCTACCACCAGGCCCGCGGCCAGGTGACCGAGCAGGCGAAGGGCGGCCAGCAGAAGGCCACCGAGGCGCTGCGCTCGCTGGCCACCGAGCTGAAGGAGATGGCCGGCGGCGAGCACCGCGGACCGGCCTCCGACCTGGCCGCCCAGGCCGCCGGCCGGGTCGACGACCTCGCCGGCTGGCTGGACGGCCGCGAGCCGGGCGACCTCGTGCAGGAGGTGCGCCGCTTCGCGCGCCGCCGCCCCGGCGCCTTCCTGCTCGGTGCCGCGGTCGCCGGTGTCCTCGCCGGGCGGCTCACCCGCGGCGTCGTCGACGCCAACCGCGACACCGACAGCGGGTCCGCGACGCCGAGCCCGGTGCCGCGTGCGCCCGTCGCGCCGGCCGCGTACCCGCCGCCCGGTCCCGGCT
>NZ_JAHDTH010000283.1 GCF_018531445.1 Pseudonocardia lacus
GGCACCGGCTCGCCACGCGGCGGGCCGTCGACGAGGCCGACGGACCGACGCCGTCGGTGGACGCCCCGCCCCGCCCGACCTCCGCCCGGCTGCTGGGCATCGACGCGGCGCGGGCCGTGGCGCTGGTCGGTATGTTCGCCACCCACATCATGGCCCTGCGCGACGCCGCCGGTGCGCCCACGCCGACCGGCCTGCTCGCCGACGGCCGGGCGTCGGCGTTGTTCGCGGTGCTGGCCGGCGTCGGCATCGCGCTGAGCACCGGGGGCCCGCGCCGGCTGCCCGACGCCCGCGCGCACCTGGGCGCCGCGGTGGCGCTGGTGGTGCGCGGGCTGCTGATCGCGGTCATCGGGCTGGCGCTGGTGGAGCTGGGCTCCTACGTGGCCGTCATCCTCATGTACTACGGGCTGCTGTTCGCGGTGGCCGCGCCGCTGCTGCGGCTCGGGCCCGCGGTGCTGGCCGCGGGCGCCGTGCTGGCCTGCGCGCTCACGCCCGTGCTCAGCATCTGGCTGCGGATGGACGGGCCGCCGGGGACGGGCCGCCAACCCTCGCTGACGGCGCTGCCCCCGCCAGGGCGGCTCTTCGAGATCCTCGCCGTCACCGGCTACTACCCGGTGCTCACCTGGACCACCTACCTGCTGGCCGGGATGGCCGTGGGCCGCCTGGCATTGCGCTCCACCCGGGTGGCGGCGTGGCTGCTGGTCGGCGGCACGGCGCTCGCGGTGGCCGCGGCGGCGGCATCGGCGCTGCTGCTGGGGCCGGGCGGCGGCGCGGCGGTGTTGGGCCGCCGGCTCGACGAGCACCGCTACGGCACCACCCCCACCGACACCTGGTGGTGGCTGGCGGTCGACGCGCCGCACTCCGGGGCGCCGCTGGACCTCGCGACCACCACCGGCTCGGCGCTCGCGGTGATCGGGCTGATGCTGCTGGCGGCCCGGTGGTCGCGGGGGCTGGTGTGGGTGCCGGCCGCCGTCGGGGCGATCCCGCTGACGCTCTACACGCTGCACGTGACGGCGCTGGCCGTCGTGCCGGCCAGCTACGGGGACGTCCCGGACCCGTCCGGCGACCTCAGGCTGTGGCTGGTGCACCTGCTCGCGGCCACGGTGCTCGGGGTGGCGCTGGCGGCCGGTGGGCTGCGGGGGCCGCTGGAGTCGGGGATCTCGCGGCTGTCGCGGGCGATCCGCCGGGCGATCGCGCCGCCGCCCGCCGGACCGGGTGAGGGCTAGCGCGGGGCGTCGGGACCGGTCTCGCGGTCGAGGAGGGTGGTCAGCATGCCGACGATCTGCTCGTGGCCTGCCGCGACCCCGTCGAGCCGGCCGCGGACCTCGGCGAACCCGCTGTCGACGTGCTCGCGCAGGCCGTCGAGGTCCCGTCGCAGGTCGCCCAGGTCCTCCCGCATGGCGTTGAAGCTCGCCGTCGTGGCCTGCCGGAAGTCGCGGATCTCGGTGCGCACCTCGTTCACGTCGCGGTCGGCGCCCCCGGCCAGCACGCGGGCCGCGGCGGCGTCCTGCTCCGTGCGGGCGACCCGCCCCTTCAACTCGCGCACGTCGGTCTCCAGCGCGGCCATCCGCGCCTCCAGACCCGGCTCGTCCCCCTGCGTCATGCGGCGAGGGTAGCGAGGTCCGTCCATCGCGCGAGGCTTCAGGACAGCTCCCGTCAGACCCAGCTCTGCACGGCCAGCGACACCGCCAGGCCCATCCCGGCCAGCGCGATCCCGGTCCGCAGCACGGCCGCCGGCAGCCGCCGGGCCAGCGCCGGCCCGCACCACGCCCCGACCAGCAGACCGGCCGCCATCGGCGGCACGGCCCACCACTCGACCGGCCCGAAGAACGCGAACCCCGCGGCGGCGACCAGGTTGGCCAGCCCCAGCAGCACCGTCTTGAGCGCGTTGCCCTGCAGCAGCGACACCGGCAGCCCGACCAGCACCAGCGCCAGCATGAGCACGCCCGCCGCGGCGCCGAAGTAGCCGCCGTAGACCGACACCAGCAACACCCCGGCCAGCACCGGTCGGCTCGGCCACGCCGACCCGACCGGTGCGCCGAGCGCGTCGGCGCTGACCGCGCCCGGTCCGTCGGCGCGGCGGCGGCGCTCGCCGCGGGCGCGCAGGCGGGGCTGCAGCAGCAGCGCCACCGACGCCCCCGCGACCAGCACCGGCACCACCACCTCGAACACCCCGGGCGGGGTCAGCAGCAGCAGGCCGGCGCCCAGCGCGCCACCGGGCAGCGCGACGAGCGCCAGCCGGCCCACGGTGCGGGCCTGGCCGGCGAGCTCGGGGCGCGACCCCGCCGCGGCGCCGACCGTGCTGAAGGCCAGGGCCACGGTGTTGGTCACGTTGGCCGTCGTCGCGGGGAGCCCGACCGCCAGCAGGGCCGGGTAGGAGAACAGCGACGCGAGACCGGCCATCGAGCCGCACAGCCCGGCCGCCACCCCCGCCCCGACCAGCAGCAGAACGGTTTCCGGAGGCACCTCCCGACCCTAGGTTCGGGACCGGTCGGTCCCGGCCCGGTCGTGAGCGGCGTCGCTGTGAGCTGCCTCGCTCAGGCCGGTGCGGCGGCGTGCGCGGGGGTGTGAGCAGCGACGTGGCGGGCCAGGTGCTCGCCGGTGAACGAGCCGGGCGCGGTGGTCAGGTCGGCGGCGGTGCCCTCGAACACGACCCGCCCACCTGCGTCGCCGCCGTCGGGGCCTAGGTCGATGACCCAGTCGGCGTGCGCGATGACGTCCAGGTTGTGCTCCACGACGATCACCGAGCTGCCGCCGTCGACCAGGCGGTCGAGCAGGCCGAGCAGGTGGCCGCAGTCGGACATGTGCAGCCCGGTGGTCGGCTCGTCGAGGACGTAGATGTTGCCCTCCTCGTGCAACCGGCCCGCCAGCTTGAGCCGCTGGCACTCCCCGCCCGACAGCGTGGACAGCGGCTGGCCCAGCGTCAGGTAGCCCAGGCCCACGTCCACCACGGCCTGCAGCCGCTTGCGGATGTCGCGGGCCCCGCCGGACTGGGCACCGAAGAACTCGACGGCGTCGGCCGCGGTCAGGTCCAGCGCGTCCGAGATCGACTTGCCGTTCACGGTGAGCGCCAGCACCTCGTCGGTGTAGCGGCGCCCGCCGCAGTCGCCGCAGGTGGAGCGGACGCCGTCGAGGTAGGCGAGGTCGGAGTAGACGACGCCGAGGCCGTTGCAGGTGGGGCAGGCGCCCGCGGAGTTGAAGCTGAACAGCGCGGGCTTGACGCCGGTGGCCTTGGCGTAGAGCTTGCGGATCGACTCCATCACCCCGGTCCAGGTGGCGGGGGTGGACCGGATGGAGGTGGCCACCGCGCTCTGGTCGACGACGATCGCGTCCGGGTGCTGGGGCAGCAGCACCTCGCGCACCAGCGTGGACTTGCCCGAGCCGGCGACGCCGGTGAGCGCGACCAGCACGCCGGTGGGGATGTCGAGGTCGAAGCCGGTGAGGTTGTTGGCCGAGGCGCCGGTGAGCCGCAGGTGCCCGGTCGGCGTGCGCGGCCGCTCGCGCAGCACCACCGGGCGGTGCAGGAACTCCCCGGTGAGGGTGCCCGAGTGCGCCAGTCCGGCGACGTCGCCCTGGTAGACGATCCGCCCGCCGGCCGACCCCGCGTGCGGGCCGAGCTCGACGACGTGGTCGGCCGCGGTGATGACGTCGCTGTCGTGCTCGACGACCAGGACCGTGTTGCCCTTGTCGCGCAGGCGGTGCAGCAGCGCGTTCATCCGGCCGACGTCGCGCGGGTGCAGCCCGATGGTCGGCTCGTCGAACACGTACATGACGTCGACCAGCGACGAGCCGAGGTGGCGCACCATCTTGATGCGCTGGGACTCCCCGCCCGACAGGGTGGAGGTCTCCCGGTCCAGCGTCAGGTAGCCCAGCCCCATGTCGATCAGGGCGCCGACGCGGGCGGTGGCCTCGTCGACGATGGGGGCGATCTCGGCGTCGCGGACGGTGGGCAGCCAGGCGTGCAGCGAGCCCAGGTCGAGCGCGCAGATCTCGGGCAGGGTGCGCCCGGCCACGGTGGCGGTGCGCGGCGCCTCGGCGAGGCGGGTGCCGTCGCACTCGGTGCAGCGCACCGAGGTGGTGAACGCCGCGACCGTCTGCTTCTTGCGGTCGGAGGCGCCCTCCTCGCTGGCGCTGATGTAGAGCCGGGTGAACTTCTCCTCGACGCCCTCGAAGTCCATCTTCATGGACTTCTTGCCGCTGACGGCCAGCTCGACCTTCTCGTCGGCGCCGTGCAGCAGCAGCTTCCACTCGGCGTCGGTGTACTCGGCCAGCGCCTTGTCGTTGTCGAACTTGCCGGACTGCGCCCAGACGTGCCAGTACCAGCTGTCCACGGCGAAGTCGCGGAACAGGATCGCGCCGGAGTTCAGCGACTTCGACCGGTCGAACATCTTGTCGTGGTCGAGCTGGACGCGCCGGCCGATGCCGTTGCAGCCCGGGCACATGCCCTGCTCGTTGAACGAGAACTGGTAGCCGGCGCCGACGTGCGGGGTGGAGCGGCGGGAGTACAGCAGCCGCAGCAGCGGGTTGATGTCGGTGACGGTGCCCAGGGTGGAGCGCGAGCCGCCGCCGAGGCGCTTCTGGTCGACGACGATCGCGGTGGACAGGTTCTCGATCAGGTCGGCGTCGGGCTGGCCCAGCTTGGGCAGGAAGCCGCGGACGAACGCCGTGAAGGTCTCGTTCAGCTGGCGCTGGGCCTCGGCCGCGATGGTGTCGAAGACCAGCGACGACTTGCCGGAGCCGGACACCCCGACGAACGCGGTGATGCGGCGCTTCGGGATGCGGACCGAGACGTCGCGCAGGTTGTTCTCCCGCGCTCCGGTGACGGTGAGGTACTCCACGAGGGCTCCTGTTCGGGACGTCCTGGTTGGGGCGAGGCGGCCGACAGCGTGGCACGCCCACCCGACAGAATGGCGGGGGCAATGTGATCTAGATCACAGGCGTTTCTCGGGTCGATGAGGGGACCCGGACCGGGCCGGTAACTCATCGGCTCATCCGGCGGTAGCGGCGCACGGCCAGCGGGGCGAACACGCCCACGATCACGACCGGCCAGAGCACGGCCATGGCGATCGCGTGCTGCGCGACCCAGCCCCCGCCCTCCCAGCCCGGGTTGCCGAACAGCTCGCGGGCCGCCGCGGCCGTGGACGAGAGCGGGTTCCACTCGGCGACGGCGCCCAGCACGGCGGGCATGGTCACCGGCGCGACGAACACCCCGGACAGGAACGCGAACGGGAACTCGAAGGTCTGCACGGCGGTCAGCGCGCCCGGCCCGCGGGCGACCAGCCCGAGCCAGATGCCCACCCACAGCAGCGAGAACCGCAGCAGGAGCAGCAGGCCCACCGCGGCCGCCGCCGACCAGGGGCCGCCGGTGGGCCGCCAGCCGACGAGCAGCGCGGCGCCCAGCAGCACCGCCAGCGCCAGCGCGGAGACCACCATGTCGGCGACGGCCCGCCCGGCGAGCACCGCGCCGGCCGACATGGGCAGCGAGCGGAACCGGTCGGTGATGCCGCGCTGCGCGTCGGTCAGCACGCCGATCATGGTCGCGGACAGGCCGAACAGCATGGTCATGGTGAACAGGCCGGGGGAGAGGGCCTGGCGGTAGTCGCCGCCCGGCGCGTCCATCATCCCGCCCAGCAGGTAGACGAACATCAGGAGCAGCAGGATCGGGAAGCCCACGGCCCCGGCCACCTCGCCCGGGCGGGCCCGCAGGTGCGCGAGCTGCCGCCCGGCCAGGGTCGCGGTGTCGGCGAGCGCCCACCGCAGCGGTGAGCCCGGCGCCGGTACCGGCGCGACGTCGGGCGCGGGGATCGGTGCCGCGGTGCTCACGCTCCCACCTCCGCCCGGTCGGTGAGCCGCAGGAAGACCTCGTCCAGGGTGGGGCGGCGCACGGCCAGGTCCTCGACCGCGACCCCCGCCCCGGCCAGGCCGGCCAGGGTCGCGCCGAGTGCCGCCATCCGGTCGGGCACCGGTGCCGCGACGCGGCGCAGGTCGGCGTCGACGTCGGCATCGGTCCCGGCGACCCGCGACACCACCGCGGCCGCCGCGGCCAGGTCGTCGGGCCGGCGCACGACGACCTCGATCCGGTCGCCGCCGATGCGGGCGCGCAGCTCGTCGGGGGTGCCCTCGGCGACGACCCGCCCGCCGGCGCCCCGCGGCGCCGCCAGCACCGAGATCCGCGCGGCGAGCTGGTCGGCCTCGTCGAGGTACTGGGTGGTCAGCAGGACGGTGGTGCCGGAGGCGACCAGCGCCCGCACCGCCGACCACACCTCCGCCCGGCCCCGGGGGTCGAGCCCGGTGGTCGGCTCGTCGAGGAACAGCACGGCCGGGGCGAGGATCATCGCGACGGCGATGTCGAGCCTGCGGCGCATGCCCCCGGAGTAGCCCGACACCGGGCGGTCGGCGGCCTCGACGAGGGCGAAGCGCTCCAGCAGCTGTTCGGCGCGCCGGCGCGCGTCGGCCGGGGACAGGTGCAGCAGCCGGCCGAACATCACCAGGTTGCGCCGCCCGTCGAGCACCTCGTCGATCGCGGCGTACTGGCCGACCAGCCCGATGCGGCGGCGGACGTCGGCGGGGCGGGCGGCGACGTCGATCCCGTCGATCTCGGCGCGGCCGGCGTCGGCGCGCAGCAGGGTGGCCAGGATGCGCACGGCGGTGGTCTTGCCCGCGCCGTTGGGTCCGAGCAGGCCGTGCACGGTGCCGGGGGGCACGGTCAGGTCGACGCCGGCCAGGGCCGGTGCGGGGGAACCGGGGTAGTGCTTGCGCAGGCCGTCGGCGTGCACAGCGAGCGGTGGCATGGCGCGCTCCGGTACGAGATCGAGTGCGGTTACTAAAATTTGAGTCCGGCCCGTCGAGTGTGCCCGCGGCCCCCCGGTTCGTGCAAACCGGATTCCGCGGGACGTACGGGAGCGGCTAGAGCAGGTCGGGCCAGCTGCCGGGCGTGCCGGGGGAGTCCGGCTCGCCGGCCATCGGGTAGGCGCCCGCCTCCAGGCGCTGGATCAGCCCGCGGGTCCACTCGGCGCCGCCGGCCGCGGTGTGCTCCCACAGCCCGAACAGCTCGCGCACGTGCGGCGGGTCGGCCCAGCCCTCGACCTGGGCGCGGGCCTTGTCCCTGGTCTCCTCCAGCGCGGCCAGCCGCTCGCGCAGCAGGCGCACGGCGTCGGCGCGGGGCAGCGAGGGCAGCATGGCCAGGGCGGCGCCGATCAGGTCGGGGCGCGGGTTCGGCCGGCGCAGCGCGTCGCGCAGCAGCCGCTGGAACTCCGCCTCGCCGCGCTCGGTCAGCTCGTAGTCGGTGCGCCCGGGGACCTCGTCGCGGTCGAGCAGGAAGCCGTCGGCGGTCAGCTTGCGCAGGGCGTGGTAGATCGAGCCCCACTTGACGTTGGCCCACTCGTCGGCGCCCCAGGAGAGCAGGTCGCTGCCGACGCGGTAGCCGTGCGCGCGGCCGTAGCCGCGGACGATCCCCAGCACGAGCAGCCTGGTCGCCGACACCGGCCCAGGGTAGGTCAGCCGGGCCCGGTGGCCGGCACGCGGCGCAGCGCGAGCGCGGCCCCGCCCGCCGCGAGCACCAGCACGCCGGCCCCGGTGCCGGCGGCCGCGGCGACGCCCGTCG
>NZ_JAHDTH010000284.1 GCF_018531445.1 Pseudonocardia lacus
GTGCCGGCCACGGCGCCCGCGGCCGCGGCGACCGGCGGGATCGCCACGCCCGGCCAGGACGCCGTCGGCTTCGGCGAGACCGACAGCGCGGCCCCCTTGGCGATGGCGTTCTTGGGGTCGGCGTCGACCGCGACCGGTCGGCCGAGCTGCTCGGAGACCAGCTGGCCGACCAGCGGGATCCGCGACGAGCCGCCGACCAGCAGCACCGCGGTGAGCTGCTCGGGGCTGGTGCCGGCCGAGGTGATCGCCGAGCGCAGCGCGGCGACGGTCTCCTCGACGCGGGGCCGGATGAGCGACTCGAACTCGCTGCGGTGCAGCCGCACGGAGCCGCGGGCGCCGGGCAGCATGACCGGGATGGAGACCTCGGTGTCGCTGCTGAGGGCCTCCTTCGCCTCGGTGCAGTCGCGGCGCACGCGAGCCACCGCGGCCAGCACCTCGGGGTCGGTGTCGTCGAGTTCGGCGAAGGCCTGCGGCATGCCCTGGACGACGTGCTCGAACACCGCCTCGTCGAAGTCGATGCCGCCGAGGCGCTCCAGGCCCTCCGGGCGGCCGAGCAGCTCGAATCCGGACGCCCCGGAGTCGCCCTTGCGGACGACGGCGGCGTCGAAGGTGCCCCCGCCGAGGTCGTACACGGCGATGGTCGACCCGGGGGCGACCCGCTCGCCGGAGGCGTAGTGCAGCGCCGCCGCCTGCGGTTCGGCCAGGAAGGTGACCGTGAGGCCCTGCGCGCCCAGCGCCCTGGCCAGCAGCTCCTTCTTGTGCACGCCCCACGAGGCGGGGTGGGTGACGGCGATGGAGCCGGCCGGGCCGCCCTCCCGCTCGGCCACCCGGTCGACGACCCAGCGCACGAGGCGGGCCGAGAGTTCCTCGGGGGCCCACGGCCGCCCGCCGACCACGATGGGGGTCGGGTCGCCGATGCGGCGCTTGAACTCGCGGACCACGCGGTCGGCGTCGGTCAGCGCGCGGCGCTCGGCCGCCTCACCGACCACGACGCCGCCGTCCTGGGCGAGGAAGAGCACCGAGGGGACGGTCGCGTTGCGGGTGCCGAGGGTGACGACCTCGGGCTCCACCCAGCGCCGGTCGGACGACCGGCACACCGCGGCCGCGGTGTAGGTCGTCCCCAGGTCGATCCCGAGCTGGTAGCCCATCGTGGTCCCCTCACCCGCCGCCGGTGCGCCCCGTCGGAGCGCACCCTTTCCCGGCATCGGATTATCCGCGCCGCCCGTTAGCCCTGACCGAGGGCCGTCGCCGGGAATGGGGCGAGTGCCCCCGATCCCCTATCGGGGGCCCCCGACGACCCCCGATAGGGGGGCCGGACGAACCCTGGCCGATCCCCGATGGCCCGCCCGGTCGAGCTGCCTACCTTCGTCATCAGCACCGGGTCGCCGATCCGGAACCACTGCACAACACGAACCACTACCCGAGGGGGGCCATCATGGCCGAGACGCTGTCGCTGCTGGAGTTCATCCGCGAGCTGCTGTTCAACGACGACCTGCGCCAGGACTTCGCCGACGACCCGGAGGGCACCCTGGCCGAGCACGGCCTGGAGAACCTCAGCCCGGAGGACGTCCACGACGCGCTGGTCCTGGTCGAGGACAACCAGACCGCCGACTTCTCCCGCGACTACAACACCGGCGGCAACACGGTGGCCTCCTTCACGCCCCCGCCGCCGGTCGTGCACCACGACGGTGGCGGCGACAGCCACCACCAGGCCGTCGAGTACCTGAACAACTACATCACCAACAACTTCACCACCATCGACGACCGCGACACCATCACCGACAACTCGATCAACCAGCAGATCGACACCGACGGCGGCGACTTCAACCAGGACATCGACGTCGACTCGGTGGTCGCCTCCGGCGACGGCGCCGTCGCGGCAGGCGACGACATCGAGGACTCCACCATCGTCACCGGCGACGGCAACACCGTCGGCGACGGCAACGTCCAGGGCGACGGCAACATCGTCGGCGACGACAACGACGGCAACCTCGTCGGCGACGGCGACGGCAACGTGGTCGGCGACGACAACCAGGCCGTGACCGGCGACGGCAACACCACCTCGTTCGGCTCCGGCGACGCCACCAGCGTCAACGTGGGCGGCGACTTCACCGCCGACGACGGCTCCTCGATCGCCATCGGGGGCAACTCGTCGGTCGACAACAGCGACAACTCGGTGAACGACTCGTTCAACGACCAGAGCGACAACTCGGTCAACGACTCGTTCAACGCCGACACCGACGTCGAGGTCGACATCGAGGACTCGTTCCAGGACAACAGCGACAACTCCACGAACGACTCGTTCAACGACAACAGCGAGAACACGGTCGACAACTCCATCACCGGCTGATCGAGCCGCACCGCCCGCTCCACGGGCGCACCGCGTCGGCCCCGTCCTCCCCAGGGAGGGCGGGGCCGACGCGCGTGCGGGGTCGGCCGGCGCGCGACACCCGTCCGGGTGCCCCGCGCCCGCTGCCGAGGCCCTGACCTGCGGCGCCGGCGGGCCGCCCCGGAACACCCGCACGTGGGGCCGGTCCGATCCCCCGATCCCCCTACGATCGCCCCCCAGCACCCCGGACCACCCCGGCCGACGGACTCTGGCCGATCCCCGATGGCCCGCCGCCGCGCCGGCCCTAGCGTTGTTCCCACGACGCCGGGACCGGCTCCCGGACCAGGTAGCGACACACCTAGGAGAACGCGATGACCACCTCCTCGACCTCCCTGATCGAGTTCCTGCTCAGCCTGCTGCGCGACCCCGACGCCCTGGCCGCCTACCAGGACGACCCGGAGGGCTACCTCGCCTCCTGCGGCCTCGACGGCATCTCCCCGGCCGAGGTGCACGACGCCCTCGTGCTGATCGACGAGGACAACCAGTCCGCCGACTTCTCCCGCGACCACAACACCGGCGGCAACACGGTGCACGTCCCGCCGCCGCCGCCCGCGCCGCACCCGGCCCCCGGCCAGTCCGAGCACGAGGCCGCGATCCAGTACATCAACAACTACGTCACCAACAACTTCACCACGATCGACGACCGCGACACGATCACCGACAACTCGATCAACCAGCAGATCGACACCGGTGGCGGCGACTTCGACCAGGACATCGACGTCGACTCGGTGGTCGCCTCGGGCGACGGCGCGGTGGCCGCGGGCGGCGACATCGACGGCTCCACGATCGTCACCGGCGACGACAACACCGTCGGCGACGGCAACGTCCGCGGCGACGGCAACATCGTCGGCGACGACAACGACGGCAACCTCGTCGGCGACGGCGACGGCAACGTGGTCGGCGACGACAACCAGGCCGTGACCGGCGACGGCAACACCACCTCGTTCGGCTCCGGCGACGCCACCAGCGTCAACGTGGGCGGCGACTTCACCGCCGACGACGGCTCCTCGATCGCCATCGGGGGCAACTCGTCGGTCGACAACAGCGACAACTCGGTGAACGACTCGTTCAACGACCAGAGCGACAACTCGGTCAACGACTCGTTCAACGCCGACACCGACGTCGAGGTCGACATCGAGGACTCGTTCCAGGACAACAGCGACAACTCCACGAACGACTCGTTCAACGACAACAGCGAGAACACGGTCGACAACTCCATCACCGGCTGAGCCGCACCGGCTGAGCGCGGTCTTCGGCCTCCCCGCCACCCGGGGTAGCCTGCCGGGGATGCGACTGTCGGCCCCGCCAACCCGGGAGTTCCCGCGGTGGCGGGGCCGACCTCGTTCTCGGCCCGGGGAGAGCGCCGTGGGCCCCGCCCTCGGCGCCGGACGTGAGGAGGCACGGACGCCGTGGCGGTTCCGGCAGCGGTCGATCTCGTCGACCTCGCCCTGAAGGCGACAGCGGCCTACGGGCGTCCCGACCTCGGCGCCCGGCTGGAGCACACCCGCAAGCGGCTGGTCGACCCCGACGTCCGGGTGCTCATCGTCGGCGAGTTCAAGCAGGGCAAGAGCCAGCTGGTCAACGCGCTGGTGAACGCCCCGGTCTGCCCCGTCGACGACGACATCTCCACCGCCGTGCCGACGATCGTCAAGCACGCCGAGTCGGCCATCGCCTGGGTGGTCCGCGAGCCGGAGGGCGACGGCACCCCGCAGCGCACCGAGGTGCCGGTGGCCAAGCTGGCCGAGCACGTGTCCGAGGGCGGCAACCCGGGCAACCGCAACCGGTTGAGCTACGCCGAGGTGGGACTGCCGCGCAAGCTGCTGCAGGGCGGGCTGGTCCTGGTCGACACCCCCGGCGTGGGCGGGCTGGCCTCGGCGCACGGCGCGGCCACGATGTCCGCGCTGCCCAGCGCCGACGCGGTGCTGCTGGTCTCCGACGCCGCCCAGGAGTACACCGGCCCGGAGCTGGAGTTCCTGCGCCAGGCGATGGCGCTGTGCCCGAACGTGGCCTGCGTGCTCACCAAGACCGACCTCTACCCGCACTGGCGGCGGATCAAGGACCTCAACGAGGGCCACCTGCGCGCCGCCGGGATCGACGCCGACATCCTGCCGGCGTCCTCGTCGCTGCGGCTGCACGCGGCCAAGACCCAGGACAAGGAGCTGATGGCGGAGTCCGGGTTCACCGAGCTCATCCAGTTCCTGCTGCGCCGGGTCGTCGCCCGCGCCGACGACCTCGACCGCCGCTCCACCAGCCAGGACGTGCTCGCGGTCGCCGACCAGCTCAACACCGGTTTCAAGGCCGAGCTGGCCGCCCAGGAGAACCCGGAGCGCGCCGCGGCGCTCGTGGGCGAGCTGCAACGGGCCAAGGCCCGCGCCGACGAGCTCAAGCAGCGCTCGTCGCGCTGGCAGATCACCCTCAACGACGGGGTCGCCGACCTGCAGTCCGACATCGACTACGACCTGCGCGACCGGCTGCGCGCGACCGGCCGCGAGGCCGAGGAGCTGATCGACGCGGCCGACCCGGCCGACATCTGGGAGCAGTTCTCCGAGTGGCTGCACCAGCAGGTGTCCTCGGCGGCGTCGGCGAACTTCGTCTGGGCGGCCGAGCGGGCCCGCTTCCTGGCCTCCCAGGTGGCGGAGCACTTCGCCGAGGGCGCCGACATCCCGCTGCCCGACCTGCGCTTCGACCAGTCGCAGAGCATCGCCGGCAAGGTGGAGGCGCTGGCCAAGCCGGAGGTCGAGAAGTTCGGGGTCGGGCAGAAGCTGTTCACCGGCATGCGCGGCGGCTACGGCGGCATGCTCATGATCGGCATGGCCACCACGGTGGCCGGGCTCGGCCTGCTGAACCCGGTCTCGCTGGGCGCCGGCGTGCTGTTCGGCGGCAAGACCGTCCGCGACGAGCGCAAGCGGTTGCTGGCCAAGCGCAAGAACGACGCCAAGCAGGCCGTCCGCAAGCACATCGACGAGGTGACGTTCCAGGTCGGCAAGGGCTCGCGCGACATGCTGCGGCGCACCCAGCGTTCGCTGCGCGACCACTTCTCCAGCCTGGCCGATGAGGTCAGCACGTCGCTGGCGCAGTCGGTGCTGGCCGCGCAGAGCGCGGTGAAGACGGACACGACCGAACGGGAGCGGCGCATCAAGGACCTCAAGGCCGAGATCGCCCGGGTGGACGCGATGGCCGAGCGCGCCCGGAAGCTGGCCGCCGGCGTGGCGCCGCAGGCCGCGGTCGCGGTGGGGAAGGCCTCGTGACCTACCCCCCGGTCGCCCCCGCGATGTCGCAGGGCGCCCCGCCGCTCGGCTCCGCCGTGCGGATGCTGCTGCGCCGCACGATCGACACCTACCGCGACAGCAAGCAGGCGGCGGGCTGGTTGGAGCACAACCTGTCGCGGTTCGACGAGCCGCTGCGGGTGGCCATCGCCGGGAAGGTCAAGGCCGGCAAGTCGACGCTGCTCAACGCCCTGGTCGGGGAGCAGATCGCGCCCACCGACGCCGGCGAGTGCACGCGCATCGTCACCTGGTACCGCGACGCGCAGGTGCCCAAGGTGATGATGTACCCGCGGTCGGCGCCGCCGCGGCAGCTGACGATCTCGCGCTCGTCGGGCGGGCTGAGCTTCGACCTGCTGGGCACGCCCGTCGAGCAGGTCGAGAAGCTCGACGTGCAGTGGCCGTCGCAGAGCCTGCGCACCCAGACCCTGATCGACACCCCGGGCATCGCCTCGCTCTCCCGGGACACGTCGTCCCGCGCCGGCGCCTTCCTGGCCCCGGACGACTCGCCGAGCCAGGCCGACGCGGTGCTCTACCTGATGCGCCACCTGCACGCCACCGACGTGCGGTTCCTGGAGTCGTTCTACGACCAGGGCGTGGCCAAGGCGACGCCGATCAACACGATCGCGGTGCTGTCGCGGGCCGACGAGATCGGCGTCGGCCGGCTCGACGCGCTCAGCTCGGCCCGCCGGATCGCCCGCCGCTACCGGGCCGACGACAAGATCCGCGGGCTGTGCCAGACGGTGGTCGCGGTGGCCGGGCTGCTGGCCGAGACCGGGCGCACCATGCGCCAGGACGAGTTCGCCGCGCTGACCCAGCTCGCCGCGCTGCCCCGCGCCGACATCGACGCCATGCTGCTGTCGGCCGACCGGTTCTCGCGCACCGAACTCGACGGCGCCGTCGCCCCCGACCGCGACGCCAGGGCGAAGCTGATGGAGCGGTTCGGGCTGTTCGGGGTGCGGCTGTCGACCACGCTCATCCGCCAGGGCATGACCGACCCCACCGCCATCGCCGCCGAGCTGGTCAAGCGCAGCGGCCTCGACGACCTGCGCACCGTGCTGAGCACCCAGTTCGCCGAGCGGCGCGACCTGCTCAAGGCGCGCTCGGCGCTGCTGGCCATCGACCTCGTCCTCACCCGCGAGCCGCGCCCGGCGTCCGCGCCGTTGGCCGCGGAGGTCGAGCGGATCCTGGCCGGGGCGCACGAGTTCGCCGAGCTGCGACTGCTCTCGACGCTGCGCTCCGGGGCGGTCAAGCTGGCCCCTGAGGTGCTGGCCGAGGCCGAGCGGCTGCTGGGGGCCGACGGCGGGTCGGCGGCGGCGCGGCTGGGGCTCGACCCCGCCACCGGCCCGGACGAGCTGCGCTCGGCCGCGCTGGACGCGGCCACCCGGTGGAAGCGCCGCTCGGAGAGCCCGATGTCGGGTCGCGCGGTCGCCGACGTGGCCCGGCTCGTCGTGCGCAGCTGCGAGGGCGTGCTGGCCGGCCTGCAGCGCTGAGCCGGTCTCGCCGGTCCGGCGGTTGCGCGGGACCGTACGGACCGGTATTCGCGCGCGGTAGCGGCTCGGCGACGGCGCCGGGACCCTTTCCGGTACCCCTCGGCGGGAAACCGACCGGCCCCATCGTGGCCTTGTGACCCCACCGGCGGGTCCGGCACCGTCGTCGCGGGGGCCGCGCTCCACGGCCCCCTGCCGCTCCCCCGGGCGGCACGGCACGCTCCCCAGGAGTACGACCATGATCAACCGCCACGCCGCGCGGGCGGTCGGGGCCACGGCGCTC
>NZ_JAHDTH010000285.1 GCF_018531445.1 Pseudonocardia lacus
CGCCAGCTCGGTCGGGCCGACGTCGTCGAGCCGCAGGGCGGCGGCCACCGCGACCGTCTGGGCGCGGGCGCGCGGACCCGGCCTGCGCTGCTCGCGCAGCGCCGCCGCGGCCAGCGCGGCCTGCTCCAGCGCCTGCCCCGACGCCCCGGCGAGCAGGTCGACCTGGGCCAGCCGCAGCCGTGCGTCTGCCGCCATCAGCGCCACGTCGGGCTCGGTGAACTCGCGGACCGCGCGCACCGCCAGCCTGCGCGCCTCCGGGATGAGCCGCAGGTCGACGAGCGCGTCGAGCTGCTCCATCAGCAGCTCGCCGGTCGGCAACCCGGCGTCGAGGAAGCGGCGCTCGGCCTCCTCGAAGCGCTGCAGGCTCTCGGTCAGCCGGCCGGCCCCGGCCAGCACCCAGGCCCGGGTCGAGCAGAACGCCGCGCCCAGCGCGTCCAGGCCGGTGGCCAGCTCGTCGGCCTCGTCCAGCCGGACCAGCGCCTCGGCCGGCCTGCCCCGGCCCGCTTCGATCATGGCCAGGTTGTTGGCCGCCTTGGCCCGCAGGTCGACCGACGCCGTCCGGTCGGCGAGCACCCGCCGGCACAGCACGGCCGCCGCGTCCAGCCGGCCGGTGTTGAAGAACAGCCCGGCCTGGGCGAGGCCGGCCTCCGCGGGCGGTTCGCCACCGGCCGCCTCCAGCGCGGCGTCGAGGTCGCGGCGGGCCGCCCAGTGGCTGCCCCGCTCCATGTTGACCGCGGCCCGGGTGATCAGCACCTCGGACAGGCGCTCGTCGGCGCGATGGCTGCGGGCGATCCGGGCGGCCTCGTCGAGCAGGGACTTGGCGGCGCCGTTGGCCAGCCGGGCGTGCTCGAACCACGCCTGCGCCCGCAGCGCCGCGACGAGCGCCTCCGCGCCGCGCCCACCCTCGCCCAGGGTGTCGCGGGCCCGCGCGACCATGGCGACGGCGTCGGCGCCGCTGGACATGGGGTCGGCGACCACCCGGCGGTAGAGGTCCAGCGCCGGTATCAGGAGGTCGGTTGCGGCCTCGGGTTCCATGGATGCGCCCGCTCCTCGGCGCACACAGACTCCCCGACGAGCAAGGAGTTCCCCGTGCAGACTGGATCCAACGGTGAGCGGTTCGGACCCTACAGCGCACGCCACACGGGCACGTGCGCGCCGGTGCCGCCGGCCGAGGTCGAGCAGGTCATGGGCGGGGTCCGGCACCTGGCCAGCGGCGACAAGCCCTACTTCCGCGGGCTGGTCGACCTGCTGCAGCGGCGGCGCGTCGACGGGGCCACCCAGGTCGACCTGTGCGACCCCGGCGACGACGACCCCAACTTCGGCGTGCTCGTCATGCGCGGCGAGCTCGTCACCCGCACCGAGGCCGTCGACGACGGCTTCACCGAGCTGATCTCCGCGCACGCGCCGCTGGAGACGGAGGTGCCCGCGGAGTTCGAGGGGCGGATCACCCGCTACTCCCTCGACCTGCCGATGTCGGGCATGGTCGACCTCGTCCGGCGGCTGCGCCGCGCCGGCTACCCCGTCTCGGCCAACCACGTCACCCCGCTCAACCCGTGGGTCAAGGGCGACGGCGGCCCGGAGAACACCACCGTCCGGCCGGCCCCGTTCACCCGCACCAGCGAGCGAGCCGTCACCGTGGCCGTCATCGACACCGGCATCGCCCGCCCCGACCGCACCGCGAAGGACCGGCTGCTCGACGTCGAGCGGATCGAGGATGGCCAGGCCGTCCCGGGCAACGTCGACGAGCTGCAGCGCCCCGGCGAGGACGTGCTCGGGTTCGGCGCCGCGCACGGCACGTTCGTCGCCGGTGTGCTGGCCCAGGCCTCCCGCCGCGACCGCGGCGAGCAGTACGACGCGCGCATCCAGGCCTACCGCGCCCTCGACGTCGACGGCATCGGCAGCGAGGTCACCCTCGGCGCCGCCATGATCCGGGCCGTGCGCGACGGCGCCCGCGTCGTGAACCTGTCGATCGGCTCGCAGACCCTCGACGACGTGCCGCCGGTGGCGCTGCAGGTCGCCCTGGAGATCATCGACGACCACGTGTCCGAGCACGGCCGCGGCGACGACGTGGCGATCATCGCGGCGGCCGGCAACTACGGCGACCGGCGCCCCTGCTGGCCGGCGGCGTTCAAGCGGGTCGTCTCGGTCGCCGCGCTGGACGACCGGATGCGGCCGACGGCGTTCTCCAGCCGCGGGGCCACCGTGGACTGCTCAACGGTCGGCCAGGGCATCGTCTCGACGTTCGTGACCGGCCGGGAGAACCCCGCCGTGGACACCCGCGCCGCCGACGAGTGGCGCACCGGCAACGAGTGGGCCCTCTGGTACGGCACGTCGTTCGCCGCGCCGCAGATCGCCGGGCTGGTGGCGCAGCTGTGCGCGGAGCGGCCCGGGCTGGCCCCGCGCGACGCGGTCACCGAGATCCTGCGCAACGGCACCCGGGTGCCCGACTTCGGCAAGGCCGTGCGGATCCTTCCCGGCGTCTGACCCGGCCTCCCGGGGTGCGGGCCGGACGAGAGCGGCTGTCGTCCAGCGAGGTCGGACGACAGCCGCTTTCGCTCGGCCACCCGGCAGCGCGGTCACAGCCGGATGGCGGCGGACTCGACGACGCGGCCGTCGGCCAGCACCACGCGGACCCGCACCAGCGCCACCTCGGGTGGCATCGGCAGCAGGAAGCGGCCCAGGTCGTCGGCGGTGGTGGAGATCGCCCCGGACGACTCGGGCGTCAGCCGGCGCAGCTCCAGCGCGGCCGCTTGGGCGGGCACCAGCTGGCCGACCAGGCGCCGGCCGCTGGGCCGGTCGTCCACCTCGACCTCGACGGTCAGCTCGCCCGCCTCGAACGTGACGATCCGCGGGCCGGCGACCGAGCGGGCCAGCGCGGCGTCGTCGTCGAGCAGCGAGTCGTAGGCGAGGGCGGCCAGCTCGGCGTCCACGGTGCGCCAGGTGAACAGCCCCTTGGCGGCCCGCACCACGTCGGGCGGCAGCGGGGCGACCCGCTGGAGCACGCTGCCCAGTTCGCGGAGCAGTTCGCGATCGGCGTCGGTCTCGTCCACCACATCACCGGCCATCGTCGGCCCCCTCGCCGTCGGCGGAGCCGGAGGCACCGTCCTGGTAGAGCTTGCGCAGCCGGCGCAGGCAGCGGGCCCGGCTGGGGCCGATGCTGCCGACCGGCAGGTCGAGGGCGGCCGCGACCTCGGCGTAGGGCGGCGCCACCACGACCACCAGGTGCAGCAGCACCCGGCAGCGCTCGGGCAGCTGGGTGAAGGCCTGCCAGATGCGGCGGTCGCGGTCGCCGTCGAGGACGGCCTCCTCCGGCGTCGGTCCGGGGTCGACCTCGACGTCGAGCTCGGCGCCGTCCTCGGGGATCTCGCGGGCCCGCATCCGCAGCATCCGCAGCGCCTCCCGGCGGGCCGTGGTGGCCAGCCAGCCACCCAGCCGGGCGGGTTCGCGGATCCGGTCGAGGTTCTCCAGCAGCCGCAGCCAGGTGGTCTGGGCGACCTCGGCGGTGTCGGCCGGGCCGAGCCGGTAGCCGCCGGCCACCGCCCACACCAGGCCGCCGAAGCGCTCGACGATCGCGTCCCACGCGGCGGCCTCACCCGCCGCGGCCCGCCCGACGAGGGCCGCGACGTCGTCGGGGTCCGTCTCCCCCACCGCGCCCCCCGGTCGGGCGTCCGCCCGGACACAGTTGCTCATGGTCACCTCTCCTCGCCCCGCCCACGCGGGGTCCCCCGTGGTCCCTGAGAGGCGAACGGGACCCCCGATACGGTTGAGCGCGCAGGGATCGGGCACCGGTCGACGACCGGACGACGACCGGTCGCACGCGGCCCGCCTCCCGCACCACCCCTCTCCGGCTTCGCCCGATCTGTCCGATAATCCGTGGCCTTGATGTAGTACTGGTGCTACATTTCGCCGCAGAGGAACAACAGATCATCTGAGGGGGGCGATGCTGGTGGAGATCGCGGGGGAGGCCGACCCGGTCATCCGCGTGCGCGGGCTGCGCATGCGCTACGGCAGCACCGACGTCCTGCGCGGCCTGGACTTCGACGTCCGCGCCGGCGAGGTCGTCACGTTGCTGGGCCCGAACGGGGCCGGCAAGAGCACCACGATCGAGATCCTGGAGGGCTTCCGGGAGCGCTCCGCCGGCGAGGTCCGGGTCCTGGGGGTGGACCCGGCCCGCGCCGACGAGCGCTGGCGCTCGGAGATCGGCATGGTGCTGCAGTCCTGGCGCGACCACGGCAAGTGGCGGGTCCGCGAGCTGCTGGCACACCTCGGCGCCTACTACGCGCGGTACTCCACCCCCGACCGGCCGCGCCCACTCGACACCGACCAGCTGCTGGACACCGTCGGCCTCACCGAGCTGGCCGGCCGCCGGGTCGCCACCCTCTCCGGGGGCCAGCGCCGCCGGCTGGACGTGGCCATCGGCATCGTCGGGCGGCCCCGGCTGCTGTTCCTCGACGAGCCCACCGCGGGCTTCGACCCCGAGGCCCGCCGCGACTTCCACGACGTCGTGCACCGCCTCGCCGACGACGAGGCCACCACGATCCTGCTGACCACCCACGACCTGGCCGAGGCCGACCGGCTCGCCGACCGGGTGCTCATCCTGGCCGGCGGGCGCATCGTCGCCGACGGCAGCGTCGACCAGCTCGCCCGGCGGGTGGCCCGGCTCAGCGAGGTCCGCTGGTCGCGCGACGGGCAGCGGTTCGTGCACAGCACCGCCGACGCGGCCGGCTTCCTGCGCGAGCTGCTCGCCTCGCCCGGACCGGACGTCGAGGAGCTCGAGGTCCACCGGACGTCCCTGGAGGACACCTACATGGAGCTGGTCCGCGGCCACGAGAACGGCACCGGCGCGCCGGAGAAGGCCGTGGAGGTGGTCGCGTGAACGCCGCCGACCTGCTGACCACCCTGCGCCTCGGGGCCACCCGCGGCTGGATCACCTTCCGCAGCTACGTCACCTCGCGCGAGGGCTTCACCCAGACCGTCTTCTGGAACGCGCTGCCGCTCGCCGTGCTGATCTGGCTGCGCGACGCGCCGCTGCCGGGCACCACCATCGTGGTGTCGGCCCTGGTGCTGCCCGGCATCATCGCCGTGTCGCTCGCCTTCGGCGTCATGTCGACCGCCTACAACCTGGCCACCGAGCGGGAGGACGGCACGCTGCTGCGGGCCAAGGCGGTGCCCGGCGGGACGTCGGGCTACGTGGTCGGGCTGTCGGTCGCCTCCGCCCTCGACGCGGTGATCGGCATCGTGCTCGTCATGGTCCCGGCGATGTTCATCGTGCCGGGGGTGCCGGTGGGCAGCGCGCTGCTGTGGCTCGGGCTCCTCGGCTGGACGGCGCTCGGGCTGCTGGCCTGCCTGCCGCTGGGCATCCTCATCGGCTCGGTGGTGCGCAACCCCCGCACGATCGGCGGGCTCGGCTTCCTCGCCACCACCGGCCTGGCCATCGCCTCCGGCCTGTTCACCCCGCTGCAGGACCTGTGGAGCTGGCTGCAGGTCGTGGTGCCGGTGTTCCCGGTGTACTGGCTCGGCGTCGGGCTGCGCTCGGTGTTCCTGCCGGCCGAGGCGGCCGCGCTGGAGATCGGCGGCACCTGGCGCGTCCTGGAGGCCGTCGGCGTGCTCGGGCTGTGGGCGGCGCTGGGGCTGCTGCTCGGGCCGGTGCTGCTGCGCCGGATGGCCCGGCGGGAGTCGGGCTCGGCGGTGGAGGCCCGCCGGCAGCTCGCGCTGCAGCGCAACTGATGATGGTGGCGATGTCCGAGACGATCCACAACCGCATCGCCATGCTGCGCGCCGAGCGCGGCGTCTCCCGGCGTGCGCTGGCCGAGGCGCTCGGCGTGCACTACCAGACGATCGGCTACCTGGAGCGCGGCGAGTACAGCCCGAGCCTGCACCTCGCGCTGCGCGTCGCCGAGTACTTCGAGGTGCCCGTCGAGGTCGTGTTCTCGGTGCGGCCGTTCCCCCGCCTCGGCTCCACCACCGGCGAACCGGCCTGACCGGTGCCGGTGGTCAGCCGGCGCCGTAGGCGGTGAAGGCGCACCAGTTGACGAAGTCGCGCGGGTCGTCGGTGCCGTGCGCCGCCCGCGCCTCGAACAGGGCCGTCGCCATGGTGTCGCCGGCCGCGAGCCGGCCGTGCAGCGCCCGCATGAGCGGCACGGCCTCGCCGTCCGGCACGACGACGACGCTGGCCACCACACCCGCGGTGCCCCGGGCGAGCAGCGCGCTGACGAACCCGACGAGCTCCTCACCGGCGTAGGAGACGTCGGCGGCGGAGTCGCAGGAGGCGAGCACGACCCGGCGCGGCGCGATGCCGCGCAGGTCGAGCTCGTGCACCGTGAGCTGGCCGCCGGTCAGCTCCAGCGCCGAGAACGTCGGGTTGTCGGCGCGCAGCAGGCCGTGGCAGGCCAGGTGCACCAGGTCCGAGCGGCCGATCGCGTCGACGACGGCGGGCGCGGTGCTCTCCGGCGGGACCAGCACCTCGGCGCCGGGGTGGCAGCCGGCGACGGCGGCGATCTCGCGCCCGGCGCCGTCCAGGCCCGGCCCGGCCACCAGCAGCACCCGTCCGGCGTGCTCGACCGGCCGACCCCTGCTGGCCGCCCACAGCGTCGCCGACGGCGCCGCGGACACCGGGGCGCTGTGCAGCGCCGACCACGGCAGCCGGTGCGTGCCGCGGGCGGGCACGACGACCAGCGGCGTGTCCGCGCCGACGCCCAGCGGCGCCACCAGCAGCTCGCGCAGCCGGGCCAGCGCGTGCCGGGCGCTGCTCCAGGCGCTCTCCACGGCCGCGGGCCGGCCCGGGCGCACCAGCCTGCGCAGGGCGAACTGCAGCGCGTCGGACTCGAACCGCACGCGGTCCCACCCGCCCAGCCGCAGCAGCCTGCGCCGCCCGCGGTCGAGCACGACGGCCACGACCTCGTCGCCGTAGCGGCTGTAGGAGGCCAGCGCGGCGCCGTCGAGCAGGTCGGCGAGGGCGCCGGCGCGCACGGTCGTGCCCGTCTCCACGCCCGGTCCCTCGCGGTGCCACGTGGCCCGGCGCAGGCGCTGTTCGAGGTCGGTCTGGCGGGCGAGCAGCTCGGTGACGTCCTGGCCGGTGCGCCCGCGCGCGGCCGCCAGCTCCGCACGGACCGCGGCCAGCTCCACCCCCGTCTCCTCGACGGCCCCGGGCTCGGGCGCCGAGGCGGGCAGGTACGCGGCGGCCCGGGTGCGCTCCGCCCAGTCCAGCACCCGCGACGGCGAGCCGCTGCGCAGCAGGCTGCCCATGCCCAGCAGGCCCAGCTCGATGCCGTGCGCCGCGGCGAGCGCGCGCAGCTCGGTCGAGGCCAGCGCCGCGCGGTGGGCCGCCAGCTCCGCCAGGCCCGCCCGGCACTGGCGCAGCATCGCCGCGTCGTCGCCGACCGCCCCG
>NZ_JAHDTH010000286.1 GCF_018531445.1 Pseudonocardia lacus
CGGGGTCGGCGGGGGTGGCGGTGCCGCCGGGGGCTCCGCGCCCGCGGCGGGCCGGCGCAGGCGGCGGGTGACCGAACCCGGCCGCGCCCCGTAGCCGACGAGGTTGGCCACCCGGCCGTCCGCGCCGACCTCGCCGATCTTGGCGCCGGCAGCCGCCGGGGCCGGCTCGGGAGCGGCCTCCGCGGTCTCGATGGCCAGGATCGGCGCGCCGACGTCGACGGTCTGCCCCGGCTGGGCCAGTAGCTCGCCGACCGTCCCGGCGTACGGGCACGGCAGCTCGACGGCCGCCTTCGCCGTCTCGATCTCGACGATGACCTGGTTGACGGTGACGGTGTCGCCCGGGGCGACGTGCCAGGTGACGATCTCGGCCTCGGTCAGCCCTTCGCCGACGTCGGGCATGGCGAACTCACGACGCACCGCGGATCACCAGGCCAGCGAGCGGTCGACGGCGTCGAGCACCCGGTCGAGGTCGGGGAGGTAGTCCTCCTCGCACTTGGCCGGCGGGTACGGGGTGTCGAACCCGGTCACCCGCAGCACCGGCGCCTCCAGCGAGTGGAAGCACTCCTCCTGCACGCGCGCGGCCACCTCGGCGGCCACCGACACCTCCGAGGGCGCCTCGGACACCACGACGAGCCGCCCGGTGCGCCGGACCGACTCCAGCACCGGGGTGAGGTCGAGCGGGGACAGCGTGCGCAGGTCGACCACCTCCAGCTCGCGGGCGGGTTCCTCGCCGGCGGCCGCGGTGGCCGCCTCGAGGCAGGTGGTCACCAGCGGGCCGTAGGTGGCCAGCGTGACCGCGTTGCCGGGCCGCACGACGCGCGAGGCGAACAGCGGCCCCGGCTCGGTGTCGGTGTCGACCTCGCCCTTCTCCCAGTAGCGCCGCTTGGGCTCGAAGAAGATGACCGGGTCGTCGCAGGCGATGGCCTGCTGGATCATCCAGTAGGCGTCCGACGGGTTCGAGCACGCGACCACCTTGAGCCCGGCGACGTGCGCGAACAGCGCCTCCGGCGACTCGCTGTGGTGCTCGACGGCGCCGATCCCGCCGCCGAACGGGATGCGCACCACCACCGGCATCGGGACCCGGCCCTGCGACCGGAAGTGCAGCTTGGCCAGCTGGGAGACGATCTGGTCGTAGCCGGGGAAGACGAACCCGTCGAACTGGATCTCGCAGACCGGCCGGAAGCCGCGGATGGCCAGGCCCACCGCGGCGCCGATGATGCCCGACTCGGCCAGCGGCGTGTCCAGCACGCGCTGCTCGCCGAAGTCCTTCTGCAGGCCGTCGGTGACCCGGAAGACGCCGCCGAGCTTGCCCACGTCCTCGCCCATGACGATGACCTTCGGGTCGCGCTCCATGGCGGCGCGCAGGCCCTCGTTGATGGCCTTGGACAGCGTGAGCGCGGTCATCGGCCGGCCCCCTCGAACGACGCGTGGTAGGCGAGGTAGGCCTCCCGCTGGGCGTCGACCTGGGGCGAGCCCTCCGCGTAGACCTCGGAGAACATCCGGTCGGGGCCGGGTTGGGGCATGTCGACGCAGAAGGCGCGGAAGCGCTCGGCGAGCGCGTCGGACTCGGCCTGCAGGGCGTCGAAGTGCTCCGCCCCGACGCCGTGCTCGCGGACCAGGTTGGCCCGGACCCGCTCGATCGGGTCCTTCAGCTTCCACAGCTCGAGCTCGTCGGCCAGCCGGTAGCGGGTGGGGTCGTCGGAGGTGGTGTGCGCGTCCATGCGGTAGGTGAACGCCTCCACCAGCACCGGGCCGTTGCCCGACCGGCACTCCTCCAGCGCCCAGCGCGTGACGGCGAGGCAGGCCAGCACGTCGTTGCCGTCGACGCGGATGCCGGGGAAGCCGTAGCCCGCGGCCCTGCGGTAGAGCGGGACGCGGCTCTGCCGCTCGGTGGGCTCGGAGATCGCCCACTGGTTGTTCTGGCAGTAGAAGACCACCGGGGCGTCGTAGACGGCCGCCCAGACGAAGCCCTCGTGCACGTCGCCCTGGCTGGTGGCGCCGTCGCCGAAGAAGCAGATGGTGGCCTCGTTGCCGGCCGGGTCCTCGCCGCCGACGCGGCCCTCGAACCGCTGGCCCATGGCGTAGCCGGTGGCGTTGAGCACCTGGTTGCCGATGACGATCGTGTACAGGTGGAAGCCGTGCTCGCGCGGGTCCCAGGAGCCGTGGTCGGTGCCGCGGAAGATGCCCAGCAGCTCGGTCGGGTCGATGCCGCGGGTCCAGGCGATGCCGTGCTCGCGGTAGGACGGGAAGGCCATGTCCTGCGGCTGCAGCGCGCGGCCCGCGCCGATCTGCGCGGCCTCCTGGCCCAGCAGGGGCACCCAGATGCCGAGCTGGCCCTGGCGCTGCAGGGCGTTGGCCTCCCGGTCGACGCGGCGGACCAGCACCATGTCGCGGTGCAGCGCCCGCAGGGCGGCCTCGTCGACGTCGGCGACGTAGCGGTCGAACTCGGGGTTCGCGACCCGCTCACCCTCCGGGGTCATCAGCTGGACCAGGTCGGTGCCGGAGTCGGTGGCCCGCAGGCCGGCCAGCACCTGCTCGCGGGTGGGTGCGGGGACCGGTGGGGCCCCGGCGATCTCGACGGTCGGTGGGGTCCGGTCGGGTGGGACGGACACGCTTCCTCCTCGTGCTCAACCGACCCGTGACCGGTTCGTGGCGGTACGGGCCGCGCCGGTGTCGCCGGCCCGCGCACCGCCCTCGGGTGGGGGCGGTCACAGCCGGCGCTCGGCGCCATCCTGGCACGAGGGGCCGCCCGTCGGCATGGCCACGGGCGCCCCGGACGCGGCGCGGCGGGCGGCGCGCCCACGATCGTGGGTGCACCGCCCGCCGCGCTCGGCTCCCGTCGCCGGGGGCCGATCGTCCTAGTGGGACGGGCCGGGCGCCGGCTTCGGCGTGGTGGGGGGAGTGGTGGTGGGAGTGGTCGGGGCGTCCGGCGCGGGCACGGTGGACGAGGACGGCTGCGGCTGGCTGTAGCCGGCGGCGCCCTTCGGGTAGCCGTTCGAGGCGGAGTGCGAGCCGCCGGGCACGCCGGCCACGCTCTTGACCTTCTGCGCCGCGCCGTTGATCTGGGCCGAGTACTTGCCCTTGGTCTGCTTGTCGACGAACGCCGCGGCCTGGTCGAGGTACTTGCCGGCCTTGTCGGGGTTCTTCTTGGCGTAGCGGCGCCCCGCCTCTGCGGCGGCGGCGAGCGTGGCGAGCTTGCGCATCAGGGCCATCTCGGTCTCCCTTGGTGATCGCGGCGCCCCGGACCGTGCGCCGCTCTTGGTTCCTCTGTACCCGGGATCGCCCGCCGCGTCACGTGCGCCGGCATCCGAAATATCCTCTTCACATCACGCTGTGTGATGTCACTCAACGGTGACCCCGGTTTCGAGGCCTCCCGGGAGTGCGCGTGGCAGCATCCCCGCATACCGACCGTCGCCGACCCGGAGGTCCGCGTGCCCCCCCGATCCCGCACACTCACGAGCGCAGTCGCCCTCGCCGCCACCGCGGTCGTACTGGCCGGCTGCGGCAACAGCCCCGACAGCGGCCAGGCCCCGGCCGCCGAGGGCGGTGTCCAGCTGGTCGCCGACGGCAAGCTGACCACCTGCACGCACCTGCCCTACGAGCCGTTCCAGTTCAACGAGGGCGGCACCATCGTCGGCTTCGACGTCGAGCTGGTCGACCTGGTGGCCACGAAGCTGGGCGTCACCCAGGAGATCGTCGACACGCCGTTCGAGGGCATCCAGTCCGGTGAGGACCTCAACATCGGCAAGTGCGACGTCGCCGCCGCGGCGATGACGATCACCGAGACGCGCAAGCAGAACTTCGACTTCTCCGAGCCGTACTTCGACGCCACCCAGGCGCTGCTGGTCAAGGGCGACGCCGGCATCACCGGGGCGGAGCAGCTGGCCGGCAAGAAGGTCGGCGTGCAGAACTCGACCACCGGCCAGGAGTGGGCGCAGTCCAACCTGCCCAACTCCGAGCTGGTCGTGTTCGAAGACCTCGGGCTGCTGACCACCGCCGCCCAGACCGGCCAGGTCGACGCGGCCATCAACGACAACGGCCCGCTGCTGGACTTCGCCAAGAAGAACCCGGAGATGGCGGTGACCGCCGAGTTCGACACCGGCGAGCAGTACGGCATCGGCGTCAAGAAGGGCAACACCGCCGTGCTGGAGGCCGTCAACGAGGCCCTCGCGACGGCCCGCTCCGACGGCACGTACGACAAGATCTACGAGAAGTGGTTCGGCAAGGCCCCCGGGGCCTGACCCCGTAGGGACCCCCTCTCGAATGGCACTCACCCGTCGTCAACGGACCCGGCTCGGTCGGGGCGCCCAGTACGCGATCGCGATCGCGGTCGTGCTGCTGGTCGCCCTGACCGCGAACTGGGGCACCATCGCCCGCGCCTTCTTCGACCTGGAGGTGGCCGCGAGCCTGTTCCCCGACGTCATCCTGATCGCGCTGCGCAACACGCTGCTGTTCACCGCGCTCGGGTTCGTCCTGGCGCTGGCGCTCGGCCTCGTGCTGGCCCTCATGCGGTTGTCCTCGGTCCGGGTCTACCGGCTCGTCGCCGGCGCCTACATCGAGTTCTTCCGCGGGCTGCCGGCGCTGCTGATCGTCATCGCGATCGGCTTCGGCGTGCCGCTGGCGTTCGGGACGATCCTCGACCGGCTGGTGTCGATCACCCTGGCGCTGGGCATCGTCGGCTCGGCCTACATCGCCGAGACGATCAGGGCGGGCATCCAGTCCGTCCCGAAGGGGCAGGTCGAGGCGGCCCGCTCGCTGGGCATGTCCCCGACCCGCACGATGATCTTCATCGTGATCCCGCAGGCGTTCCGGATCGTGCTGCCGCCGCTGACCAACGAGCTGATCCTGCTGACCAAGGACTCCTCGCTGGCGTTCCTGCTGGGCACCACGCTCGACCAGCAGGAGCTGGCGCAGTTCGGCCGGGCGGCGCTCAACCAGGCGCGCAGCCTGACCCCGATCCTGGTGGTCGGGCTGTGCTACCTGGTCATCACCATCCCGCTGTCGTACCTGGCCCGGCGCCTGGAGCGGCGCTACGGCAGCGCCGGGACGCCGAAGGGGGCGGAGGTGTGACCGAGCTGACCAAGTCGAGCCGGGCCCCGGCCGACGTCGTCGTGAGCATCACCGACCTGCACAAGTCGTTCGGCAGCAACGAGGTGCTGCGCGGCATCGACCTCGACGTGCACCGCGGCGAGGTGGTCTGCATCATCGGGCCGTCCGGCTCGGGCAAGTCGACCCTGCTGCGCTGCGTCAACCTGCTGGAGGTGCCCAGCAGCGGCAGCGTCGTCGTCGACGGGGTGGAGATCACCGACCCGGACTGCGAGATCGACGACGCCCGCCGCACCATGGGCATGGTCTTCCAGCAGTTCAACCTGTTCACGAACCTGGACGTGCTGGGCAACCTGACGATCGCCCCGCGCCGGGTGCTGCGCCGCAGCCGGGCCGCCGCGGAGCAGACCGCCCGGGCCAACCTGGCCCGGGTGGGCCTGTCGGAGAAGGAGCACGCCTTCCCCGCCCAGCTCTCCGGCGGCCAGCAGCAGCGCGTGGCCATCGCCAGGGCGCTGACCATGGAGCCGACGGTGATGCTGTTCGACGAGCCCACCTCCGCGCTCGACCCGGAGCTGGTGGGCGACGTCCTCGACGTCATGCGCTCCCTCGCCGAGGACGGCATGACCATGCTGGTGGTCACCCACGAGATCCAGTTCGCCCGCGAGGTCGCCGACCGGGTGCTGTTCATCGACGGCGGGAAGATCGTCGAGCAGGGCCCGCCGGCCGAGGTCGTGGGCAACCCGCAGCAGGAGCGCACGCGCAACTTCCTGGCCAGGGTGCTGCACCCCGGGCAGCGCACCGCCTGAGCCCGTCCGGTGGGGCCGCCGCGGCCCCGCCGGACGGCGCTCAGGCCGTCAGGTGCTGCGGCTCCCGGCGTCGCGGTGCCCCGGGCAGCAGCGGTTCCAGCCTGCGGGCCAGCGCGTCGATGCCGAAGTGGTCGCGCGCGATCGCCTCGTTGTGGTCGAGCAGCCCGGGGTCCGGGTCGGCCAGCCAGGCCCGCAGCGGCTCCGGGTCGTGGGCGTCGAACCAGCGGAAGCCGAACGCGGCCAGCTCCGCGGCCACCGGGAACCGGCCCACCGCGATCGGCCTGCGGTGCAGCGCCGCCTCGATCAGCGGCAGCCCGAACCCCTCCCACGACGACGGCAGCACCACGGCGTCGCAGGCCGCGTAGGCGCCGGCCATCCCCACGCCGAACGGCAGCCGCCTGCGCACCGGGACCCGCCCGGCGGCCAGCACCGCGCCCAGCTCGGCCTGGTAGCCGTCCTCGGCGGGGCCGGTCAGCCAGTAGGTGCCGCCGACGGCGGCGGTGAGCGCCAGCCCGACGTCGATGCCCTTGCGGGCAATCGCCCGCGTCGGCTGCAGGACCAGCGGTCCGCGGTCGACCCGCAGCCTGCGCCGCACCGCGTCGCGCTGCTCGGGGCAGGGCCGCTCGGCGAAGCCGTGGTGGACGGTGGTGGCCGCGATGCCGCGCCGGGCCAGCAGGGCGCGGCGGGCCAGCTCGTTGATCGTCACGTGCCGCCAGGACGGGTCGTCGGGCGGCCAGTTGGTCACCCCGGCGTACTGCGGGCGCTCCCAGGGCAGGTCGTGGTGGCGCAGCAGGGCCGGGCGGCCGCGCAGGTGCTCGGCCACCGCCTCGCCCACCGCCCGGTTCATCGGCAGCGAGCAGAGGTTGTCGACGACGACCAGGTCGACGTCGTCGAGGACGGCGGCCAGTTCGGCGCGCCGCGGCGGCCGGGTGCTGCCCAGGGCCAGGCTCCGGACCAGCAGGTCGGGACGCCCGTCGCCGGCCACGGTGCGCACCCGCATGCCGAGCCTGCGCATCGCCCGGACCCACTGCGCGGCCGTGACCGACACCCCGTCCGCCGTGCCGAGCCGGTAGGACACGATCGCCGCGCTGCGGCCGGAGGCGGTGGACATGCCCGAATGGTGACGCTGCCGCGTGACGCGGGGATTACGCGCAGGTTCCGCGGAACCGCTGGTGAACACGCTGCGCAACCGCGTCCTACCCAGGATTGGGGAGATCCGGGGGTGGCCGCAACGCCGGGCACGCATCCACCGATCGAGTGACGTGCCCCGACACACCGCTCCCGCGCTCGCCCTGCTCGCCGCTTCGCTGCTCGCCGTGGGCGGGTGCGGGGCGCCGGACGACCCGGACACCACCGCGTTCGCGGCGACCTCCGGCTCGGCCGGCCTGACGACGACCGCCGCCCGCCCCACGACCGCCGCCCCGACCACCACCGCCGCGCCCACGACGACCCGGCCCGCCCCGACGACCACGACCAGCCCGCCCCGCGCCACGACCTCGGCGCCCCGCGCGGAGCCGGTCCGGGCCGTCC
>NZ_JAHDTH010000287.1 GCF_018531445.1 Pseudonocardia lacus
CGGCCCAGCGCCACCGGCAGCTCGACCAGGGCGAGCGGGTTGCCCGCGGCCTCGGCCAGCACCCGCGCCCGCACGGCGGGCGACAGCCGCACCGCGCCGGAGTCCAGCAGGGCCGCCGACGCGTCCGCGTCGAGCGCGGGCAGCGACAGCTCCGGCAGGCCGGCGGCGTCGAACGGGGTCCGGGCGCCGTCGCGGGTCGCCACCAGCATCGCGACCGGCTCGGGCCCCAACCGGCGGGCCGCGAACGCGAGCACCTCCGCGCTGGGCGGATCGAGCCACTGCGCGTCGTCGACCACGACGAGCGTCGGGGCCCCGGTTGCGGCCTCGCCGAGCAGGGTCAGCGCGGCCAGCGAGATCAGGAAGATGTCCGCGGCCGGCCCCTCGCCCATCCCGAACGCCGTGCGGACGGCCGCGCGCTGCGGCCCGGGCAGGTGCTCGACCAGGCCCAGCACCGGACGGAGCAGCTGGTGCAGCCCGGCGAACGGCAGGCGCGCCTCGGACTCGACGGCGACGGTCGACAGCACCCGAAGGCCCGCGGCCCCGGCGGTGGCCACCGCGTCGGCCAGCAGCGCCGACTTGCCGATCCCGGCCCCGCCCCGCACGATCAGCGCGCCGCCCGCGGTCGCCAGGTCGTCGAGCAGGTCGAGCAGCCGGCGGGCCTCGGCCGTGCGCCCGTGCAGGACGGTCCCGGCCACCTCGACCACCACCCAGCACTCGACCGACGCGACCAGCGGGTCGATCGTCGTCCTCCGGCGGTCCGGACGCCACTGCCCCGATGCGCACGGTCCGTGATGTCCCGCACGTCGGGCGCCGTGCGCGTTCGCCGACCACGGGCGCGGGGCATACCGTTGAACGTTCACACGTCGACCACCTTCGGCGCGTGCCGACCGGGAGGACCCCATGAGCACCGACCGCCCCGTCCTGCAGGTCCTGGTGGCCAGCACCCGGCCCGGCCGGGTCGGCGAGCCCGTGGCCCGCTGGATCGCCCGTCGGGCCGGGGAGCACGCCGCCTTCGACGTCGAGGTCGTCGACCTCGCCGAGATCGACCTGCCGATGTTCGCCGAGCCCAGGCACCCGCGGCTCGGTCAGTACGCGCACGAGCACACCCGCGCGTTCAGCGCCACCATCAGCCGCGCCGACGGGTTCGTCCTCGTGTTCCCCGAGTACAACCACAGCTACAACGCCGCGCTGAAGAACGCGCTGGACCACCTGCACCGGGAGTGGGCCGGCAAGCCCGTCGGGCTGGTCAGCTACGGCGGCGTGGCCGCGGGCGCCCGCGCCGCCGTCGCGCTGCAGCCCGTCCTGCTCGCGCTCAGGATGCGGCCGGTGGCCGCCGCGCCCATCCCCTTCGTGTCCCGCTACGTCGAGGGCGAGGGCGACGAGCGCCGCTTCGCGCCCGACGCCGAGGTGGAGAAGGGCATCGACGCGGTGCTCGACGCCCTCTCGGCCGAGCTCGGCCGCGGCTGAGGACGCCGGTCAGCGCATCTGCCCCGCCCCGATGTAGGGGTGGGGGCTGCGCAGCGGCGCGCCCTCGGCGAAGCGGGAGAGCCGGAAGTCGGACTCCGGGACGTGCGGCAGGCCGCTGCGCCCGTCGAGGACCAGGTCGGCGACCAGCGCGCCGACCGACGGCGAGATCTTGAAGCCGTGCCCGCTGAACCCGGCGGCGACGACCAGCCCGTCGACCGGGGTCCGGGAGATCACCGGGTTGAAGTCCGGCGTGACGTCGTAGCAGCCGGCGTAGGTCGACGCGATGGACGCCGCGGCGAGCCCGGGGAAACGGGTCCCCACCTTCTGCACGGTGAGGTCGACGAACGCCTCGCCGGCCTGGTTCGAGTAGTCGTCCGGGTCGGCCGGATCGAGCACGGCCAGGTCGGAGTTGCCGAACAGGATCTCCCCGCCGGTCTCGGGCCGCACGTACTGCAGCGACACCAGGTCGGAGAACACCGGCACCGGCCCGAGGTCCACGCCCGGGTCGATGAGCACGATCTGCTCGCGGTGCACGGTGATGGGCAGGTCGATGCCGTGCGCGGCGAGCAGCGGAACCGACCACGGCCCGGCGGCGAGCACGACGGCGCCCGCGGAGATCGTGCTGCCGTCGGCGAGCCGGGCCCCGGTGGCCCGGCCGCCCTCGACGAGGATCTCGGCGACCGCCGTGCCCTGCCGCAGGGTCGCGCCCGCGCGGCGGGCCGCGGCGGCGAACGCCTGCGCGGTCCGGTAGGCGTCGCCGTAGCCGCCGCGCGCCTCCCAGGCGAAGGCGCCGAACGGCTCCAGGTCGGCCACCGGCCACAGCTCGCGGACCGCGGCCGCGTCGATCTCCTCGGTGCGGACGCCGACGGCCCGCTGGCCCGCGAGGGACGCACGCAACGCATCGACGTCCTGCGGCCCGACACCGACGACGTAACCGGTCTGCCGGAAGCCGATGTCCTCGCCGAGCACGTCGACGGCGTTCTCGAACACGTCGAGCGCCTGGGTGGCCATCGCCGCCAGCGAGGTGACGCCGTAGTGGCAGCGCACGACGCCGGACGACTTGCCGGTGCCGCCGGACCCGACGGTGGCGCGCTCGACGATCGTGACGTCGGTGGCGCCGCGCCCGGTGAGCGCCCACGCCGCCGCGCAGCCCTCCAGCCCGCCGCCGATGACCAGGACGTCGGTCGTGGGAGCGCCGCTCACCGCTCCCGTCCCGGGATCCAGGACGTCCCGGCGAGCGGGACCCGGGCCATGGCGGCGGCCTCGATCGTCACCGCCACCAGGTCCTCGGGTTCGAGGTGGCGCAGGTGGGCCTTGCCGCAGGCGCGCGCGATGGTCTGCGCCTCCAGCGTGAGCACCCGCAGGTAGTTGGCCAGCCGCCGACCGCCCTCGACCGGGTCCAGGCGGGCCGCCAGCTCCGGGTCCTGGGTGGTGATGCCGGCGGGGTCGCGGCCGTCCTGGAAGTCGTCGTAGAACCCGGCGGCCGAACCGATCCGCCGGTAGGCGTCGTCGTGGCGGGGGTCGTTGTCGCCGAGCGCGATCAGGGCGGCGGTGCCGATCGCGACCGCGTCCGCACCCAGTGCCATGGCCTTGGCGACGTCGGCGCCGGTCCGGATGCCGCCGGAGACGATCAGCTGGACCTTGCGGTGCACCCCCAGCTCCTGCAGGGCCTGCACGGCCTCGGGCAGCGCGGCGAGGGTGGGGATGCCGACGTGCTCGATGAACACGTCCTGGGTGGCGGCGGTGCCGCCCTGCATGCCGTCGACGACGACCACGTCGGCGCCCGCGGCGACGGCCAGCTTGACGTCGTAGTAGGTGCGCGAGGCGCCGATCTTGACGTAGACCGGCTTCGCCCAGTCGGTGATCTCGCGCAGTTCGAGGATCTTGATGGCCAGGTCGTCGGGTCCGGTCCAGTCCGGGTGCCGGCAGGCCGAGCGCTGGTCGATGCCGGCGGGCAGGGTGCGCATGTCGGCGACCCGGTCGGAGATCTTCTGCCCGAGCAGCATCCCGCCGCCGCCGGGCTTGGCCCCCTGGCCCAGCACGATCTCGATCGCGTCGGCCTTGCGCAGGTCGGTCGGGTTCATGCCGTAGCGCGAGGGCAGGTACTGGTAGACCAGGTGCGTGGACTGGCCGCGTTCCTCGGGGGTCATCCCGCCGTCGCCGGTGGTCGTCGAGGTGCCGACCTCGGACGCCCCGCGCCCGAGCGCCTCCTTGGCCTGCGCGGACAGCGCCCCGAAGGACATGCCGGCGATCGTGACCGGGATGTCCAGGTGCAGCGGGTGGGCGGCGTTGCGGTCGCCGAGCACGACGTCGGTGCCGCAGCGCTCCCGGTAGCCCTCCAGCGGGTAGCGCGACATCGACGCGCCCAGGAAGAGCAGGTCGTCGAAGTGCGGCAGGGCGCGCTTGGCGCCCCAGCCGCGGATGTCGTAGACGCCGGTGGCGGCGGCGCGCTGGATGGCGGCGATGGTCGGGCGGTCGAAGGTGGCCGACTCGCGCAGCGAGTCGAATCGATGCTGCTCGCGCAGGGAGGGATCGGTCATCAGTAGCTGTTCCCCGAGGTGAAGTGGTAGAGCCGGCGGGCGGAGCCGTAGCGGCGGAAGCCGGCCGGGTCGGCGTCGATCCCGGCGGCGGCCAGCAGTTCGGCCAGCTCGGCGCGGTGCTCGGGGCGCACCTCCTTCTCGACGCAGTCGGCGCCGAGCGAGGCGACGCCGCCGCGGACGTAGACCCGGGCCTCGTAGATCGAGTCGCCCAGGCTCGCGCCGGCGTCCCCGCACACGACCAGCCGCCCGGCCTGGGCCATGAACGCCGACATCGGGCCGATGTCGCCGCCGACGACGATGTCCACGCCCTTCATCGAGATCCCGCACCGCATCGAGGCCGAGCCCTCGACGACCAGCAGGCCGCCGTGGGCGGTGGCCCCGGCCGACTGGGAGGCGTCGCCGGTCACCCGGACGAGGCCGGACATCATGTTCTCCGCGACGCCGGTGCCGGCGTTGCCGTGCACGGTGACCCGCCCGCCGTCGTTCATGCCGGCGGCGTAGTAGCCGACGTGGCCCCGGACGTCGACGGCGATGTCGGTGTCGATGCCCGCGGCGACGGCGTGCGCGCCCTGCGGGCGCAGGACCTCGTAGTGCCGCGAGGTCGGGGCGTGCAGCTCGGCGTTCAGCGCCCGGACGCCGGTCACGCCGAGGTCGAAGACGGTGGTCGTCCCAGGGGTGGGTCCGGCGGTGGTGGTCATGCGGTCGCTCCTCGCTGCCACGCGTAGACGCGCTCGGGCTCGGGCTCGTAGATGCGGGCGCGCTCGATGCCGGGCAGCTCGGCCAGCGCCCGGAACTCCGAGGCCATCGCCACCCACCGGTCGGTCTCGGCGATGACCGCCGGCTTGCAGGCGATCGCGTCGCGCACGACCGCGAACCCGTCCGCGCTGGTGACCAGCAGGGTGTAGAAGCCGTCGAACCGCTCGCAGAGCAGCCGCAGCGCCTTGTCCAGGTCGTCGCCCTTGGCGAGCCGGTCGGCGACGAACCGGGCCCCGACCTCGGAGTCGTTCTCCGAGTCGAACACGTGCCCCGCGGCCTGCAGCTCGCGGCGGATCGTGGCGTGGTTGGCGAACGACCCGTTGTGCACCAGGCACTGGTCCGGGCCGACCGAGAACGGGTGGCAGCCCTGCGGGGTGACCGCGGACTCGGTCGCCATCCGGGTGTGGGCCAGGCCCTGCCAGCCCTGGGCGCCGGCCAGGTCGTAGGTGGCGGCGAGGCCGCGGGGGTGGCCGGTGCCCTTGTAGACGGTGAGGTCGGTGCCGGAGCCGACCACGGTGGCCTCCGGCAGCGCCGCCCGGACCGCACCGACGAGCGCCTCGACGCCGACGGGTGCTGCGACGACGGTGGTGTCGCCCGCCGTGGTCACCAGCGGCTCGGGCACGTCCCGCAGCGCGGCGGCGAGGTCCGCGGGCGAGGTCGGTGTGTTCGGCGTGGTCGGCGCGGCCGGGAGCAGCAGCGAGACGGCGGCGTGCCCGGCGGGCACGCGCCGGCGGTCGCCGTACACGGCGACCCCCGCCGAGTCGGGGCCGCGTTCCACGACCTGGCCCAGCATGGTCTCCAGCAGCCGCCCGAGCAGGGGGTGCAGCTCGGGGTCGCGCAGGTGCAGCCCGACGATCCCGCACACGGGCCGTCTCCTCTCGGTGGTGGCCTAGAAGGCGGTCAGGTAGCGGTCGTGCTCCCAGGAGCCGACGGTGCTGTGCCAGTCGAGGAACTCCTCGCGCTTGAGCGCGGCGAAGTACTCCGCGACGCCGGGGCCCGCGCTGTCCAGGGCGTCCACGACGACCGGGTCGGCGGTCAGCGCCTCGACGGCGTGCAGCAGCGTGGGCGGCAGCTCGGGGCGCGCGACCGCGTCCGGGCCGGTGCCCGGCGCGCCCGGGTCGGCCTCCCGGGCGATCCCGTCCAGGCCGGCCGCGAGCGCCGCGGCCAGGGCGAGGTAGGGGTTGGCCGAGCCGTCCCCGCCGCGCAGCTCGATGCGGTGCCGGTCGGGGATGCGGACGAAGTGGGTGCGGTCGTTGCCGCCGTAGGTCGCCCGCCGCGGCGACCAGGTCGCCCCGGAGCGCGTCGACGTCGCCCCGGTGCGCTTGTAGGAGTTGACCGTCGGGGCCAGCACGGCCTGCATGCCGGCGGCGTGGTCGAGGATGCCGCCGAGGAACTGGTGGGCCAGCGCCGAGAGCCCGAAACCGGGCCCGTCGGGGTCGGGGTCGGACGCGGAGGGGAAGCGCGCCGCGCCGTCGCTCCACAGCGACAGGTGCAGGTGCATCCCCGAGCCGGTGCGGTCGGCGAACGGCTTGGGCATGAACGTCGCGGTCATCCCGCGCTGCTCGGCCAGCACCGAGATCAGGTACCGGGCGGTGATCACCCGGTCGGCCGTCGTCAGCGCGTCGGCGTAGGCGAAGTTCTGCTCGAACTGGCCGTTGGCGTCCTCGTGGTCGTTGGCGTAGTTGCCCCAGCCCAGCGCGTTCATCGCCGTGGAGACGCCGGTGAGGTGGTCGTACATCCGGGTCAGGCCGCGGGCGTCGTAGCACGGGCGGGCGTCGACGTCCTTGGCGTCGGCGGGCGCGAGGGTGCCGTCCTCGGCGCGCGAGACCAGGAAGTACTCGACCTCCGCTCCGGCGAACAGCTCCAGCCCCCGCTGCGCGGCCCGGGCGGTCATCGCCTTGAGGATGACGCGGGGCGCGAAGGGCCAGGCGCGGCCCTCGACGTGCGGGTCGCAGTGCACGAGGGCCAGGCCGGGGCGCACCCACGGCAGCGGGGTGTAGCTGTCGACGTCCGGGATCGCGATCAGGTCCGGGTCGCAGGGCCGCTGCCCGATGGCGCCCACGGCGTAGCCGGCGAACCCGACCCCGTCGCGCTGCAGCTCGTCGGCCGCCTCGACCGGCACCAGCTTGGCGCACGGCTTGCCGGTGAGGTCGACGAACAGCGCGAGCAGGAACCGGACGCCGTCCGCCTCCGCCCTGGCCTTCAGGTCGGCGGGCTCCAGGGCCTGCGCGGCCGTCGGGGCCGTCATGTCGAGGGTCATACCTGCTGGCTCCTTGCGAGTGGGCGCCTGGGCGTCGTCGGGCGGGAGGGTCGTTCAAGGCGTGTCTCGACGGGAAACGGTATATCGCGTGAAGATACAGGCCGGTCTCGCGCGTGTGAACGCTCGTTTCGAGCGCGTTACCGGGAGGCGGCATCCGGCGTCGCGCAACCGGGTGGCGCGGGTGGGGATCATGGGTGGGTGTCGGTCCGGTTGGCCTTCGGCGTGAGCGCCGGGCCGGGGTCGCGGTGCTGGGCACCCACCCCGGCCGGCCCCGCCGTGCCCGTCGACGGCCGGCCCGGCGCGCACCGGCCCGGCGCCCCGGTCGCGGTCGGACCGGCC
>NZ_JAHDTH010000288.1 GCF_018531445.1 Pseudonocardia lacus
GCACCGGCGGGCCGACGGCCGCGCGGGCGCGGGTGGCGCCGCGACCGCGAGTGCCCCGACGACCACCGCGAGCGCTGGGCGCACCCTCGCCGCCGCCAGCACCGCGCCCACCCGCAGCCCGACGTCCAGCAGCGCGTTGCGCAGCGAGCGGCGCGGTGCGATCCCCCGCTCGCACCACAGCCGCAGCCGGTCGAACGACCACGCCGTGCCCCACCCCATCAGCGGCCGGAAGGCGAACCGGTCGACCAGCCCGCCGACCCGGCCCCAGCGCGGGGCGTAGTCGTACCCGGTGAGGAATCGGACGCCCCCGGCGTCGGGCACGTAGCGCCAGTAGCCGCTCCCCTCGGCGATCAGCGAGAGCGGGTGGTCGGAGGCGAACCGCAGCGCGGACGTCCGGGTGCCGTCGGGCCGGTGGCGTTCCCCGGCGTGGACCCCCGATCCGGAGACGGTGAGCCCGGGCAGGACGCGCACCGCGTAGCGGAACCGCCGCGCCTGCCCCGGCCCGGACGCCAGCGGCTCGATCCGGGTGAACCGCAGGTCCCAGCTCTGGTGTGCCGCCGGGTCCTGCGTGCGCCGCCAGACGGTGTCCACGTCGGCGCGGATGCGCGTCTCGACGTACAGACCCATGCCCACCTCCCGGATTGAGCGATCGCTCAAATCCGAGCGTACGGCGTGACCCCGCGGCGGACCAGAGCCGTTCAGCCGCGCAGCCCGCTGCTCAGCGGCGGTCCTGCCAGGTGCAGACGCACGCCTCGTTGCCCTCCCGGTCGGCCAGCACCCACCACGCCCTGGCCCGGTCGTCGGAGACCAGCGTGCCGCCCGCGGCGAGCGCCGCGGCGACCCGCTCCTCGGCCACGTCGTGGGCGACGACGACGTCGACGTGCAGGCGGTTGCGCTGCGGGCGCGGCGCGTCCATCTGTTGGAACCACACCGCCGGCCTCCGCCCGAGTGGGTCGACCAGGGAGCCGTCGACGTCGCGGTAGCCCAACACCGCGGCCCAGAACGGCCGCACCGCGGCGATGTCCATGGCGTCGATGGCGAGTTCGGTCAGCTCGGCGCGGGTCGGTTGGGCGACCGCGCCCGCCGCGGCGGCGAGCGCGGAGATCGTGCGGGCGAGGTCGGCGTCTGCGGTGGTGACGGCCCCGGCGGCGTGGGTCGTCAGCGCCACGCGCACCGTGCCGGGGTAGCGCAGGTCGACGTCGGGGTGGTGGTGGGCCGCCTCCGCGGCCTCGGCCACCGCGACCACGAGGGCGACCGCCGCCGGGTAGGAGCCGGCGTCGAACGTGGCGTGGATCGACTCCAGCAGGTAGCGCCAGTCGTCGAGCCCGTCGAGGGCGGCGAACCGGGACGGGGGGAGGGGTTCAGAGGCCATAGGGCATCCAAACAGTGCCCACCGACACAGACAGCCACAGCGTTACTGCTCCGTCCGTGGGACATAGCACACCTCCCTTCACACCATCGGGTGTGACACCAACCCGCCAGTAACCGAGCGTGCGAGGCCGTTTAGCCTGGCGGGGCGCCGCGCCTACGCGAAACCGTGCGGACGTATGGAGGAATCATGAGCTGGGACGCTCCCCGCCCGGTCGGTCGTCGCGGCATCGCCGCGGTCGCGCTGGCCGTCTCGCTCGCCGCCTGCAGCCAGGCCGCGCCGACCCCGGACGCGGCCGCCGCGGCGGCCGCCAACAGCCCGGTCATCGCGTTCCTGATGCCGGACCAGGCGTCCACCCGCTACGAACGCTACGACTACCCGCTGTTCCAGAGCCGGGTCGACAACCTGTGCGTGCGCTGCGACGTGATCTACAGCAACGCCGAGGCCAGCGGGGACAAGCAGCGCGAGCAGGCGATGGCCGCGCTCGACCGCGGCGCCAGCGTGCTGGTCATCTCCGCGGTGGAGCCCCAGGTGGCCGTCGACATCGTCCGCCAGGCCCACGACCGCGGCGCCCAGGTGGTCGCCTACGACCGCCCGATCGTCGACGTGCCCGCCGACCTCTACATCTCCTACGACAACGAGGCGATCGGCACGCTGATCACCGAGTCGCTGCTGGACCGGCTGGAGGACGCCCCGGACGGCGGCGGGCTGCTGCAGGTCAACGGTGCCCCCGAGGACGCGGCGGCCGACCTGGTCCAGGAGGGCGTCGCCGCGGCGCTGGAGGGCAGCCGGTTCCCCGTGCTCGCCGCCTACGACACCCCGGGCTGGGACCCGGACAAGGCCCAGGCGTGGGTGCGCGAGCAGATCACCCGGTTCGGGCCGCAGATCGTCGGCGTGATCGCCGGCAACGACGGCACGGCGGGCGGGGCGGCCGCGGCGTTCCGTGCGGCCGGCGTCTCCCCCATCCCTCCCATCACCGGCAACGACTCCGAACTGGCCGCGGCCCAGCGCATCCTGCAGGGCCAGCAGTTCAACACCATCTCCAAGCCGATCAAGATGGTGGCCGAGGGCGCCGCCGCGGCGGCCGTGCAGATCGTCAACGGCGGGCGGCCACCGGTCGGGGAGACGCTGTTCGGCACCCCGACCGAGCTGTTCGAGCCGACGATCGTCACCGCGTCGAACCTGCGCGCGACGCTCATCGACACCGGCGAGCTGGAACTGGGCACGGTCTGCACGCCCGAGCTGGCCGACGCCTGCCAGCGGGCGGGCATCAAGACCTAGGGCCAGGCCGGCCGCGCCGAGCAGCACCCGCGCGCAGCGCCCCGGCACCTCGGCCGGGGCGAGCCGGCTCGGGCGCCGCCGCGGCGTCGCCATGATCGCCACTGGCCCCGGCGGGCCGAGGCGGACCCGCGCTCAGCGGTGGTGGTACGTGGGTGCGCCGCCGGAGCGGTAGGTCCGCATGGCCTCGGCCCGGTCCTCGGTGGCGCTGGTCAGCACCTGCTGGCGGTTCTCCACCTCCACCGCGGCGTCGAACGACGGGATCTCCATCGACATCCACATGCCCTGCTTGGTCAGCGCCAGCGACAGCGGTGGGGCCCGGAGCAGGTCGGCGACCAACCGGTCGACGCGCTCGGTCAGCTCCGCGCCCGGCACCACGTCGGCCAGCAGGCCGATCCGCAGCGCCTCGGCGGCGTCGAACCGGCGCGCGGTGAGCATCAGCTCGTGCGCCCGCCCGGCCCCGACCAGCCGCGGCAGCATCCAGGACACACCGATGTCGCAGCCGGTCACCCCGATCCGGATGAACGACGAGGCGAAGATCGCCTCCTCGGCCGCGATGCGCACGTCCGACGCGCACACCAGCGCCAGTCCCCCACCGGCCGCCGGGCCGTTGACCTGCGAGACCACCACCTGCGGCATCCGCCGGATGCGCTGGACGAGCCCGGCGATCTGGCGCTGGGTGCCCAGCGTGCGGTGGATCGGGCCGGGCTCGGCCGCGGCGTTCGGCGGGTCGCCGTAGCCGTTGAGGTCCAGGCCGGCGCAGAACCCGCGCCCGGCGCCGGTGAGCACCACGACCCGGCACAGCGGATCGGCCTCGGCGTCGGCCAGCGCCTCGTGCAGGGCGCCGACCATCTCGGCGTCCATGGCGTTGAGCCGCTCGGGGCGGCGCATCTCGATGCGGCGCACCTCCGGGCCCGGTGAGGAGACGGCGACCGTCCCCCCGGTCGCCGGGGTCGCCGTCGGCGACGTCGTCGTCATGGGGTCCCTCCCGCGATGCGGCTGCGGTTGCGGGCCAGCACCGCCTGCCGGCGGGCCTCGAAGCCCGCCATGTCGGTGGTGCGGCTGGTGGCGATGCCGCGCTCGACCTCCAGCGCGGCGGGCACCCCGCCGCCCTCGACGTACATCCGCTTGATCGGCGCCATGACCTCGCCGGGCACCTCGGCCGCGGCGGCGGCCAGCCCGACCGCCCGCGAGACGACCTCGTCGTGCGCGACGACCTCGGTGACCAGGCCGATCCGCTCGGCGAGCGCCGCCGGGACCGGGTCGCCGGTCATCGACATCCGGCGGGCCCATCCCTGCCCGACGACCGTCGGGAGCCGGGCGGTCATGCCCCCGCCGGGCAGCACGCCGACCCTGGCGTGGGTGTCGGCGAACACCGCGCGCTCGGAGGCGACCAGGAAGTCGCAGCCGAGCGCGATCTCCAGGCCGCCGGTGTAGGTCGGCCCGTTGACCGCGCCGACCACCGGCTTGCCCATCCGCCCGACCTGGCCGATGCAGTCCTCCTGCCGGTAGCGCGCGAAGTACGCGGCGCCCTCGGCGGCGGCCTGCTTGAGGTCGACCCCGGCGCAGAACGCCGGGTCGGTGCCGGTGAGCACCACGGCCCGCACGTCGGGGTCGTCGTCGGCGGCCAGCAGGCCCGCGTACAGGGCGCTGATCAGCTCCCCGCTCAGGGCGTTGCGGGCGTCGGGCCGGTTGAGGGTGAGCACCCGCACCGCCCCGGCGTCGCGCACGAGCAGGACGGGCTCGCCCGGCCGCCCGGTCACCGCGACCTCGGGCCCTCGACCGGCGTGAACTCCTCCTCGCGCCACCAGGGGAAGAAGTCGGGCATGTCCGTCGACACCCGGTTCGGGTAGCGCGGGGTCCGCTTCTCCAGGAAGGAGGTGACCCCCTCCTTGGCGTCGTCGGACTTCCCGCGCGACTCCACGGCGCGCGAGTCGAGCTCGTGGGCGGCCATCGGGCTGTCGGCGCCGAGCATCTTCCACATCATGTGCCGGGCCATCGTGACCGACACCGGGGCGGTGTTGTCGGCGATCTCCCTGGCCAGCTCGTACGCCGCGGGCAGCAGCTCGTCGGGCTCGTGCAGGGAGCGCACCAGCCCGCCGGCCAGCGCCTCCTGCGCGTCGAACACCCGACCGGTGGTGGCCCACTCCAGCGCCCGGCTGATCCCGACCAGGCGCGGCAGGAACCAGCTCGACGCGGCCTCTGGCACGATCCCGCGGCGGGCGAAGACGAACCCGAAGCGGGCCTTCGTGGAGGCCAGCCGGATGTCGGCGGGCAGGGTCATGGTGACCCCCACGCCGACCGCCGGGCCGTTGAACGCCACGATCACCGGCTTGAGCGAGGCGTAGACCCGCAGCGACACCAGGCCGCCGCCGTCGCGGCGGGGGGCGTCGTCGGGGTAGTCGAAGGTGGAGCCGCCGCCGGAGAGGTCGGCGCCGGCGCAGAACCCGCGGCCGGCGCCGGTGATCACGATCGCCTTGACCCGGTCGTCGGCATCGGTCCGGTCGAAGGCGTCGATGATCTCGCCGGCCATCTTCCCGGTGAACGCGTTGAGCTTGTCGGGGCGGTTCAGCGTCAGCGTGGCCACGCCGTCGGCGACGTCGAGGGTGATCTGCTCGTAGTCCGGCTGCGCGCCGGCGGTCGGCTCCCCCACGTCAGTTCTTCGGTCCGCCGGCGGCGTAGATGACCTGCCCCGAGACGAACCCGGACTCCTCGGAGACCAGGTAGGACACCAGCGCGGCGATGTCCTCCGGCTGGCCGACGCGGTTGACCGGGATGGTCTTGGCCGCGCCCTCGATGAAGGCCTCGAACGGCACGCCCAGCCGCTCGGCCGTCGCCTTGGTCATCTCGGTCTGGATGAAGCCGGGGGCGATCGCGTTCGCGGTGACGCCGAACTTGCCCAGCTCGATGGCCAGGGTCTTGGTGAGCCCCTGCAGGCCGGCCTTGGCCGTGGAGTAGTTGGCCTGGCCGCGGTTGCCCAGCGCCGAGGTGCTCGACAGGCTCACGATCCGGCCGAACTTGGCCTCGACCATGTACTTCTGCACCGCGCGCGACATCAGGAAGGCGCCCTTGAGGTGCACGCCCATGACCGTGTCCCAGTCGGCGTCGGTCATCTTGAACAGCATGTTGTCGCGGGTGACGCCGGCGTTGTTGACCAGCACGGTGGGCCCGCCCAGCTCGGCGGCCACCCGGTCGACCGCGGCCTGCACCGAGTCGGCGTCGGACACGTCCGCGGCGACGGCGAGCGCCCTGCCGCCGTTGCCGGTGATCTGCTCGGCCGTGCCCTTGGCCCCCGCCTCGTCCAGGTCCAGCACGCCGACGGCCAGGCCGTCGGCGGCCAGGCGCAGCGCGGTCGCGGCCCCGATCCCGCGCGCGCCCCCGGTGACGATGGCGACGCGGCTCGTCGCAGTGGTCATGGTCGTACTCCTCGTTCTGCGGTAGCGGTGGTGGAGCCCGCGGCGGACCTCGTGGTGGGCCCGTCCGGCCGCCCGATCATGCCCCGACGGAGGCCGCGGGTTCCAGCGCGGAGGCCAGCCGGCCGCGGATGATGTCGCTCGCGTCGCCGATGATCCGCTGGACCAGCTCGTCGCAGGTGGGGATGTCGCGGATCAGCGTCTGCACCATGCCCGCCGACCAGATGCCGTGCTCGACGTCGCCGGTCTCGTAGACCTTCACCCCGCGCGCCCCGGCGACCAGGTCGCGGACCTCCTCGAACTTCGCCCCCTCGTTGAGCCGGCGCACGACCTCGCGGCTGACCGTGTTGTCCGCGACGCGGGCGGTGTTGCGCAGCTGGCGGAAGATCAGCTGGGTTTCCCGCTCCTCGGCCTCGACCAGGCGCTCCTTGACCTTCTGGTGGATGCCGGACTCGACGGTGGCCATCCAGCGGGTGCCCATGCTGATGCCGTCGGCGCCCAGGGCGAGCGCGGCGACCAGCCCGCGGCCGTCGGCGAACCCGCCGGAGGCCAGCATCGGGACGGTGATCCGGTCGGCGGCGGCCGGGATCAGCACCAGGCCGGGGATGTCGTCCTCACCCGGGTGGCCCGCGCACTCGAAGCCGTCGATGCTCACCGCGTCGACGCCGAGGGACTGCGCCTTGACCGCGTGGCGCACGCTCGTGCACTTGTGGATGACCTTGATGCCGTGCGCGTGGAAGTGCTCCAGGTGCTCGGCCGGGTTGGAGCCCGCGGTCTCGACGATGTCGACGCCGGAGTCGATGATCGCCTGCCGGTACTCGGCGTAGGGCGGCGGCTTGATCGCCGGCAGGATCGTCAGGTTGACCCCGAACGGCTGGTCGGTGAGCTCGCGGCAGCGCGCGATCTCCTCGCGCAGCGCGTCGGGGGTGGGCTGGGTGAGCGCGGTGATGAAGCCGAGCGCCCCGGCGTTGGCCACCGCGGCCACCAGCGGTGCCCGCCCCACCCACTGCATCCCGCCCTGCACCAGCGGGTAGCGGATGCCGAACTCCTCGGTGAACCTCGTCCTGACCACGCTGCCAGCCCTTCTCCGCGCTCGGATTGTCGACCGGCCGCGGCATCGGTGCCGCGGCCGGGTCCCGCCTCGTGCCGTGGTGTCGCTAGAGCAGTTCGAGGATGGTGGCGTTGGCCTGCCCACCGCCCTCGCACATCGTCTGCAACCCGTACCGGATGCCGTTGTCCCGCATGTGGTGCACCAACGTCGTCATGATCCGCGCACCCGACCCACC
>NZ_JAHDTH010000289.1 GCF_018531445.1 Pseudonocardia lacus
GGGCGCGGCGGCCAGGTCCAGCAGCCGCCGCAGGTCGGCCGGCTCGTCGCCGCCGTCGAGGAGCCGCTCCGCGACGGCGCGGCCCAGCCGGGTCCGGGATCGTCCGGTGCCCACGGGGTCCTCATCCATCCTGGTCACCCGCCGTCCAGCCGTCGGCCTCGAGCATGCGGGCCAGCCGGCGCAGACCGCGGTGCGCGGCCACACGCACCGTGCCGGGCCGCTTGCCCAGCACCTCCCCCGCCCGCACCGCGTCGAGACCGATCACCGCGCGCAGCAGCACCGCCTCGGCCTCGGTCCGGGGCAGTTCCAGGATCCGGTCGACCGCCCAGCGCGTCGCCAGGTCGCCCAGCGCCGAGTCCGAGGCGTCCTGGCGGTCGGGCAGTGCGGTGAGGGCGTCCAGGTCGACGGGCTCGGACGCGCGCCGACCGCGCCTGCGGGTCACGTCGATCGCCCGGTTGCGGCAGATGGTGCTCACCCAGCCCCGGAACCCGTCGAGGTCGCCGACGAAGTCGCGCACGCCCTTCGCCACGTTCAGCCAGGTCTCCGCCGTGACGTCCTCGGCGTCCGCGCCGACGAGCGCCGTCGCGTACCGCAGCAGGCGCGGCTGCAGGTGGCGGTAGAGCACGGTGAAGCCCGCCTCGTCGCCGGCCTGGGCGGCGCGCAGCGCTTCCTGCAGGTCGGCGTCGGCCCGCCCGCGTCGGGCCCCGGCACGGGCCTCCGCGGCAGCACGCAACACGTTCCTCCACCTCGTCGAGGAAGGGCGCGGAGCGCTGGTGCGCGCGCCCTACCCGTCCGCGTCGTCAGCGCGGAGGGCCCGGGAAGTGTTACCGACGCGGGTGACGGGCCGGTCCGCGGGTCATCGCGCCTGGTCGAGCGCCGTCGGCGGGGTCGCCCCCGGCAGCCGCACGAGCGCCGCGAGCCCGCCGGCCAGCGTCGCCGCCGCCACCAGCAGCAGCGCCGAGCCGAAGCCCATGCCCTCCACGGCGGAGCCGGCGACGATCGGCCCCAGCGCGATGCCGCCCGCGTAGGCCAGGTTGAACAGGGCGTAGGCCCCGCCCAGCGTGGGCGGGACGGCGCGGGCGCCCTGCTCGCCGATGAGCACGGTCGCCGGGACGAACACCAGCGCGGTCGCCACACCCAGCAGGCCCATGCCCGCCGAGACCGCCCACACGTCGTCGACCAGGCCGACGACCGCCAGCGACAGCGCGCCCGCCGCCGCACCCGCGCCGATCAGCACGCGCGGGCTCGTCGTCGCCGTCCAGCGGCCCACGACGAGGTTCGCGAGGATGCTGGTGAGCACGGCGACCGCGAAGACGAGCCCCACCCCCGCGGCGTCCAGGCCGAACCGCGAGGTCAGCTGCAGCGGCAGGACGGGCTCGGTGGCCGACAGCAGCGCCGCGCCCACCACCACGGCGCCCACGATCGACACCGTGCCCGGCACCCGCACCAGCGCCGTCGGGCCGGCGACGTCGTCGTCCGAGGGCGGCGTCGCGCGGACCAGCACCAGCCGCAGCACGCCGTCCACCACCGCGAGCGCGGCCGCGACGACGAACGGGGCCGCCGGCCCGAACGCGGCCACCAGCACACCGGCGACCGGGGGGCCGACCAGCAGCCCCACCGACACCGCCGACATCGCCACCCCGAACGCCTGGCCGCGCCGCTCCAGCGGGGTGACCGCCGCGATGAGCGCCATGCTCGCGACCCAGGCGAGCCCGCCGGCGGCCCCCTGGGCCGTGCGGGCGACCAGCAGCAGCCAGAACGGACCGCCCGCGGTGAACAGCAGCACGGCGACGGCCAGGCCGACCAGGCCGGCCATGAGCGGGCCGCGCGTGCCGAACCGGTCGACCGCCCGCCCCGCCAGCGGCGTGACCACGACCATGGCCACGGCGTAGGAGGCGAACAGGAAGCCGGTGGCCGACGGCCCGGCCCCGACCACCGCGGGCAGCAGCGGCAGGACCGGGATGGCCACGCCGTAGACGAACAGGTCGGTGAACAGCGCGACGCCCGCGACCAGCAGGGCCGCCCGCGGGGACGTCGTGGGGCGCGCCGGCATCAGCGGCGCGCCACGGGGCCCGCCGGGGCCCGGGTCACGGTTTGCGGGCGACCGCGCCGTAGCCGTCGATCGGCTCGACCTGCCCGACCTCGGCGTCGTCGGGCCGCCAGTGGGTGACCGAGACGACGCCGGGCTCGACGATCTCCAGCCCGTCGAACCACCGCTCGATCTCGGCGACGGTGCGCTGGTAGTACGGCGAGCCCATGTCGGCCTGCGCCTTCGCCCCGGCCCGGGCGCGCTCGCTGGTGTTGGTGCCGTCCCACAGGGCCAACCAGCTGCCGGAGGGGACGCTGTCGACCACGTGCTTGACGATCGCGTGCGCGGCGTCGGGGCTCTCCAGGTAGCCGAGCACCCCCATGAACATCACCGCGATCGGCTGCGAGAAGTCCAGCACCTCGCGCGCGCCGGCGATGATGACGTCGGGCTCGTTGTAGTCGGCGTCGATGTAGTTGACGATGCCTTCGGTGGACTGGTTGACCAGCAGCGCGCGGGCGTGCGCCAGCACGAGCGGGTCGTTGTCCACGTAGACGATCTTCGATTCGGGCGCCACCGCCTGGGCGACCTCGTGGGTGTTCTGCATCGTCGGCAGCCCGGTGCCGATGTCGAGGAACTGGCGCACCCCGGCCTCGGCGGCCAGGAAGCGGACCGCGCGGATCAGGAACTGGCGGGACTTCAGCGCCGAGTCGGCGATGTCGGGCCACTGCTCGCGCATCGCCTCGCCGACCTGGCGGTCGGCCGGGTAGTTGTCCTTGCCGCCAAGGAGGTAGTTCCAGATCCGCGCGCCGTGCGGGACATCGACCTCGAGGTCGACATCGAGCTCGGCGATCTCGTCGTCGCTCACGGGTGGACGATAGTGCAGTTGGCGGGGGCGGTGACTCCCGGTAGGCGCTCGACAAGAGCTGTCGCCCGACAGCGTCCGGACGTCGGCTACGGCCCGGTCCGAACGGCGCCGGCGGCCCTAGATCTCGTCGTGCAGGCGCTGCAGGATCGCGCCCGCGCGGCTCGGCGGGGACAGCTTCGCCACCAGCCGGTCCATCACCATCGCGTAGTGGTCGACGTCGGTGCGCTTGTCCAGGTAGAGGGCGCTCGTCAGCTGCTCGAGGTAGACGACGTCGGGCAGGTCGGGCTGGGCGAAGCGCAGCATCGTGAACGAGCCACCCGCGGCGGCGTGCCCGCCGCGGCTCAGCGGCACGAACTGCAGCGAGATGTTGGACCGCTCGTTCATCCGCATGAGGTGGCGCAGCTGCTCGCGCAGTACCTCCGGGTCGGCGCAGACCGACCGCCGCAGCGCGGACTCGTCGACGACCGCCCACAGCTTGGGCGCGGCGTCCCGGGTGAGCAGCTGCTGGCGCTTCATCCGCAGCTCGACCCGGCGCTCGATCTCGTCGTGGCGGGTGTGCGCGAGCCGGGTGACCGCGCGCGCGTAGTCCGGGGTCTGCAGCAGCCCGGGGATGAACTGCAGCTCGAAGGTCCGGATCACCGAAGCCGCCTGCTCCAGGCCGATGTAGGTCTCGAACCAGCTGGGCAGCAGGTCGGCGTAGCGGTGCCACCAGCCCGGCTCGTTGGCCCGCCGGGCCAGGTCGAGGAACTCCTCGCGCTCGGCGGGGTCGACGACGCCGTAGAGGGTGAGCAGGTCGGCGACGTCACGCATCTTGAACCCGACGCGGCCCAGCTCCATGCGGCTGATCTTGGCCGCGGACGCCCGGATGGTGTCGCCCGCCAGGTCGCGGCTGATGCCGGCCTGCTCGCGCAGTCGCCGGAGGGTGCCGCCGAGTCCGATGCGCAGCACGGTCGGGCCGACCTCGGACGGGCCGGCACCGGACCCGGCGTCCGATGCGTGCCCGTGGTCCCTTGCCACGTCCATGACCAGCGTTCCCCTCGTTCGTTCCGCGCGACGTGCCCGCGTGCGTGCGTGACGAAGCGTGCAGCACTCCACCTCGGGGCAGTACACGGGCCCCGAACGGAGTAATCGAGATCGTCAATCTACAGACCGAGCGTAGGGCGCGGATCCCCCTTCTGAAGGATCGGCGCCCCGCGGAGAATCCGGCGGGGATCATCCCTACTGGCGCAGTCGGCGCATTCACCGTGGGAGATGCGGTGCAGGCACATCACCCGACGGAGACAGCCGATCACCCGATCGGGTGCTGACCGGCCGTTCCGGGCGCGCCGCGGTAGAGCTCGGCGAGCAGGCCGACCACGTCGTGGGTGGCGGGGTGCGGGTCGTCGCGCCACCAGATGACCCGCACCAGCACGGGGGGCGCGTCGCGCAGGCGGCGGAAGACCACGCCCTGGCGCTGGTACTGGGTGGACGTGCCCTCCGCGGTCACCCCGACGCACCGCCCGGCGGCGATCACCGCGAGCCAGTCGTCCACGTCGTGGACCTCCTCGACCTCCGGGCGGCTCCCGGCCGGCCAGAGGTCGGGCGTGGTCGTTCCGGTGCGCGGGTCGACGGCGAGCACGCGGCCGACGAGGTCGGTCAACCGCGGTTGGCGGCGGCGGGCCAGCGGGTCGTCGGCGGCGAGCGCGCAGCAGCGGGCCTCCAGGCCGACCACGGCCCCGGCGAAGCGCCGGTCGGCACCGGCGTCGGACCGCACGCGGACCACCGCGACGTCGCAGGCGCCCTCGGCGAGCCCGCCGGAGGCCGAGTTGGTGCGCACGAGGTGCAGGGCGGTGCCCGGGTGCCGGGCGGCCCACCGGCGCTGGAACTCGACGGTGTGGGTGCCCATCGCCGCCCAGGCGTGCCCGACGCGCAGCCTGCCCGGCTGGCTGCGCGCCTCCCGGGCCAGGTCGTCGACCTCGGCGAGGACCCGGCGCGCGCGGGCCAGCACCCGCTCCCCCGCCGCGGTGAGCACCACCCGACGGCTGGTGCGGCGCAGCAGGCGCGCGCCGAGCGCGTCCTCCAGGGCGGCCAGGGCGCGGGACACGGCCGGTTGGGAGACGCCGAGGTCGACCGCGGCGTCGGTGAAACCGCCCGCGTCGACGATCGCGACGAAGCAGCGCAGGTGGCGCAGCTCCACATCCATGCGTCCACCGTATCGGTGTCGCACGACATGCATTTTGGGAATGGATCGTGCCCGCCCATGCTGGCGCCGTGGACACCGCGACCCCGCCCCGGCCGGCAGCCGGCCCGACCGGCACCGGGCCCACCGCGGGCAGCGGCGACCGGCACGGCCGCGCCGCCGGGGTGGCGCTGATGCTGGGCAGCGCGCTGTCGAGCCAGTCCGGGGCCGCGATCGGCGCGCTGGCCTTCCCGGTGGTCGGTCCGGTCGGGGTGGTCGCCGTGCGCCAGTGGGTGGCCGGGGTGGTCATGCTGGCCGTGGGCCGGCCGCGGCTGCGCGCGTTCACCCGCCGCGAGTGGTGGCCCGTGCTGGGCCTGGCCGGGGTGTTCGCGACCATGAACGTCGCGCTCTACAGCGCGATCGAGCGCATCGGCCTGGGGCTGGCGGTGACCCTGGAGTTCCTCGGGCCGCTGGGCGTCGCGCTGGTCGGCGCCCGGCTGGCCGCTCCCCCCGGTCCGCGCCGGCGCGCCACGCTGGCGTGCGCGGCGCTGGCCGGCGCCGGGGTCGTCCTGCTGACCCGACCGCAGCCGAGCACCGACTACGTCGGTACCGCCCTCGGCCTGCTGGCGGCGCTGTGCTGGGCGGGCTACATCCTGCTCAACCGCACCATCGGGCAGCGGCTGCCCGGTGTGCAGGGCTCGGCAGCGGCCGGCGCGGTGTCGGGGCTGGTGTACCTGCCGATCGGGGTCGCCGTGCTGGTCGCCCACCCGCCGACCCCGGCCGCGCTGGCCTGCGCGGTGGCCGCCGGCCTGCTGGCCTCGGTGGTGCCCTTCCTGTCCGACCTGCTGGCACTGCGCCGGGTCCCGGCGCACTCCTTCGGCATCTTCATGAGCGCGAGCCCGGTGCTGGCCGCGGTGATCGGCGCCGTGGTGCTCGGCCAGGCGCTGGGCGCGCTGGACTGGCTGGCCATCGGGCTGATCGTCACGGCGAACTCCGTCGCCGTGCTCGTGACCCCGGCCGTCGCGCCGCACGACCGGCGGGCGCCCGCCGGCCCCTAGGCATTCCTGTGAATCGCCGCGCCCGCCGGGCCCCGGCGGGCGGGCCGGGCCGCGGTTTCCCAGGGTTCGTTCAGGAACGCCCAGGGAGCTCCCGGTACGGCTGCCCACGATCGGGGCCATGACGAACATCGACGTACGCGGCCTGACCAAGCGGTACGGCCACCGAACGGCGGTGGACGACCTGTCGTTCACCGTGTCCGCCGGCCAGGTGACCGGATTCCTCGGCCCCAACGGCGCCGGCAAGTCCACCACCATGCGGATGATCATGGGGTTGGCCGCCCCGAGCGCGGGGTCGGTCACCATCGGTGGCCGGCGCTACCGCGACCTGCCCGTGCCGCTGACCGAGGTGGGCGCGCTGCTCGACGCCGGGGCCGTGCACCCGGCCCGGGCCGCGCGCGACCACCTGCACGCGCTCGCCGCGAGCAACGGCCTGCCCCGCAGGCGGGTGGGCGAGGTGCTGGCCCGGACCGGGATGGAGGGGGTGGCCAGGGACCGGGTCGGGGGGTTCTCGCTCGGGATGCGGCAGCGGCTCGGGATCGCCGCGACGCTGCTCGGCGACCCGCGGGTGCTGATCTTCGACGAGCCGGTCAACGGGCTCGACCCGGAGGGCATCCGGTGGATCCGCGCGTTGATGCGCTCGCTCGCCGAGGAGGGCCGCGCCGTGCTGGTCTCCAGCCACCTGATGACCGAGATGGCGCAGACCGCCGACCACCTGGTGGTCATCGGGCGCGGGCGGTTGATCGCCGACACGGGCATGGGCGAGTTCATGCGGACCCGCGGGGAGGGTGCGGTGCTCGTGCGCGCCGACGACCCCGCCGCGTTCGCCCGGCAGCTGTCGGCCGCGGGCGCGACCGTCCGGGAGGGGCCGGAATCGGCCCTGGAGGTCTCCGGGATGACCGGCGAGCAGATCGGCAAGCTCGCCGCCTTCCACGGCGTCGCGCTCAGCGAGCTCGCCCCGCAGCGCGCCTCGCTCGAGGACGCCTTCATGGAACTGACCAGCGGCAGCGTCGAGTACGAGGGGGCGGCTGCCTAATGCTGTTGTCAAGCGGCAGCCGGCCTGTGGTCGGTTCGGTACTCGGTTCTCGTGCGCAGCATGGCGTGCAGGACGTTGACTCGTCGTCGGGCCAGTGCGATGAGAGCTTGGTGGTGGCGTTTGCCCTCGGCGCGTTTGCGGCGGTAGAACGTCTTGGATTGCGGGTCGCGTTGGATCG
>NZ_JAHDTH010000290.1 GCF_018531445.1 Pseudonocardia lacus
GGGCCGCCGAACGCGGCGGGTCGGCCGACTCCAGCCCGAGCGCGGCCACCTCGGCACCCTCGACCGCCGGGCCCGTGTTGACCAGCACCCGCGCCCCGCCCTGCTCCCACAGCCGCACCGGCTTGCTGCGGTGGCGGCCGGTCTCGGCGAAGCCCAGCGCACGCAGCGCCGCGGCGATGCGCTCGGCGGCGGCGGGGTCGGCGGCGATCTCGGTGAAGGCGTGCCCGGTCAGCGCGGGCGCAGCGGGCGGGCGGACGACCGCGCCGTCTCCGGCGCGGCGGGCCACCTGCTCGCGCAGCGCGAGCAGGGAGCGCATCGCGTCGGTGGCCGTGCGGCGCGGGTCGGACTGGCGGTAGACGTCGTTGAACACCTCCAGCGACAGCGGCCCGCGGTAGCCGGCGGCGAGCACGTGCTCGACGAAGGCGGGCAGGTCGAAGGCGCCCTGGCCGGGGAAGAGCCGGTGGTGGCGGCTCCACTGCAGCACGTCCATCGACAGCCGCGGCGCGTCGGCGAGCTGCAGGAAGAACAGCTTCTCGCCGGGGATCGCGGCGACGGCGGCCGGATCGCCGCCGCGGGAGAGGATGTGGAAGCTGTCCAGGCACAGCCCGAGCGCCGGGTGGTCGGCGCGGCGCACGACCTCCCAGGAGGCCTCGTAGGTGCTGACGTGCCGGCCCCAGGCCAGCGCCTCGTAGGCGACGCGCACCCCGTGCCGGCGCGCCCGCTCCGCCAGCTCGTGCAGCTGCGCGGCGAGCTCGTCGGGGTCGGCGACGGCGTCCTCGCCGACCGAGGAGCACACGAGCACCGTGTCGGTGCCCAGCGCGGCCATGACGTCGAACTTGCGCTCGGCGCGGCGCAGGTTGGCGGCCAGCCGGTCGGGGTCGGTCGAGTCCAGGTCGCGGAAGGGCTGGTAGAGGTCGATCGAGAGGCCCAGGTCGGCGCAGCGGGCGCGCACCTGCGCCGGCGGCAGCGGCGCGGCGAGCAGATCGGGCTCGAACAGCTCGACGCCGTCGAACCCGGCCGCGGCCGCGGCGTCGAGCTTGTCCTCGAGGGTGCCGGACAGGCAGACCGTGGCGATCCCGAACGCGGTCATCCCGCACCTCCCTGGGGTTGTCGGGCCGCCTGTGGCGCCGGACCGGTGGACTCCCTGATGACCAGCTGCGAGGGCGGCGCCATCTGCGGGGCGGGGCGCCGGTCCGGGCGCGCGGTCAGCGAGTCGAGCAGGATCTCGACCGCGGCCCGGCCGACGCGGTCGTGCGGCCCGCCCAACGTGGTCAGCGCCGGTGTGCACAGGTCGGCGGCGAAGATGTCGTCGAAGCCGACGACGCTGACGTCGTCGGGGACCCGGACCGAGCGCTGCGCGAGCCGGCGCAGCACCCCGATGGCCAGCAGGTCGTTGTGCGCGATGATCGCGCTCGCCCCGGAGCCGATCGCGGCGTCGGCCGCGGCGCCGCCGCTGGACACCGTGGGCGTGTAGGGCCCGCTGCGGTGCGCGGTCACGCCCAGCTCGGCGGCGGCGGCGCGGATGGCCGCCCACCGGCTGCCGGCCATCCAGGAGTTGCGGGGCCCGGCCAGGTACACCAGCGAGGTGTGGCCGAGCGAGGCCAGGTGGGCGACGATCTGCCGGCAGCCCTCGCTGTGCTCGACGACCACGCTGGGAACGTCGCGCACCTGCCGGTTGATCAGCACCACCGGCCGGGTGGCGGCCAGCTCGGCCAGGTCGGCGTCGGGCTGGCGGCTGGCGGCCAGCAGGAAGCCGTCGACCGACCGGGCGACGCGGCGGATCTGCGCCCGCTCGATGCGGGGCGACTCCTCGGCGTTGACGAGCACGAGGGTGTACTCGGCGGCCTTGGCGCGCATCTCCGCACCGCGGATCAGCTCGAAGAAGTGCGGGTTGGTGATGTCGGAGACGACCATGGCGATGGTCTGCGTCCGGTTGGACGTCAGGGCCCGGGCGTGCGGGTTCGGCTCGTACCCCAGCTCCCGGGCGACCTCCAGCACGCGTGAGCGGGTCGTCTCGCCGACCCGACCGGGGTTGGTGAAGGCCCGCGAGACGGTCGAGGTCGCGACGCCGGCCGCGCGGGCCACGTCGTAGATGGTCGGTCCGGGCACCCCCCCATCACAGTGCTGTCACGACGATTTGGCAACACTTGGCAACCGGTTGCCAGTCCTCGGTGCGCTTGCCTACGGTCCGACCCCATGCCGTGGCCGACGGAGCTCACGGATCGGGAGGGCGAGCTGATGGATCGAGCCGTCGACGACGGGGCCGCAGGACGGCCGGCGAGCGTCGCCACGGTCCTGCACCGGGTGGAGATCGGGATCGGCGCGGCCACGCTCGTCCTGCTGTTCGGGCTGGTGCTGGTCCAGGCCGGGCAGCGGTACCTGCCGGTGGAGGGCTGGGCGTGGACCGGCGAGCTGGCCCGGTTCTGCCTGGTCTGGCTGACCTTCACGGTGGCCGGGGCGCTGGTGAGCAGCGACTCCCACATCGCCCTGCAGGTGGTCGACTCGATCCCGCGCGAAGGGCTGGTGCGCGCGGTGCGGGTGTTCGCCGCGGTGATGGTCGCGGTCATCGGCGCCGGGTTCGCCGTCGAGGCGTGGGACCTGGTCACCTCCCAGACCCGGATCCGCTCGCCCGCCCTGGGCATGCCGCTGAGCTGGCTCTACGTGCTGCCCCTGCTCGGTTTCGTGAGCACGGCCGTGCGCGGCGCCGTGCTCGCGGTCCAGATCGCCCGGTACGGCGTGCCCGACAACGGCGGGGGAGCGCCCGCCACCGGGGCCGCGGGCACCGAGGAGGGGCCGGCGTGAACCTGCTGCTGCTGAGCCTGGTGATCATCGCGCTGCTGGCGCTGCGCGTGCCGGTGGCCTTCTGCTTCCTCGGGCCCTGCCTCGGGTACCTGCTGCTCGACGGGCAGTCGCTCGGGTCGAGCCTGCGCCTGGTGGTCAACGCGACGGCCAGCTTCCCGCTGCTGGCGGTGCCGCTGTTCGTGCTGCTGGGCGTGCTGGCCAGCCGCGGTGGCATCGCCGACCTGCTGTTCGACTTCGCGCTGGCGGTGCTGGGGCGGGTGCGCGGCGGGCTGGGGTACGTCAGCGTCGGGGTGAGCCTGGGGTTCTCCTGGATGAGCGGGTCGGCGGTCGCCGACGCCGCGGCGCTCGGGAAGATCCAGATCCCGGCGATGCTGCGCGCGGGCTACCCCCTGCGCTTCGGCCTCGGCGTGACCGGCTCCGCGGCGCTCATCGCACCGGTCATGCCGCCCAGCATCCCCGCGGTCATCTTCGCCGGGGCGGCTGCGGTGTCCACCGGGGCGCTGTTCGCGGCCTCGGTCATCCCCGCCCTGCTGATGGCCCTCGGACTGTGCGTCGTGGTGTTCGTCCTGGTGCGCCGCACGCCGGACATCGTGCCGGTCGGGTTCTCCTGGGCGCGGGTGCGCGAGACGGGCCGGCGGGTCATCGCCCCGATCGGCGCCCCTGTGGTCATCCTCGGCGGGATCCTCACAGGCGCCTTCACCCCGACCGAGGCGGCCGCGGTCGGGGTGGCCTACATCCTGGTCCTGGCCTTCGCCTACCGCCGGCTGCGCGTGCGCGACCTGCCCGGCGTGCTGGCCGAGACGGTGGTCACGACCGCCGGCATCATGCTGATCGTGGCCTCGGCCTCGCTGCTGGGCTACATCCTGGCCCGCGAGCAGGTCCCGCAGGCGCTGACCGAGGGCTTCTTCGGGCTCACCGACGACGCCACCGTCTTCATGGTGCTGGTCGCGGTGCTGATGCTGGTCCTCGGCACGGTCATCGACCCGACCGCGGTGCTGGTGCTGGTGGTGCCCATCCTGCTGCCGATCAGCTCGGGCTTCGGCGTCGACCCGATCGTGCTCGGCGTGCTGATGATCGTCTCGCTGATGATCGGGCTGCTGACGCCTCCGGTGGGGACGGTGCTCTACGTGCTCAGTTCGGTGGCCCGGACCCGCGTCGGCGAGGTGTTCCGCGGCTCGTTGCCGTTCATCGTGCCGCTGCTGGTGCTGCTCGCGGGGATCATCGCCTTCCCCGACGCCGTGCTCTGGCTGCCGCGGGCGCTGGGCCTGTGAACGGCGCCGAGCCGGCCCGATCCGGCGCGCCGCCCGCCCGCCGTTCCTACCTCATGGGGCTGCTCGGCCAGGGGATCGGCCCTTCGCTGAGCCCGGAGCTGCACGAACGCGAGGCCGCCCGGCAGGGCCTGCGCTACACGTACAAGCTGGTCGAGTTGAGCGACGCGCAGCTCGACCCCGGCCGGCTGCGCGACCTGCTCGCGCACGCGGTGGCTCTCGGCTTCGACGGGCTCAACGCCACGCACCCGGTCAAGCAGGCGATGGCGGGCCTGGTCGACGACCTCGCGCCGGAGGCGGCCGGGATCGGGGCGATCAACACCGTCGTGATCGAGGACGGGACCACCCGCGGGCACAACACCGACGTCACCGGCTTCGCGCTGGCGATGCGCGAGGGGCTGGCCGATGTCGGCAGGGACCGCGTGGTGCTGTTGGGTGCCGGCGGAGCCGGGACCGCGGTCGCGCACGCCCTGGCCGGGTCGGGCGTCGACGCGCTGTCGGTGGTCGAGACCGATCCCGTCCGCGCCGAGCGGCTGGCCGCGTCGCTCGACGGTGTCCGCGACCGGGCGGCGGTCACCGTCGAGGCACCCGACCGGCTGCCGGCGCTGCTGGCGGATGCGGCGGGGCTGGTGAATGCCACGCCGGTGGGCATGGCGGCGCACCCGGGCTCGCCGGTGCCGTCCGAGCTGCTGCACCCCGGGCTGTGGGTGGCCGACATCGTGTACCGGCCGCTGCACACCGAGCTGGTGCGCGCGGCCCGCGAGCTGGGCTGCCGGGTGCTGACCGGCGCGGCGATGGCGGTCAACCAGGCCGCCCACGCCTTCGAGCTGGTCACGGGACGGCCGGCGGACCGCGCGGCGATGTCCGCCGATCTCGACCTGCTGGTCGCCGACGAGGTCGGCGCGCCCGGCGCCGAACCGCAGAACGCACGAGCCCGACGAAGGGAATGACCATGACCACCCATCCCCGGCCGCCCCGCGCGCTGCTCATGGCGTCCGTCCTGCCGCTGCTGCTGGCCACGGCCTGCGGCGGGGGCGCCGACACCGCCGGCTCCGGCGAGCCCGGCGCCCCCGAGCAGGTCGAGCTGACCCTGGCCCACAGCTACACCGACCAGCAGCCGCAGCACCGCTGCGGCGCCAAGATCATCGCCGACGAGGTCGCAGCGGCGGACGTCGGGCTGACCGTGGAGATCTTCCCGGGCAGCCAGCTCGGCGGCGACGCCGACCGGTTCCAGTCCGTGGCCGCGGGCGACATCGACATCGACATCCAGGGCGCCTCGGCGCTGGGCGCGTCCCACGCGCCGATGAGCGTGGTCGACGCCGCCTACGCCTTCGACGACGCCGAGCACCTCGCCCGGTTCTTCGCCGACCCCGCCTCCGACGGGCTCAAGTCCGGCTTCGCCGAGGCGACCGGCGTGCAGGTGCTGGGCGCGTGGTCGGCCGGGGCCCGGCAGTTCACCGCCAACCAGCCCATCCGCCGGCCGGCCGACCTCCAGGGGCTGCGCATGCGCTTCCCCAACTCGCCGCAGTTCCTGATGAACGCGCACGCTCTGGGCGCCAGCCCGACCGAGGTCGCGTTCGAGGAGCTCTACCTCGCCCTGCAGCAGGGCACCGTCGACGGCCAGGAGAACCCGATCGTCAACATCGACGCGCTGAACCTCGGCGAGGTGCAGGACCACCTCAGCCTGTCGGGCCACCAGCAGAACTCCAACCTCGTCATCGTCGGCCCCGTCTGGGAGGAGGAGCTCTCGCCCGAGCAGCAGCAGGCGCTCTCCGCGGCCGTCGACAGCGCCGTGGACCGGGTGCCGGGCTGCGTCGCCGAGGACGAGACACGGATCCTCGACGAGTACCGCGCGTCCGGTGCCTTCCAGGTCGTCGACGACGTCGACGTGGCGGCCTTCCGCACCCAGGCCGAGCAGTACCTGCGGGCGAACCTCAGCCCGGAGCAACTGCCCGTCTACGAGGCCATCCGCGCCGCCGCCTCGTGACCGGTGCTGCATCCGCCGCGCCCGGGACCGGTCCCTCGCGGACCGGTCCCGCGGGCGCCGTTCCCACCTTCCGGGGTCCGGTCGAGCCCGCCGCGCTCGGGACGACGCTCATCCACGAGCACGTCTTCGTCGGCCACCCCGAGCTGGACCTCAACCACCCGCACCCGGAGTGGGACCCCGACCGGGCGGTCGACGACGCGGTCGAGCGCCTGACCCGCCTGCACGGCCTGGGCGTCGGCACGGTGGTCGACCTGACCGTGCTGGGCCTGGGCCGCGACGTCGCGCGGGTCGCGCGGGTCGCCGAGCGGTGCCCGCTGCACCTGGTCGCGGCCACCGGCTACTACACCTCGGACGTGCTGCCGGCGTTCTTCGGCACGCACGGTCCGGGTCGGCTGGTGGGCGGTCCCGACCCGTTGGTCGAGTTCTTCGTGCGCGACATCGAGGAGGGCATCGCCGGCACCGGGATCCGGGCCGGGATGCTCAAGGTCGTCACCGACGAGCCGGGCATCACCCCGGACGTCGCGCGGGTGATGTCCGCCGCCGCCGAGGCGCACGCGCGCACCGGTGTCACGATCACCACCCACAGCCGCCCGGCCAGTCGCACCGGCTCCGCCCAGCAGGAGTTCCTGCGCGTCCGTGGGGTGCCGCCGGAGCGCGTCGTCATCGGTCACAGCGGCGACAGCGAAGACCTCGACCAGCTGCGCGCCCTGATGGACGCCGGCTCCACGATCGGCATGGACCGCTTCGGCATGGAGCACGTGCTGCCCGACGAGCGGCGGGTCGCCACCGTCCTCGCACTGCTCGCCGAGGGGTACGCCGACCGGATGGTGCTCTCGCACGACGCGGCCTGCTTCAGCCGGGTCACACCGCCGTCGTGGCGGGCGGTCCGCGCCCCGAACTGGCACTACGAGAACCTGTCGCGCCGCGTGCTGCCGCTGCTGCGCGCCGGTGGGGCGAGCGAGGCCGATCTGCACCGGATGCTGGTGGCCAACCCGGCACGCCTGCTGGCCGTGTGACGTGGATCGCTGACGGCCGGGCGGGGTGCTTCGTCCCCGCCCGGCCGTTTCGCCCATGACGACGATGCCGAGGGCACCGGCGCGGAATTGGTCCCCGTGCACGGCGGCGCTCGCGGGACAGTGAGGTGATCTCAGCGAGTAGGTAAACGTCCGGGCGGGCGACACGGACATTCGGGATGATCTACGTGGTGCTGGTCAGGACGCGGGGTCCTCGATAGGCAGGTTCTCTCTCACAAGATCCACCA
>NZ_JAHDTH010000031.1 GCF_018531445.1 Pseudonocardia lacus
GACGCGCCCGTGCGGCTGGGCGGGGTCGCGTTCCGCGGTGACGCGCTGCGGCTGGTCGGCGCCGACGGCGGCGACCGCCCGCTGGGCACGCTCAGCGCCGGTCAGCGCAACGCTCTCGTGCTCGCCCCGCTGCTGCGCGCCCGCGCGGGCGGGCCGTTCGGGTTCCTGCTGGTCGACGACCCCGTGCACGCCTTCGACGACCTGCGCGTCGACCTCGTCGCCGACGAGCTGGTCCGGCTGGCCGACGACCGCCGGGTCGTCGTGCTCACCCACGACTCCCGGCTCGCCGAGGCGCTGACCGCCAAGCGCCGCGACGCCGACGTGCTGGCGCTGTCCCGCGACCCGGCGGGTGCGCTGGTCGTGGCCGATCGGGCGGCGCCGTGGGCGTCGTTGCTGGCCGACGCCGAGGACCTGCTGAAGATGGGCACGCTGCCCCCCGACCTGGGCCGGCTGCCGGTCGCCGTGCGGGGGTTGTGCCGGCACGCGCTCGACGGCGCGCTGCGCGGGCTGGCACTGCGCTGGGCCGCGGAGACCGGCGCGGACCTGGCCGCCACCGTCGCCGGTCTCGACCGGGACGCCCGCAGCGGGGAGCGCGGCACCCGCGCCCGCCTGCAGCACGCCGAGCGCTTCGGGATGGCCGGCCGGCCCAGCCCGGCGGCGGTCGCGCTGCGCCGCTGCGAACGGTTCCTGGGGATCTGGAACGAGGCGGCGCACGGCACCGGCGGCGACTCCCGGCAGGGGCTGGCCGCCGAGGTCGCGGCCGCCAGGGCGGCGTGCACGGCGCTGGCGGCGTGGTGAGCGCGCCGGACGCCGACCTCGCCCGCCGCGTCCGCGTGCTCGGGCTGCGCCAGCGGGTGGAGGCGTGCAGCTGGCGGGTGCACACAGCCTGCTTCGCGCTGCCCGCCGACCGGCCCCGCCACGGCGAGGTGCGCAGGCGGTTGCTGCTGCTCACCGGGTGGGCCCGCGACGGCGCCGAGCTCGACCGGCTGCGGGCCGCCGCGGCCGAGCTGGCGTGGGTCTACCGGCAGTGCTGCGACGTGCTGCACGGCAGGCGCGCCTTCACCGACCTGCCCGAGCCCGTCGTGGTGTCCTGGGAGCACACGGTCGACACCGGCGAGCGGGTGGTGGCCGAGGTGCTGGCGCGCCCGGCCGCCGCGCCTACGTGCTCCCCGCGGCGCCGCCACCACCCCCCGCGCCGGCGCCGCTGACGGTGCTGGTCGACGAGGTGCCGGCCGTGCTGCTGCTGAACGCGATCCACCACGGGAACGCCGCCAGGTTGGCGTCGTCGGTCCGGCCGGAGGCGAACGCCCGCAGCGGCACGCCCTCCTCGGAGGCGGTCTTCAACCGGTCGCCCAGCGCGTCGCCCAGGCCGAGCGCGACCGCGTCGGGCAGGACGGCGTCCAGGTCGAGGCGGGTGTCGCGGTCCTTGGCCGCCTTCTTGAGCCCGTCGCGGTAGGCCGTCCACGGGACGGCCGCCTCCAGGCCGGCGGGGGTGAGCGCGGGGTAGGTGAGCAGGAAGACGAAGGCGGTCACCGCGACGGCGAAGAGCGCCACGACGCCGACCCAGGCGAGCAGCGGTCCGCCGCCCACACCGCTGAGCAGCAAGGCGAACACCGCGGCCAGCAGCAGGGCGCCGGCGATCACCGCCAGCAGGACGCGCGCGGCACCGGCGCGCGGGTCGAGCCACTTGCGCTCGCGCATCTGGGCCCGCACCGCCTCGCGCACGGGCCCGGACCAGGTGGCCACGGCGGCGAGGTGGCTGCTCGTGACCACGCCGTCCTCGGCCTTCTCGGCGAGCCGGTCCCACACCGCCCGCTCGACGCCGTCGCGCACGGCACCGCCGTCGATCAGCCGCACCCGGACCTTGGGCGAGCTGGCCCAGCCGCCCTCGCTCTCGGCCTCGATGGCGACGGCGCCGCGGCCGGCCAGGTCGAGCAGCACGGCCGGCACGACCTGCATCGGCGGACCACCGGCGACCAGGGCCCCGCCCAGCGCGGGTGACAGGTCGTCGGGACGCCGCGTGGTCGGCTCCTGGGCGCCGCGGTTGCCGCGGGAGCGGCCGCGGTGCAGCAGCAGCGCGGCGACCAGGCCGGCCGCGGCCAGACCGATGGCGGTCCAGGGCAGCCAGCCGCGCGACGCGTCGGCGGCGAACCGGTCGAACGCGCTGACCGGCGGCCCCGAGCGGATGCTGCTCTCCAGCCGGTCGAGCGCGGCGACGAGGCCACCGCGCACGTCGCCCTCGCGCAGCGGCGGGATCAGCGCGTCCTCGACGATGTCGCGCTGCTCGCCCTCGGGGACGTTGCCCTCGGCGTAGGTGCGCCCGACGAACAGCCCGGCGCGGGCGTCGGTGGGGTCGTCGGGGTTGCGGTTGACCAGGACGGCCACGGCCCGGTCCTGATCGGTCCCGGTGACCCGCACCCATTCCTGCTGCAGCGCTTCGACCTGGTCGAACGTGTCGTCCGAGTCGGCGTCCAGCGCCCGCACCACGACGACGACGTCCGCGCCGGCCGCGCCCAGCCGCTCGACGGCGCCCTCGACGTCGCGGAGTTGGGCCGCGTCGAGCGACGAGCCGGTCTGGTCGTAGACGTGGCGCGCCGGGTCCAGGTCGGGGAACGCCTCGGCGTCCTGGGCCAGCGCGGGTGTGCCCATCAGCGCGCTCGCGGCGACCAGCAGCGTGAGCAGCAGCAGCCGCACGAGCGGGTGCGGCGACGATCGGGTGGACGGCACGCCCACATTCCCCCCTCCGGTGCCGCGGTCCGGTCCGCGCGGCGTCCGGTTGATGATCCCGTTGCCGGAGGTTTCCCGCTGGGCGGGCGCGGGTAACGCGGATCAGCCCGCGCGTCCCGCGTTCGACTCGACCCCGCACGACCGGCACTCCCACCGGGTGTCGGCGCCCTCCCCGCTGACCTCCATCGGGTCGGCGCAGGTGGCGCACGGTCGCGGGTCGCCGAGCGCGTCGGCGGCCAGGTCGACCAGCAGTCGCTCGGCCAACGCACGCCCCTCGACCGCGAGCAGCGCCTCGCGGGGCCCGCGCGGGCCGGCGGCCAGCACGGCGCTGCCCAGCACGACCGTCCGCCGGTCGACGACGGCGAGCCGGCGGGGGCCGTCCTCGGCGCGGACGACGGTGGCTCCGCTCTCGCGCAAGGCGGCGGCGCCGTCGCCGTCCTCGTCGGGGCGCACGAACGCCCGGACCCGCACCCCGCGCCCGACCGCCGCGGCGACCAGGGGCGCGAGCACGCCGGCGGCGGGCCACGGCGACCACAGCCACAGCGAGTCGCGGGCCTCGCCCAGCCGGGCGTCGAGCGCGGCGCGCAGGTCGGCCTCGTCGGAGACGTCCACCGCGGCCACGGCCCGCCGCAGCGGGTCGCCGACCTCGGCGAGGACCCGGTCCGAACGGTAGGGCGCCGGACCGTCCAGCCCCAGCAGGGCCGCCGCGCTCCAGGAGCGGGCGTCGCCGCGGTCGACGGCGTGCCGCAGCGCCGCGAGCGGGCCGGTGGTCGCGTCCAGCGCCGGCCCGTCGACCAGGACGAAGAGCCGGCGGCGGGCCCGGGTGACGCCCAACGCGAACGCTCTCACGTCGGGCTCGTCCTCGACCTGGTCGAGGACGACCGTGTCGAGCGCGCGACCGCGGAACGCCGCGACCGGACCGCAGCCGACCAGCAGGTCGCGGTCGCGCAGCGCGGCGAGGGTCGGCCCGACCTGGGCGCGCGAGGTCGTCAGCACGCCGACCTCCGGCGCGGCGCCACGCGCGAGCGCCGGGGCGAGCACCGCCCCGGCCGTCCACCACGGGCCGCCGGACGGACCGCGCCGGACGGCGGCGAGGTCGGGCAGCGCCGCCACGTCGACCACGACGATCTCGGTCGCCGCGGGGTCCTCGTCGTCGGTGTCCTGCGCGTCCGCCGGCTCGCGGAGCACCCGGTACCCGAGGTCGTTGACGAGCCGGCGCACGGCCGCGCCACCGTGCCACGGCTCCTGCAGGGCGACGCACCCGTCGTGGGCCAGCGCGTCCTCGGGCGTGCTGATCCCGACATGGCCGAAGCCGCCGGTCAGCACCCACGTGCGCAGCGCCGGGTGCCCGGCGGCCACCACCGCGTCGGGCAGGTCCGGCCCGGGGAGGCCGAAGTCGCCGACGAGCACGGCCGTCTCCCCCGCGCCGGCCAGCGCCAGCAGCACCTCGGCCAGCGTCGCCGCCTCCGCCCCGTCGACCAGGACGACGTCGAACCCGGCCCCGGCCACCGGCGCGGTGAGCGACCGGGCGAGCGTGGTGCCGACCAGCGAGGCCGCCGCGACGATCTCGGCCTCCGCGTCGGTGCGCAGCGATCCCGACCGCTCGGCCAGCCTGCGGTGCTCCTCCTCGTGGGCGCTGCGGTCGCCCGCGCTCTGCGCGCGGATGGCCCGCAGCCGCGTCCACCGCTCGTGCAGCGCCGGCAGTCGCTCGCGCTCGCTGCGCTCGACCAGGGCGTGGTCGGCGTCGGTCGGCGGGCCGACCTCGTTGGCCTGCTCCATCGCCCGCTCCAGGCGGCGCAGCTCGGACTCGACCGGCTCGAAGGCCAGCCAGGCCGCCGTCGCCGCCCGCTCGGTGCGGGCCGTGGCGCCGTCGAGGCGGCCCAGTTGCTCGGGCGTGGTGGAACCGATCGCCCGGCGGGTGGCGATGATCTCGTCCCACAGCTCGCGGCGGCGGGCGACGGCGGTCGGGCCGAACGCCGTGAGCTCGTCCTCGGCCTGCTTCGCCCGCCGGCGCGAACGCCCGGCCGCGCGCAGCTCGGCGCGCAGGCCCTCCTCCCGCGCGTCGAGCTCGCGCAGCTCGGCCTGCAGCTCGGGCAGCCGGGCCATCGCGGCGCGGGCGTCGGCGAGCGCGGCCGCCTCGGCGACCAACCGGTCGTGCTCGCGACGGGCGGTGACCACCCGGCCGTAGGCCAGCTCGGCGGCGTGCAGGGTGTCCTGGTAGCGGGTGCGCAGCTCCTCGCGGCGCCCGGCGGCGGCGACCCTGGCGGCCGCGGCGCGGTAGCCCTCCGGGTCGTAGCCGTCGAGGCGGGCGGCCAGCTCGGTGATCTCGTCGTCGGTGCCGGCGAGGTCGGTCAGCCGGCGCGCGATCAGGGCCCGGCGGGCGTCGACGTCGGCCGAGGCCCGTGCGGCGAGCCCGTCGAGGCCCAGGTCGTCGAGCCCGGGCCGGTGCGGCACCCCGACCCGCACGACCTGGCCGCGCCCGGGCCGCATCGAGGCCACGACGGCCAGCAGCACCGCGTCGACCGCGACGGCGGCGGTGGACACCAGCAGGACCCGCTTGCCCGCGCGCACCAGGTCCTCGGCCGCGCGGGCGAGCACCCGGGTCCGCCCCGTGCCCGGCGGGCTCCACACGACCCGCAGCCCGGGGCTGCGGCACGCGCGGTACGCCTGCCCCTGCGCCTGCGACAGCTCGGACGGCGGCGCGTCCGACCAGGTGGGCGTGCCGTCCAGCCGACCGGCCGCCAGCGCCTCCGCCAGCGGCGCCCGGCCGATCCCGCGCAGGCCCTCCAGCAGTGCCTGCACCGTCGACCGGGACGTCGCGACGGGGCTCCACACCCAGCGCGAGCCCGGCGGCACCCCGTCGGGCTCGGCCAGCACGAGCACGCCGTCGTCGAGGTGGAACCGCTCGACGGGGAAGGCCGTCGACTTCTCCGGTCCTTCCCGCCCGGCCAGCACGAGCGGCGGTTCCAGCAGGTCGGCCAGGTCGGGGCGGTCGCGCAGGTCGAGCCGCAGCAGGCCGTCGTCGGATGGTGCGGCCTCGCCGCAGCGGGTCAACGGACCCGGCCTCGCCGACCCCGGCAGCAGCCGCAGCCACTCCTCGACCGCCGCGATCGGCCCCGCCGTCCACGCCGCCGCCATCCCCGCCCCCGCCCGGCGCCGGGCGGCGCCCCCCGCTACGAGGGTCCCCGACCGCCCGCGCCGTGTCACACCGCCGTTCGTGCGTCCGCACACACATCCGTCCGGCCCAGCCCGGTCCGCTCACCGTGTCGATCACGACGCCGGGCGCGCTCCGCACCGGCCCGGTGGGGCGGGCGGACCGGTCGCCCGTTACCCGCTCGATATCGACCATTCACCGGTCGCGCCGGATCGGTCCGAACTGGACGGCGAAACCCGTCGTGATCTCCCAGTGACGCGTCCTGGCCCCCCTCGACCGGCGCCGAGAGTTCTGCGCGGCGCCCGAGAAGAAACGAGTCCCGGTGTTCGAAGGTTTCAGCAAGGCGTTCGTCCGTGAAGCGATCAATCGCAGCGCGGAGAACGCGGTCGACCGCAGGCGGTTCCTGCGGGCTGCCGGCCTGACCACCGCCGGCATCGTCGGCGCGGGCGCGCTGACCGCGTGCGGAGCCGGACCCGGCGGGCCGGCCGGCACGGCCGCCGTCGGCCGGGTCTCCGAGGAGGTCGACGACCCGGCCGTCAACGACGCCACCGTGCTCAACTTCGCCCTCAACCTGGAGTACCTGGAGGCCGAGTTCTACCTGCGCGCCGTCACCGGCGAAGGGCTGAAGGACGACCAGATCGACGGCGTCGGCACGCTCGGCCACGTCATGGGCGGGCGCAAGGTCATGTTCCACGACAAGACGCTCAAGGCCAACGCCGAGGAGATCGCCTCCGACGAGCGCGCGCACGTGGACTTCCTGCGCACCGCGCTGGGCGACTCCAAGGTCGCCCGTCCGACGATCGACCTCGACGAGGCGTTCACCGCCGCAGCCAAGGCCGCCGGCCTCATCAAGGACCACGAGAAGTTCGACGCGTTCGCCAACGAGGACAATTTCCTGCTCGCCGCCTTCGTTTTCGAAGACGTCGGCGTGACCGCCTACAAGGGCGCCGCCCCGCTCATCGAGAACAAGACGTTCCTGGAGGCCGCGGCCGGCATCCTGGCGGTCGAGGCCTACCACGCCGGGCTGATCCGGGCGACGCTGCAGGCCCGCGGCGCCGTCGACCTGGCCGACAAGATCTCCGACGCCCGCGACAGCCTCGACGGCGACGACGACCTCGACCAGGGCCTCACCTTCGAGGACGAGCCCAACATCGTGCCGACCGACGAGAACGCGATCGCGTTCAGCCGCAGCACCGGGCAGGTGCTCAACATCGTCTACCTCAACCCGGACAGCGTCACCGAGGGCGGGTTCTTCCCCGACGGCGTCAACGGCGACATCAACGCCAGCGACGACAACGCCTGAGGTCCGGCGCCCGCGCCGACCGGACGCGGTCACCGCCGTCCGGTCGGCGCGCCGACCCGTCGCCGATTCCGCCCGTCGACCGCCCCGATCGGGCGTAGATTCCCGCGCCATGAGGCTCCGCGCGCGGATCGCGACGCTCCTGGGGACATCGATCCTGGTGATGACCGCCGGCGCGGTCCCGGCCGCGGCGCACCCCGACCCGCCGGTCGACGGCGCCACCGGCGGCGGCGACGCGTACTTCCCCGCCGCCGGCAACGGCGGCTACGACGTCGCCCACTACGACCTCGACCTCGGCTACACGCCGCAGACCCGGGCGCTCACCGCGCACGCGGACGTCACCGCCACGGCCACGGCCGACCTGCGCAGCTTCAGCCTCGACCTGCGCGACCTCGACGTCACCTCGGTGACCGTCGACGGCACCCCGACCTCCTACACCCACGAGGGCGGCGAACTGGTCGTCACCCCGGCCGAGCCGCTGTCCGAGGGCACCGAGTTCGTCGTCGGCGTCGACTACGGCGGCACCACCGGGCAGCCGGAGGACGCCACCGGCGCCCTCTACGGCTGGATCTCCTTCGCCGACGGCGCCTTCGTGGCCAACGAGCCCGAGGGCGCCTCGACCTGGTTCCCGGTCAACGACACCCCCGCCGACAAGGCCACCTACTCGTTCGAGATCGACGTGCCGGAGGGCACGGTCGCGATCGCCAACGGCGTGCCGGGCGAGCCGCGCACCGCCGACGGCCGCACCACCTACGCATGGGAGGCCGACGACCCGCAGGCCAGCTACCTGGCCACCGCCTCGACCGGCAACTACGTCGTCACCGACGACACCGGGCCCGGCGGGCTGCCGATCATCAACGCCGTCGACGCCGACCTCGACCAGGCCGCGGCCGGCGCCGTGCTGGCGACGCAGCCCGCGATGATCGAGTACTTCGAGACGGTGTTCGGGCCGTACCCGTTCGGCTCGTTCGGCGCGATCGTCGACGACGACGAGGAGGCCGGGTACGCCCTGGAGACCCAGACCCGCCCCATCTACTCCGGGGTCCCCGACGAGAGCACGGTGGCCCACGAACTGGCCCACCAGTGGTTCGGCAACAAGATCACGCCGGCGCTGTGGAAGGACATCTGGCTCAACGAGGGCTTCGCGACCTACGCCGAGTGGCTGTGGGAGGAGAGCACCGGCGGTCGGACGCCGCAGCAGCAGTTCGACGAGGCCTTCGCCGCCCCCGCGGGCGACCCGTTCTGGACGGTGCCGCCCGGCGACCCCGGCGCGCCCGCCCTGTTCGACGCGGCCGTCTACAGCCGGGGCGCGATGGCGTTGCAGGCGCTGCGGGTGACGATCGGCGACGACGCGTTCACGCAGGTGCTGCGGCAGTGGGCCGACCGCGACGAGTTCGTCCCGGTCGGTACCGACGACCTGCGGACCCTCGCCGAGGAGGTCTCCGACCAGGACCTCGCCGCGTTCTTCCAGGCCTGGCTGTACACGCCGGCGAAGCCCGCCGCCCCCACCCCGGCCTGACCCACCCCCCGTCGAGAACGAAGTTGTCGTGAACTTGGACCGGTCCATTTGACGACAACTTCGTTCTCGACGGTCAGGCGAGGGCGTCCGCGAGGACGTGGGGCTGGTGCAGATCGCCGCCCTTCCCCGCACGTTCGACGACCAGCGCCTGGTCGGCGCCGGGTACCTGGCCGACGCGGTGTGCCGGCACCTGCCCGACGGCCCGGCCCGCCGCGCCGAACTGCGCGACCTGATCTGGTCGCTGACCTCCCTGCACCCCTACGGTCAACTGGTGGTCCAGCGCGGCTGGCCGGTGCGCCGCTACGGCGACTGGATCGCCCAGGCGCTCACCGCCGTCGCGCTCCCCCGCTGAGGAGGTCCCGCATGCCGGAAGTCCTGGTGCTCGGCCACGACGACGTGGCCGCCCTGCTCGACCTCGACGCGCTGCTGCCCGCGCTGGCCGAGGCGTTCCGGCAGTTCAGCGCGGGCGCGACCAGCGCACCGCCGCGCACTGCGGCGTTCACCGCCGACGGCCTGCTGGGGTCGATGCCGGCGTTCGTGCCCGGCGCCGGGCTGGCGGTCAAGCTGGTGTCGGTCTTCCCCGACAACCACGCCCGCGGCCTGCCCTCCCACCAGGCGCTCATCGCCGTCTTCGACGACGCCACCGGCACCCCGCTCGCCCTCATCGACGGCACGCGCATCACGACCGTCCGCACCGGGGCGGCGGCCGCGGTGGCCGCCGACGCGCTGGCCCGCCCCGACGCCCGCGTGCTGGCCATCCTCGGGGCCGGCGTGCAGGGCGGCTCCCACCTCGACGCCTTCGACCGGATCCGCGACTTCGCCGACATCCGGATCGCCTCGCGCACCGCCGAGAACGCCGCCGCCCTCGCGGCGCGGCACCCGCGAGCGCGCGCGGTCGACTCGTTCGAGGAGGCCGTGCGCGGCGCCGACGTCGTCTGCTGCTGCACCGACGCGCGCAGCCCGGTCCTGCGGACGTCCTGGCTGGACCCGGGCGCGCACGTCGGCTCGGTCGGCGGCAGCTTCGGCCCCGAACTGCCCGCCGACCTGGTCGCCGGCCGGGTCTTCGTCGAGTGGCGCGGCGCCGCGCTCAACCCGCCCCCGGCCGGCGCCCACGACCTGCAGGGTGTCGACCCGGCGCAGCTCACCGAGATCGGGGAGGTACTGGCCGGCACCGCACCCGGCCGCACGTCCGACGGCGAGATCACGGTCTACAAGTCGACCGGCCACGCCGTGGAGGACGCCGCGGCCGCCCGGCTCGTCCTGGACGCGGCCCGCGCCGCCGGTCGCGGCAGCGTCGTGCACCTCTGACCGGCTCCTGAATGCGACGATCGGCGCTACCGTCGGTCACCGCCCGGCTGCACACTGCTCGGATGCTGTTCATCGGCGGCTCCGACGAGGGCATCGGCAACCACGTCGGCTTCGTCGCCGGCCGGTACCGCGACGGCGCCCTCTCCGACACCCGGACCGACGTCACGCGCTGCTCCCCCGGCACGTTCACCGCGTTCCTGCCGTCCTGCCGGTGCGGCTGGCGCGGCGCGCCGCACGAGCCGGACGAGGCCGGGGTGCGCCGCTGCCGGCGGGAGTGGACCCGCGAGCACCTCCGGCACGTCGTCCCGACCCGGCACGCACCCTCGCACCAGCGTTAACAGCCGACGAAAAGCCGCCTTCGGAGATCGTCGAGCCGGTGCGCAGCGGGCCCGGGAGTGCAACCATTCAGCGTGCTCAACTACCCGCCGCAGACCATCGCCTACCCGGCTCCTGGCTCACGGCCGTACGGACGCCTGCCGGAGAGCCTCCCGCCGCACGTCATCGTCCTGTTCGGGGCCACCGGCGACCTCGCGCGGCGCAAGCTGCTGCCCGGGCTCGCGCACCTGGCGACCTCGGCCCTGACCCCCAACATCCGGGTGGTGGGCTCCTCGCTGGAGGAGATGTCCGACGACGAGTTCCGGCAGTTCGCGCGCAGCGCGATCACCGAGTTCGGCAAGCACCGGCTGACCGAGGAGCAGTGGGACGCGTTCGCCGCGAACCTGCGCTACTGCTGCAGCAGGTCCGGGTCGGAGACGCTGGCCGACGCCGTGGCCGCGGCCGAGCGGGAGTTGGGCGACGGCCAGGAGGTGCACCGGCTGCACTACCTGAGCATCCCGCCAAAGGCCGCGCGCGAGGTCATCACGCTGCTGCAGGACGCCAAGCTGGTCGAGCGCGCGCGGGTGGTCATGGAGAAGCCGTTCGGCACCGACCTGGAGAGCGCCGTCGCGCTCAACAGGTTCGTCCACCTGACCTTCGACGAGAGCCAGATCTTCCGGATCGACCACTTCCTGGGCAAGGAGGCCGCGCTCAACGTCCTGGCGCTGCGCTTCGCCAACGGGCTGTTCGAGCCGATCTGGAACCGCAACTTCATCGACCACGTCCAGATCGACGTCCCCGAGACGCTGGGCCTTGACCGGCGCGCCGACTTCTACGAGTCCACCGGCGCCTACAAGGACATGGTGGTCACCCACCTGTTCCAGATCATGGCGTTCGTCGCGATGGAGCCGCCGACGGCGCTGGAACCGCGGGCCATCAGCGAGGAGAAGAACAAGGTCTTCCGGTCGCTGCTGCCGATCATGCCGACGGACGTCGTGCGCGGGCAGTTCGGCGGCTACCGCGAGCTGGAGGGCGTCGCCCGCGACTCCGACACCGAGACCTTCATCGCCCTGCGCGCGTTCCTGGACAACTGGCGCTGGGCCGGGGTGCCGTTCTACCTGCGCACCGGCAAGCGGCTCGCGGAGGGCCAGCGGATCATCTCCATCGCCTTCAAGGAGGCGCCCCGGTCGATGTTCCCGGCCGACTCGGGCGTGGGCCAGTCCGGCCCCGACCACCTGACGTTCGACCTGGCCGACGAGTCCCGGATCTCGCTGTCCTACTACGGCAAGCGCCCCGGCCCCGGCATGAAGCTGGACAAGCTGAGCATGCAGTTCTCCACCCAGGAGACCGACCGCGCAGGCGACGTGCTGGAGGCCTACGAGCGGCTGATGCTCGACGCCATGCGCGGCGACCACACCCTGTTCACCACCGCGGAGGGCATCGAGAGCCTGTGGGAGCGCTCCGAGCCGCTGCTGCAGAACCCGCCGCCGGTCAAGTCGTACCCGCCGGGCAGCTGGGGACCGAACGCGATCCACCAGCTGATCGTGCCGCACGCCTGGCGGCTGCCGTTCGAGCGGTCGTGGCGGGAGAAGCGCTGAACGCACCGGCGAGGAGGTGCCGCTCGGGCTCCCCGCGAGCCTGAGCGGGATCGACGCCCCCGGACTCCGGCGAAACCGTTCGACCTACTTCCGCGACCGTGTCGGGAAGAATTCTCCGGACGCGATTCCGCTGATGAAGTCGTTCCACCGGTCGAGCGGGAATGCAAGCGGGACGGCCTCCGGTCGTCGCGAATTCCGCACCATGACCTGACCGGTCGAGAACTTCACCTCGACGCAATCGCTCTGGTCGCTGAAAGTGCTCTTGCGCCAACCGCCGCTCGTCCCGCCCACAGACCGTCCTCCCCGACCCCGACCCGGCCCCACGGATCGTCGTGGCGCCCCGAGCAGGTTCCGACGTGAGGACCTGCCCGCTCCGCCAGAGTAAGCAGAGCACCGGCGTGGGACCAGCGCCACTTGGCGGCCGTGTACCCACACGCAGGACCAGGAGCGGAGGGTTGGTCACCTGTCCGCCCCTCGGATGCGGCCGATGGAGGCCGGTTTAGGTACCTCGCGGACTAGGGCATCACCCCTCGCTGGTTGAAGCCAGATCGGTGGAGAAGGTTCGCAGGGCGCGCTCGATGTACTCCGGGAACCTGGCGGCCGGAGCGGCGAGATCCTCCAGAGCGAGGAAACGCTCCTGGTAATCGGCAGCCACTCCGGGATCGTCGGTGAACGTCGACGGGCCGCGCGAGTACTCCAGGTACACGACGTCCGGATCGCTCGCCTCGGGGAACTCCAAGAGGACGAAAGGACCGCGCAGCGCCTCGTAGGCGCCGACCTCGAACGGGATGATCCGGATTGTGATGTTCGGCCGCTCGCTCAACTCCAGCAGGCGGTTGAACTGGTTGCGCATGACCCCGGGCCCGCCGACCTGCCGACGCAGGATCGCCTCGTCGAGCATGAAGCTCAGCTCCGGCGCCGGGTCGCGCTCCAGCACCTCCTGCCGGTCGCGCCGGCTCTCGAGCACGCGGTCGATCGCCTTCGCGCTGCGGCCGTAGCCCTTGAGCAGGGCCCGGCTGTACTCCTCGGTCTGCAGGGTGCCGGGCACGACGCTCGGCTGGGCCTGCAGGATCCGCGACGCCGAGGCCTCGTAGCCGAGGAACTTGATCGTCTCGGCCGTGAGGACGTCGCGGAACTCGACGAACGGCTGGCGCTTGGAGCCCCGGGCCAGCTCGGTGAGGGCCGCCACCTCGTCCGGGTCGTTCAGGCCGTAGTGGCCGACCAAGGCCTTGAGGTCCGTGACGGTGATGCCGACCTGACCGCTCTCGATGCGGATGATCTTCGACGGGGACCATTCGAGCGCGTCGGCCACCTCGCGCTGCGTCAGATCGGCCGCGGTTCGTAGTCGCCTGAGCTCCACGCGCAGGCGGCGACGCATTGCGGCGGAGTCTTCCACTGACACACCTCTCGTCGTGTGACGTACTGCAGGTCGACGGTGGCGGCACGCACCAGACGCCTGGTCATGCGCCAACCGCTTCCGGCCATCCTGCCGCATCCACGTTGGCATGACCACATCAGTAGCGTCCTTACCGCCGAGTTCAGTCGGACACGATCCGACTGCGTGGAGCCGATGCGGGCACGGCAGAACACGTGCTGCTGAACGCAGCACACGATGTGGTGCCTCCGCACAGCCACGCTCGGCAAGCGCCCTGCAGGTCGGACCCGCCGTACTGAGTGCAGCGTGACGCCTAGCACACTCTGCTACATGGCAGTACGATCCTGGCTTGACGCCACCGAACCGCAAGCGACCGAGCCTACCGCCTGGCGGCGGTCTGCTCGCTCAAGGAGCCGGGAACGTCGCCCGATCGTTGATCCGCCGATGCGGGGTCGAGCAGCTGGACAGCCGCGGTCATCGTCACCGTAGGCCTCTGACCAGCCGGAACGCCGCCCGGCCAGCCCGCAGAGGAGTGGCGACCGTGCAGCAGAACACCGATCCCTACCGCATTCCCGACGATCACCTGACCGCCCAGGGCCGCGTCGCCCTCGACCAGGTCGTCGGCGGGTGGACCCGCGCCCTGCACGCCGAGCTCGACCGCCAGGCCGCTCCGAACGACCGGCGCGGCGACCCGGAGTACCGCTACACGCGCACCGACGTACTGGCCGCCCGCGACTCGGTCGAGCGCAACCTGCGGCCCGACACCACGGCCGAGCGCGTCGCGGCCTCGCAACCGGTGCTGCTCGCGCCGATCCTGGTGACGGTCGGCTCGGTGGGCGTCGGCGTCATGCCGCACTTCCTGCACAGCTCCTGGCAGTGGGCGCTGTTCGTGGTCCTGCTGCTCATCGGCCTGTTCGGGCTCGCGCTCACCTGGGTCGGTGGCACCCGGGCCAAGCGGGGCAGCCCGCCGGGCAGCGCGCGGGTGGCCGCGCCGACCGCCCGTGTCGACGGCTGAGCGGGTGCGTCGTGCTCATCATCGCCATCGTCGGACTGGCTGTGCTCGTGGTGTTGGCCGTGCTCATCGGCCTGGCCGGTCGGGACGACGTCGGGGCGGCGTCGCGCTCTGCGGAGCCGCACAGCACCGACGAGACGCCCCGGTGACCGTCAGCCCGTGCGCGCCCACTGCATCAGCAGCATCCGCAGCGCGGTGACCAGCGGCAACGGCTGGTCGAGCATCGGGTGGTGGCCGGCGTCGGGCAGTTCGACGATCGGGACGCGGTGCCCGAGCAGGGCGTCGATCTCGGCGGCCATCGTCGGCGGCACCAGGCCGAACTCGGTGCGGATGAACGCGGCCCGGCAGCGCAGGTGGGGCAGCATCTCGCGGAGCAGTCGGCGCCTGCCGAACATGGCCGGGTCGAACTTCCAGGTCCAGCCGCCCTCGGTGGCGCGCACGGACTCCTCGGCGATGTGCCGGCGGACGTAGGGCAGCATCACCTCCTGCTCGGGCATGGTGCGGAACCGGTCGAGCATCTCCTCGCGGGTCGGGTAGACCCGGGTGGGGCGGCGGCGGTGGCGCAGGCCCTCCTCCTCCGGGGGCTGGTCGAACAGCGGCGAGTCGATGATGGCGATGCCGTCGACGCGGTCGCCGTGCTCCACCCCGACGTGGGCGGCGACCCAGCCGCCCATGCTGTGCCCGACGACGATCGGCGGCCCGGCGATGCCGCCCGCCGCGGCGGCGGCGAGCACCTCGTCGGCCCAGATGCGCATGTCGTAGTCGGGGCGCCGGCCGCTGTCGCCGTGCCCGCTCAGGTCGAGCGCGACGACCCGGTGCGAGGAGGCGAAGAACGGGGCGATGTGGTCCCACCAGCCCGAGTGCGCCGCACCGCCGTGCACCAGCACCAGGCCGGGCAGGTCCGCATCACCCCAGCAGCGCAGGTGCACCCGGCACCCGTCGACGGCGGTGTCGAGCTGCTGCGGGGCGGTGGCGAGCGCGGCGCGGAACCAGCGCGGCGCGTCGGTGGCGGTCGCCGGCGGGCTCAGGGGCGGGGTCATGGTGGTCTCCTCGGTGCACCGCAGTTGTACCTGACAGGACCGCGCCGATCCGGACGGACGGCTGTGGCCCTGGGCACGGTGCCGAGCGGGATCAGTCGTCCTCGCGCGCCGCGCGCAGCTGCTCCTGGACCTCCGACCACCGGAAGCGGTACCGGCCACCCATCGTGGTGACCGCCGGCGTGAGCCGGCCCTGGCGGACCCACGCGCTGATGGTCGCCGTGGCCACCCCGAGTCGACGCGCCACGTCACCGGACGTCAACAGCGGGTCATCGCGTTCCCGCTGGTCACCGGACATGACGATCACGCTAACCCGGGCGTTCACGCGATATCTGAGCATCGCGCGAACTACGATGAACATGGTGTTCTCACGAAGAATGGCCAATGTCCGATTTTTCGGCTAGTCTGCGTGCTGTGCAGCCCCCTCCCACCGGCGTTCCGACCGCTCTGGGCACCGTCTCCGAGCTGGCGCTGCTCCTCGCCGAGCTGCATCCGACGGCCGCCGCGCGACTGGCGTGCGACCACGTCGCCGACACCTCGGGCCGGTGCCGGCTGTGCCGCTCGGTCTGGCCGTGCACGCTGCACGTCATCGGCCGCGACGCCGTCGCGCACGCCCGCACGACGCGTCTGCCAGGCCGATGACGGCGCGCGGGTCGGCCTCGACCGCCTCGCCACGACCTACGGCTCCCTCACCGGCGGTCGCGGGACGCCATCACCCGGTCGGTGGACCGACCGCGGCCCGGCCGGGCACGAGCTGGACGAGCGCGTGGGTGCCGGCGATCCGCCAGCCCGGCGCGCGCCGGTCGAGCGCGGCCGTCGTGGCCTCCGGGACGCCGACCACGACCTCGGACTCCAGCGTGCGCAGTGCGGCGACCGGCCCGGGCAGGTAGCCGGCGGCGTGGGCGAGGTCGGTGCCCGGCGGCCAGGCCCGGTCGCCGACGAGCCTGCGGTAGTTGAGGTCGCCCTTGAGGATCGTCAGGCCGGCCGCGGTGACGTCGGCGGCGAGCTCGGCGGGCATGGCGTCGAAGCCGAGGGGTCCGGTGTGGAACCAGTCGGTGCGCAGCCGGATGCGGCCGCGGCGGAACGCGTCCTGCAGCCGGCGGGCGGCGGTGGTGGCGTAGCCGCCGGCCGCGGCGAGCCTGCGCAGCGCGGCCGCCACGTCGGCCGCGGTCGCGTCGGCGACGTGGAACGGGACGGGCCGCACGTGCAGCAGCACCTGGCCGGCCCGCCCGGACTCCAGCAACTCGTCGACCAGCAGGAGGTCGGCGAGCAGTTCGCGCCCGGCGTTGTCGGCGACCACGCACAGCACGGCCGGGCCCGCGGCCAGCAGTTCCCACAGCGCGTCGGTGTCGTCGACGACGAGCGCCGGGTCGGGGTTCGTGTCGGACTCGAACCGGGCGGCGTGCGCCGCGGCACCGAGGTCCGCGCGGGCGCCCCGGACGGCGGCCAGCAGGAGCGCGCGACCGCGGCGGTCGGGGTCGACGTCGGCGACCCAGTCGAGCTCGGCCAGCTCGGCCTCCAGCAGGGGGTCGACCAGCTCGCCCGTCTTGAGGTGGGCGAACGGGTCGAGCCAGTGCCACGGGCCGGGCGCGAAGAAGTCGACGGCGGCCAGCAGCCTGCGGTGGAAGTAGGCCTCCGCCCACAGCAGCGGGACCTCGTCCCAGCCGCGCCCGATGCGGCCCTTGCCCCACTCGCGCCAGGCGGCGGTGTCGGGACCGCCGCCGGCGAGCGGCCCGACCGCACCCGACAGCTCCGCGACGAGCCGGTCGAGCGCCTCGATCTGCTCGGGCAGGTAGGGGTTGGCGTTGCGGGCCTGCTCGGCCGCGCGCGGCAGCCGACGGTGCACGACGGTCCAGGCGAAGGAGGCGGGGTCGGCCGCGGTGAGCGCGGGCGGCTCGGCGGCCGCGTCCCGCTGGGCCCGCCCGCCCGCCCCGGGCACGAGGTGCCGCACCCGTCCGCCCTCCCTCGCCGGCCACCACCGCGGTGGCCCGCCTGCGGGAACGCTACCGGCCGACCTCGGCGCCACCAGTGCCGGACGGATCAATTCCCGGGGTCGGTCACCGGCGGCGGGCCGGCACCATCGCGTACTGCCACTCCTCGTCGACCCACTGGTGCTCGACGTCCATGCCGAGCGCGGCGAGCTCGGCCGCGAGCTGCGCGGTGCCGTCGTCCCGGAATGCGCCGCCGGTGTCGACCGGCACGAGTCGTACCGGCTCGGTGTCCTGCGGGGGGCAGGGCGCCGGGTACCCCTCCGAGCGGAGAGGATGCCGTTTGATCTCCTCCGCGCCGGGCACTGGCCATCGTGCTGCTTCTCCGCCCGCCCGGCGTGTACCGGGCAGATTCCGACACCGCACTGCTCGCCGACGTGCTGCGCGAGCGCGTCCACGACCGGGACGTGCTCGACGTCGGCACCGGGACGGGCGCCCTGGCGCTGGCCGCGGCCCGGGCCGGGGCCGCGTCGGTCACCGCCGTCGACCTCTCCCGCCGCTCCGCCGCCGCGACCTGGCTCAACTCCCGGCTGCACCGGGCCCGGGTCCGGGTGCGCCGCGGCGACCTCTACGAACCGGTCCGCGGCCGGCGCTTCGACGTCGTCGTGGCCAACCCGCCGTACGTGCCCGCCGAGCGCCAGGACCCGACCCGCTACGGCATCGCCCGCTGCTGGGACGCCGGCCGCGACGGCCGGCTGCTGCTCGATCGCCTCACCTCGGGCCTGCCCGACGTGCTGACCGCGGGCGGTCGCGCGCTCATCGTGCAGTCGGAGGTGTGCGGCGAGGAGGCCACCCTGGACGCCATGGCCGCCGCCGGGCTCGACAGCGAGGTGGTCGCCCGCGCGGTGATCCCGTTCGGACCGGTCATGCGGGCCAGGGCAGCGCTGCTGGAGAGGCAGGGGATGATCGAGCCCGGGCAGCGCGTCGAGGAGATCGTCGTGGTGGAGGGCCGGATGCCGGGAGCCGATCGATGACCGTGCGCAACCGCGTGGAGATCACCGGGGAGGGCCCGGTGCTGGTCCACGGCCCCGTCGACGTCACCGGTCCCGACGGCGACGTGGTGCGCTCGGAGCGGGCCGTCACCGCGCTGTGCACCTGCCGGCGCACCCGCCGCTTCCCGTTCTGCGACACCAGCCACCGCGACCGCGAGCGGCGCGGCGGCCGCGGCGGTGGATCGCGATGACGGTCACCGAGCACTCCCCCGGCGCCGCGCCGACGGCCGGGCCGGCGCTCCCGCAGCCCCGCGGCCCCCTCTCGGCGGCCGTGCTGGACGCGTTGCGCGGCGGCGGGGAGCCGGTCGCCTCCGACGCCGTCCCCGACGACGTCTACGGCGAGGACGCGCAGCTGGCCCTCTACTGCCTCTACGAGCTGCACTACCGCGGCTTCGCCGGGGTCGACCCGGAGCGCGAGTGGGACCCCGCCCTGCTGGCGGTGCGCCGCGACCTGGAACGCGCCTTCCTGGCGCAGCTGCGCCGCGACGTCGGAGTCGACGACGTGCGGGAGGCCGACGACGTCCGGGCGGCCGTGGACGCCGAGATGGCCGCGCTGATGGTCGAGCCCACCGACGCCGACGGAACCGGCGTGTCGCACCACCTGCTGCGCGAGGGCGAGCCGTGGCAGTTCCGGGAGTACCTGGCGCACCGCTCGATCTACCACCTCAAGGAGGCCGACCCGCAGGCCTGGGTGATCCCGCGCCTGCACGGGCCGGCGAAGGCCGCGCTGGTCACCGTCGAGCACGACGAGTACGGCTCCGGCGACCCGGAGCGCGTGCACGCCCGGTTGTTCGCCGCGATGATGCACGCCGTCGGCCTCGACGACGGCTACGGCGCCTACCTGGACCTGGCGCCGGCCGAGACCCTCGCCGAGGTCACCCTGATGTCGATGTTCGGGCTGCACCGGGCGCTGCGGGGGGCGCTGGTGGGGCAGTTCGCGACCGTGGAGCTGACCTCCTCCCCCGGTTCGGACCGGTTGGTGAAGGCGATCGCCCGGATGGGGTTCGACGCCGAGGTCGGCGAGTTCTACGCCGAGCACGTCGAGGCCGATGCGGTGCACGAGCAGCTCGTGCGTCGCGGGGTGATCCGCCCGTTGCTGGCCGCCGAGCCGGAGCTCGCCGCGGACGTCGTGTTCGGGGTGCGGGCGAGCTCGTTCCTGGCCGAGCGGCTCGAACGCAGGGTGCTCGGCGCCTGGGGCGAGCGGGCGACGTCGCTGCGGCGCCCCCTCCCGCCCCCGGACTGACCGTCGAGAACGACGTTGGCGCGCGAATGGACCGGTCCAACGCGCAACAACGTCGTTCTCGACGGATTTGGCTCAGCCCTGGACGCGCAGGTCGGCCTTCGCGACCTCGACGTGCGCCGCCTCGCGGGTCAGCTGGTCGGCGCCCTCGGCGGCGTCCACCCCGACCCGCTGCGCGAAGTCGGCCCCGTGGGCGGTCAGCGGGCCGGTGAAGTCGAGCCGCTGGCCGGGCTGCACGGTGTAGGGCGACTCGCCGGCCGGCACGGTCAGCTGCACCCACACGCGGTCGGTCTCGCTGCCGCCCACCCAGAAGCCCTCGTCCGACGGCACGGACTGGACGACCACGCCCTGCGCGGTCACGTCCTGCCCGACGAGCGCGGTCAGCGCGCCGTCGGGGCCGGCCGACGCCGACAGCGGCAGCAGCGCGGTGCCGCCCGCGCTGAGCGAGCCGGCGGCGCCGTCGGTGGGCGCTCCGGCCGCCGGGGCACCGGTCTGCGGCGCGTCGGCCGAGCCGGCAGCGTCGCCGCCAGAAGGGTCGGTACCGGGCCCTGCCGGGGTGGCCGACGGCACGGCGCCGCCGGCGGTCCCCTGCCCGTCGCCGGGGTCGTCGCTGCCGGTGCCGCACTGCACCAGGGCCCAGACCAGCAGCGCGATCACGACGACCGCCAGCAGCACCCAGAGCCACAGCGGGCGCCGTGGTGGCGCGGTCACCCGGGTCGAGCCGGACCGGTCGGTGTCGGGAGTGCTCATCGGTGGTGCTTCTCCTCTGCGCGGTGATCAGGTTCCCGACCGTTCCCAGCCAGCTGACGGCCAAACAGGCGCAGTCCCTCGTTCGAGTGGCGCAACACTGGGCAGACCAACCGGCTGGTTTCGTTTGATCCGGCGCACCGCGGGCACCACCGACCCCGACCACGACGGATCAGGGGCTCCATGCGCATAGTGATCACCGGCGCCAGCGGGAACGTGGGCACGGCCCTGCTCGACCGGTTGGACGACGGGGACGACCACGCGGTCGTCGGCGTGTGCCGACGACCGCCCGAGGCGGTCCCGCCCTACGACCGGGCGACCTGGGTACCGCTCGACCTCACCGCACCCGACGCGGCACTCGCGCTGCGGCCGGTGGTGCGCGGCGCCGATGCAGTCGTCCACCTCGCCTGGGGCTTCCAGCCCTCGCACGACACCGACCACCTCCACCGCCTCGGCATCGACGGCACGCGCGCGGTGCTGAACGCGATCGAGGCGGAAGGCGTGCCCCACCTCGTGCACATGTCGTCGGCCGGGGCCTACTCCCCCGGACCGGACGACCCGGACCCGGCCGCGGCCAGGGCCACCGAGGCCTGGCCGACCGACGGCATCGACTCGCTCGCCTACAGCGTCGAGAAGGTCGCGGCCGAACGCCTCCTCGACGAGCACGAGCGCGCCCACCCCGACGGCGTCGCCATCGCCCGGCTGCGTCCGGGGCTGGTCGTGCAGCGCCGGGCCGGCAGCGCGCTGCTGCGCTACGGGCTGCCCGCCTTCGTGCCGGCCGGGCTGCTGCACCACGTCCCGCTGCTGGCGCTCGACCGGGGGCTCGCCGTCCCGGTGGTGCACGCCTCCGACGTGGCCGACGCGATCGTGCGGGTGCTCGAACGGCGGGCCACGGGTCCGTTCAACCTCGCCGCCGATCCCCCCGTCACCCGGGACCTGATCGCCGACGCGCTCGGGGCCCCCGCGGTGCACGTGTCGCGCGGTCTGCTGCGCCTGGCGACGGCGCTGTCCTGGCGCACGCACCTGCAGCCGGTGGACCCGGGCTGGCTCGACCTGGCGTACGCGGTGCCGCTGCTGGACACCGGGCGAGCCCGCCGCGAGCTCGGCTGGGCTCCCGCCGTGGACGCCCGGGTCGCGCTGGCCGAGGTCATCCACGGGATGGCCGACGCCGCCTGCGCGCCGAGTCCGCCCCTGCGCCGGCGGTCCGTTCGGGAGGAGTTGGTGTCCCTCGTCCGGCGGGGCCCGGTGACGCAGCGCCCACGACCGTGACCTCCGTTCGGCGGAGTCCGGGCAGCTCCACACGCCGGCGACCGCACGACCGGGTCAACCCGAAATAAATGAATCGGATATGAGTCGGCTCCGCCGGACGCGGGTAACTCTGCGAGCGTCCGGGCCAGCGGTAGCAGAACCGCCCCGAATTGATCGACGACAGCCACCGGACGCGACAGCCACAGAACGCAGCCACAGAACGTACCGAGGAAGGACGTGGCATTCTCGATGTTCACGCAGGACCAGATCCGCAGCCTCGTCGGCGCCACCGCCTACGACAGTGACGGCGACAAGATCGGCAAGGTCGGGCACGTCTACTTCGACGACCAGACCGACCAGCCGAAGTGGGTCACCGTCAACACCGGCCTGTTCGGCCTCAACGAGAGCTTCGTGCCGCTGGCCGGGGCCGAGACCCGCGGGGACGACGTCGTGGTGCGCTACGACAAGGCCAAGGTGAAGGACGCGCCCAACGTGTCCGCCGAGGGCCACCTCTCCGCGCAGGAGGAGGAGCAGCTCTACCGCCACTACGGCCTGGACTACGGCACGTCGGGCGGCGAATACGGCACCAGCGGTACCACCGGCACCGCGACCGGCACCCAGCACCGCACCTCCGGCACCGAGTACGGCACCGAGTACGGCACCGAGTACGGCACCGCGGGCGAGCGCGGCGGCCGCCACGAGCTCCGGGAGACCGAGCAGGCCGACTACCAGGGCCGGAGCGCCGACACCGGGGTCACCGGCCGCGGCCACGACACCAGCGGCCGCAACACCGACGACGCCATGACCCGCTCCGAGGAGCGGCTCAACGTCGGCACCGAGACCCGTGAGGCCGGCCGGGCGCGGCTGCGCAAGCACGTCGTCACCGAGCACCAGCAGGTCGAGGTGCCGGTGTCGCGCGAGGAGGTGCGGGTCGAGCGGGAGCCGATCACCGACGCCAACCGCGGCGCGGCCGTCGACGGCCCGGCCATCTCCGAGGAGGAGCACGAGGTCACCCTGCGCGAGGAGCGCCCGGTGGTCGACAAGGAGGCCGTGCCGGTCGAGCGGGTGCGCCTGGGCACCGAGACGGTGCGCGACACCGAGACGGTGGGCGACGAGGTGCGCCGCGAGGAGATCGAGGTCGACGGGGACACCCACGGCCGGCGCCGCTGAATGCGATCTCGGGGATCCGGTTTATCGATCGAGTGATCCGGTAATCCGTATTCCGGTAGGTCACCGGGAGGAGCCGGGCCGGCACGGTGTGCCTCGCCCGGCTCGTTCCGCTGAACCGGAATTCGTATCGAGGAGGAAGAGTCGGATGGGACTCGGCAGTCACGCTCTCGCGCTCGGCATCGGCTACGTGCTGGGCCACCCGGACGGGCGGGAACGCGCCCGGAAGGTGCCCGACCAGGTCCGGCAACTGGCCGCCCGCCCGGAGGCCACCCGGCTGGCGGAGAAGGGCAAGTCCCTCGCCGGTCAGGCCGCGCGCACGGCGAAGCAGCGGCTCGGCCGCTCCGGCGGCGGATCGGCCGACGCCGGCACCACCACCACCGGCGACACCGCGACGGGCGACAGCACCGGGCGGCGTCGACTCTTCGTCCGACCGCGCAGGCGGCCCGGCGGCATCGACGTCCCGACCGCCGCCGGCACCGGTCCCGTCGCGTCCAGCGGCGACCCGGTCACGGACGCCCGGTCGGCGCGGGCCACCGACCCCGCCGTCGCCGAGCGCACCGAGGCCGCGATGCACGGCACGCTGCCGCCGTCCGGCAAGTCCTCGTCCTGACCCACCCCGCCCCCACAGCACACGGAACGCCCCGGCTGCCGCGGCAGCCGGGGCGTCGTGCTGCCCGCCGGCGTCAGCCCAGCGGGATGAGGATCGTGCTGCCGATGGCGATGAGCACCGGTTCGCCGTCGCGGTCGCCGTGCACCTCGGCGCGGGTGAAGATCTGCCGGCGACCGGCCTTGACGACCCGGGCCGTGGCGACGAACGCCGTGCCGGTGCCCGGCGCGACGTAGTCGACCGCGCAGTGCGAGGCCACCACCCGGCTCCCCACGGCGGTGTGCGCGGCGTACCCGCAGGCCGTGTCGACCAGCGCGGACATCAGGCCCGCGTGCAGCGTGCCCGCGTACTGGCCCAGGTCGGCGCGCCACGGCAGGCGCAGGGCGACCTCACCCGGCTGCGCGGCGACCACTTCGAACCCGGCCCACCGGTTGAAGGCCGCGGTGGCGTTGAGCCGGCGCAGGTGGTCGAGCACGGCCGCAGCATCCATGTAGACCAGTCTACATAGAATGGCGCCCGTGCCCACCCCTCCACGCCATCGCACCGCCCTCGTCCGGGCAGCCGCCGCGCTCTTCCGCCGCCAGGGCTTCGGCGCCACCGGCCTGAACGAGATCCTCGCGGCCAGCCGCGCCCCGCGCGGCTCGCTGTACCACTACTTCCCGCGGGGCAAGGCCCAGATCGGCGCCGAGGTCGTCGAGTACGCCGGGCAGCGGGTCACCACGACGCTCACCGAACTGTCGGAGACCGAGCCGTCCCCCGCCGCCGTCCTGCGCCGGTACGCGCGGATGGTCGTCGGCTGGCTGGAGGAGTCGCGGTTCCGCGACGGCTCCCCGATCACCACCGTGCTGCTGGAGCTCGCCCCGCAGGAACCGGGCGTCACCGAGGCCGGTCGCGCCGCTTTCGCCGCCTGGTCGCGGGTCCTGCGCGACGGCCTGGTCGCCGGGGGTGCGCCGGCCGACCGGGCCGGACGCCTCGCCGACCTGGCGCTCGCCGCGCTGGAGGGGGCGCTCGTCCGGGCGCGGGTGGAACAGGACGGCCGGCCGGTGATCGACGCGCTCGACCAGGTGGCGGACCTCTTCGACAGCGCCCTCGACACCACCTCCGGGACCGGGCATCACTGACACTTCTCCCCAACTGGTTGCGAAGTCGTGTCGCGATCCGCCACATCCTCAGCCAACTGGTCCGACCAGTTGACCAGTCGGACCGGCTTCTGCCACGGTGCCCCCGTGACACTCGACCGCGTGCAGCGGGCCGGCCTCGTGGAGGCGGTGTTCCAGCAGCTGCGCGCCGCCATCCTCGACGGCGACCTGCCGGCCGGGTCCCGGATGCCCTCCGAGCGCACGCTCGTGGAGCGGTTCGGCGTGAGCCGCCCCGTCGTGCGGGAGGCGCTGTCGCGGCTGGAGCACTCCAGCCTCATCCGCGTCCAGCAGGGCGCCTCGACGACCGTGCGCGACTGGCGCACCGAAGGCGACCTCGGCGTCCTGCTCGACCTGGCCGAATCCGGCGCGGCGAGCACGCTGGAGCGCGACATCGTCGAGGCCCGCCAGGCCATCGGGTCCGACGCCGCCCGGCGCTGCGCCCAGCGGGCCACCCCGGACGACGTCGCGGCGATCACCGCGGCGGCCGACGACCTGGCCGGCGCCGGCCTCGACCTGGTCGAGCTCGACCGGCGCAACCTGGTCTTCTGGCGCGCGGTGATGGTCGCGACCCAGAACGTCGCCTACCAGCTGGCCTACAACTCGCTGATCTCCGGCCGGCTGGCCCCGCGCGACAAGCCGGTCAAGGGCAGGGTCGACGAGCTGGTCGACATCACCGCCCACCGCCAGCTCGCGGTGCTCATCGCCGCCGGGGAGGCCGAGGCCGCCGCCGCGGTCGCCTGGGCGCTCCTCGACCGGACCGAGGTCGCCGTCACCGACGAGACCGCCGGCTGATCAGCGGCCGACCGCGTCCCGGGCGCTGCGCACCGCCACGAACGCGAAGCCCGCGGTGAAGACGAGGTTCCACCACTCGCGCGTGAGCACGGCCACGACCAGCGTGCCCACGGCCGCCAGCGCGCACAGCACGGCCAGCGCGCGCAGGAAACCGGGACGCCGCTGCCACGGCGTGCTCTCGGGGTCCACGCCCCGACGCTACCTCCGCCAGCTTGGAGGGGTCTCCGGCGGTTCTTGAGAGGCCGGGGCTTGAGGGGCGTCCGGCGGTTTTGAGGGGCCTCCGGCGGTTTGAGGGGCCTCCGGCGGTTTGAGGGGCCTCCGGCGGTTTGAGGGGCCTCCGGCGGTTTGAGGGGCCTCCGGCGGCGCCTTCGCGGCGGGCGACCTCTGATCGAGCAGGGGTCCGCCCCTGCCGTCACGTCGACACGCCCAGGGTTGCACGACCGGAAAATCGCCCGCACGGTTGGCATCCACGGGCGGCGGTTGGCCTCTTGGGTGCGGGCTCCTTCCGGCCGTGCACGGCTGTGCGCGCCGACGTGACGGCAGGGGCTTCGAGGGGTGGAGTGGCCGCTTCGCGGCCGGCGGGGGCGGGCGAGGGGGCGTCCTCGCAGCGCCGGGCGGGTGTCGCAGCGCTGGCTGGGTGGTCGCAGCCCGCCGGCGCGCTGCGAGCGCACCGCTGGGTCTGCGAGGGGATGGATCGGACACGGCTCCATGCCGAGGCGACGGCAAGGGCTCCGGGAGCGGTGTGCCGCTTCGCGGCCGGGCGGGGCCGAGTGAGGGGGCGTCCTCGCAGCGCCGGGTGGGTGTCGCAGCGCTGGCTGGGTGGTCGCAGCCCGCCGGCGGGCTGCGAGGGCACCGCTGGGTCTGCGAAGCCGCCGGAGCGGGCACATCGGTGCAGGCCGACGCGACGGTAGCGGCTCCGGCGATGGGGTGGCCGCCCGCGGCCGGGCCAGGGGTCGGCCCTCGCAGCGCTGGGCGGGCGTCGCAGACGTGGCTGTGTCCTCGCAGCCCGCCGGCGGGCTGCGAGCGCACCGCTGGGTCTGCGAGGCACCCCGATTCCATGATCGGCTCACCACTACAGCTCCGCGAACCGGACGTTCCCGCCGGCCCACCGCGCAGGCGGGGTGGGCCTCGCTGAGTTCGGGGACATCCGCCGCTCCAGCGCGGTGGATGTCCCCAACCCGTATCCCGCCGGTCAGGCGCGCAGCTGCGCCTCGATCTCGGCCAGGTCCTCGTTCGCGGTCTCCCGGACCGGGCCCTTGAACCAGCGCTTCGCCGACAGCACGTACCAGCCGCCGAACAGCAGCAGCGACCCGAACACCGTCAGCGGCGCGTAGTTGACGACCTCCCAGTCGAACCCCTCCGCGCCCGGGATGCCGTTGGGCGACACCGGGAGCAGGAACAGCACGCAGACCACCGCGATCCAGCCCACCGAGAGCGGCGAGATCCACTTGTAGTGGTTGCCCAGGCTCCACGCGCCGCGCTCGAACCGGTCGCCGGCCCGGATCCGCAGGATGATCGGCATCGCGAACGCGATGTTCAGCCCGATCACCGCGATCGAGGTGCCCACCAGGTACCCGACCGCGCCGTTGACCAGGGTGGGGATCATCAGCGCCCAGGCCAGCACGCAGATCGCGATCACCGCGTTGACCGGGGCCCGGTTGCGCGCCACCTGCCGCCAGAGCCGGTGGCCGGGCACCGCGCCGTCGCGGGAGAACGCGAACATCATCCGCGAGGCCGAGGTGACCGACGCCGTCCCGCAGAACAGCTGCGCGACCACGGCGATGATCAGCATGAACTCCGCCCAGCCCGCGCCCAGGGCCTCGGTCCAGATGTAGACCACGGCGTCGGCTCCGGCGTCCAGCGTGCCCTGCACGTCCGGGATCGCGAAGGTCACCGCGACCAGCAGGACGAACCCGAAGACGACCGAGACGACGACCGCCATGACCATGCCCCAGGCCGCCGCCCGGGAGGCGTGCCGGGTCTCCTCGCTCATGTGCGCCGACGCGTCGTAGCCGGTGACGGTGTACTGGGCCATCAGCAGGCCGATGCCGAACACGAACCAGAACGCGGTGTCGGAGAACCCGGAGTTGTTGATCGTCTCGGTGAAGACGAAGGCCGCCGACTGGTGGCGCGGCACCACCGCCAGCACCACCACGATCAGCCCCACGCCCACCATGTGCCACCAGGCCGAGACCGCGGTCAGCCGGGCGAGCACGCTCACGCTCAGCAGGTTCAGACCCAGGTGCAGTGCGATGATGGCGGTGTAGACGATGAAGATCGTCAAGGTCTCCGTGCCGAGGCCCGGGAACCACAGGTTGAGCAGCGCGGTGGTGAAGATCGCCGCGCCGTAGTCGATGGCCGCGGTCACCGCGATCTGGCCGACCAGGTTGAACCAGCCGGTGAACCAGCCCCAGGCCGGTCCGCCCAGCTTCGACGCCCAGAAGTACAGCGCCCCCGCGGTCGGCATCGCCGAGGCGATCTCGCCCATCGCCATCGCGATCAGCACCGAGAACGCGCCGACCAGCAGCCAGCCCCAGGTCACCGCGACCGGGCCGCCGTTGTTGAACGCGATGTAGTACGAGGTCAGGCAGCCGGCCAGGATCGAGATGATCGTGAAGGAGATGGCGAAGTTGGAGAACCCGCCCATCTCCCGGTAGAGCACCTGGGCGTAGCCCAGCTTGTGCAGCAGCGCCTCGTCGCTGTACCCGCCGGAGGCGGCCTCCGTGGGCTGCGGCTCGGGCGCGGCGTACCCGCCGAACCCGCCGCCGCCGAAGGCGCCGGACCGACCCGCGTGCTGGCCGCCCTGATGTCTGCCCTGGTACCCGCCCTGGTAGCTGCCCCCGAAACCGCCCTGCTGACCGCCGGGCCCGTCGGCGTACCCGAACGGCGCGTCCTGGTAGCCGCCCGAGCGGCCGTAGGGATCGGGAGCCGGATAACCACCGGAGGGCGGGGTGGGCGGGTACCCGCCGCGGTCCTCCGCCGGGTGGCCGCCGGCACGACTGTCATAGGGAGCCGACATCGGATCTCCTCGATCTGTTCCATGCGCCGGCCCCGTGGGTGAGGGCCGGCGCAGGTCGAGTTCCACGCACTCCCGTCGGAGGGCGCGATTGGTCCCCGCCGCGGACCGGGGACCGGTCGGACATCGGGGGGAACGGCGAAAGGCGGCCCATCAGGCGCCGGTTCCGATGAGTCCCCAGGCGTGGCCGCACTCCAGGAGCATGGCCGTGTAGCTGTGCCTGGCCCCGTAGGCCTCCTCGGCGTCGCTCAGGGCGGCGACGAGGAGCCGGTGGGCCGACGAGACGTCGCCCGCGGCGGCGTGGGCGAGCGCGAGCCCCATCCGCGAGGTGAGCGTGTCGGGGTGGGTGGGGCCGAGCTTGCGGGCCCGCTGCAGCGCGACCTTGCCGGACATCGCGACGGCGTCGTCGACGTTGCCCTGGGTGCGGTGCACCGCGGCCAGCGCGTCGCGCGCGGTCATCGTGTCGGGGTGGTCGTCGCCCAGGACGCGGATCCGGTCGGCCAGGTTGTCGACGACCAGCTTGAGCCCGCGCCTGCGCTGCCCGGCCGCCACCTGCGCGACGCCGAGGTTGCCGGCGACGGTCAGGGTGGCGGCGTGGTCGGGGCCGAGGACCGCCCGGCATCCGGCGAGGGCCTGCTCGAACTGCGGCACCGCCTCGCGGTAGCGCCCGGCCGCGAACAGCGCGACGCCTTCGTCGTTGCGTGCCGCGGACTCCTCGACGTGCAAGCGACGCACCCACCCTCCACCGTCGGTGGCCGGCTCGCTGCCGCCCGTGCGAGCGCCGGTCGACTCCGGGCCGGAACGAGGCGACGGCACCCTGGTGCTCCAGGCGTCGTTCTCGGCCGGTTCGAGCTGTCCGGGGCTCGTGGGCTGCATCGAGGGGGCGATCCGTTCGGGTACTCGGGGCCGGGAACGACGTCCACAACGGGGTCATCCGGCCGGCCGATTGATCGGGGAACACTAGCGCAAAGCTCAACCCAAAGTAGCGACGTGCCTCACACCTGCCACCCGATGGAGGTCGCTGAGCGCTGATGGGTCGGCAGTGAGGGCCGAGCGGGCGGCCTTCTCGGTCGCGGCCCGGCATTCCCGCAGCACAGGTCCCCGACGAACGGGAAACTGTTACTCCCTCCACACGTCCGGCTACTCTGCGTGGACCAGTCCGGGAACGGCGCGGGAAATGGGGTCGCGCCGGTCGCCACTCACCTACCGTTGGTCGCAAAGACCCTCAAGCGGGACAACATCGGTGCCGTAACAAGATCGCCATAAGAACGGGCGCCCTCCGACACATCGGCGACTTCCCCGCGCCGGGGGGAATCGATGTCATGGCTCATTACCCCGACCGACGCGATTGATCATGGAGTGGAGCGCCGATCCGATACCGGCGTCCGACCCGGCCGCCGAACCCGCCCTCCCCCAGCGGGGGACGCCGAGTTGCGCCGCGTCGGCACATCCTCCGTCGCCCGACCCGCGCCACGCTCCTGACCTGCATGTTCACCGCCGCCACCGCACCATCGTCCGATACCGAGCGTGATCGACGGATGGGATGGCGAGCTCGGGTCGCACCCGACAACCCTCATCCCGATTCGTCCCGAACCACCGGTTTGCGCCATACCGGCGACACGAACGGCGTCGACCGTCGCAACGGGAATCGCCGACCGGTGCACCCTCGCACAGAACTTGAGGCCCGGCGCCGGCGAATTCCCGCCAGCTCAGCCGGAGTTTGCATTCGGGTGCACGCCATGACTCGATCGCCATCAGCCGATGATCCGGAAGGACCTGCGCGGGCGCGGTTCACAGTGGTACGACTGCCCACCTCTGTCTTCACTCTTAGTGCACGAAGACTCGTCCCCGCCGCCGACCGAGCGGTGTCGGCAAACGCTTACCGCGCCCCTGGGAGCCCGTCCACAACAAGATCATTTCTCGGGTGGCGATCACTCTGCGCAACAACACTCTCCGTGCCGACACGGCGTCGAATGCTCACTCGGACGGCTGCCCGGCAAACGTGGCCACTTCCGCGCCACCACTCGGATGCGCACGCCCCCGGCCGGCAGCCCTCGTATTTCATCACGCGTTGAGTTAAGCTCGTCGCCATGACGACGATCGGCCTGGACAGCCCCGCCGCACGCCACCTGGAGCTCGTCGGCGGCAAGGCGGCCAACCTGGCCGAACTCCTCGCCGCGGGGTTCACCGTCCCGCCGGGCTTCTGCGTCGTCACCGACGCGTACCGGGAGGTGGCCCGCACCGCCGGCCTGGCGGCGGTGATCGACCGCGAGCGGGGCACCGGGCTCGCCGCGGCCGCCCGCACCGCCCTGCTGGACGCGCCCGTCCCGCCCGCCGTCGCGCGAGCCGTGGTCGAGGGCTACGCGGCGCTGGGCGACGAGGTCCCCGTCGCCGTGCGCTCCTCGGCGACCGCCGAGGACCTGCCCTCGGCCAGCTTCGCCGGCCAGCAGGACACCTACCTCAACGTCGTCGGCGCCACCGCGGTGCTCGACGCCGTCCGCCGCTGCTGGGCGTCCCTGTGGACCGACCGCGCGGTCGCCTACCGCGAGACCGCCGGCATCGACCAGGGCGCCGTCGCGCTGGCCGTGGTCGTCCAGCTGATGGTCGACGTGCGCAGCGCCGGCGTGCTGTTCACCGCCGACCCGGTCAGCGGCGGACGCCACCGCAGCGTGATCGACGCCAACCCCGGCCTCGGCGAGGCCGTCGTCTCCGGGGCCGTCAACCCCGACCACGTCGTCGTCGACGACGGGCGCATCGACTACCGACCCGGCGACAAGGCCGTCGAGATCCGGGCCCTGCCCGGTGGGGGCACCGAGCGCGTCGAGCGGGCGGGCGCCGCGCACGAGCGCACCCTCACCGACGAGCAGGTCCGCGAGCTCGTCGAGCTGGGCCGCCGCGTCGAGGCCCACTTCGGGGCGCCGCAGGACATCGAGTGGGCCTACGACCGCGACGGCGGCGCCTGGCTGACCCAGTCGCGCCCGATCACGACGCTGCACCCGGTGCCCCCGCCGACCGGTCCGGGTCCGCGCGCCTACCTGAACGTCAGCCTGGCCCAGGGCCTCACCCGGCCGATCACGCCGATGGGCATCTCCGCGTTCCGGGTCATCGGGGCCACCGGCTCGCGCGTCGGCTTCGGATTCCCGGCAGACGAGCGGAGCGGTCCCGCGGCGATGACGACCGCAGGTGGCCGGGTCTTCGTCGACATGACCCTCGCGCTGCGCAACCCGGTCGGGCGCCGGATCGTCCCGGCCGTCTTCAGCGTGATGGAGGCCCGGTCGGCGGTCGTGGTGCGGGCGCTGCTGGAGCGCCCGGAGTACGCCGCGACGTCGCGCTCACCGCTGCCGTTCGCGCGGCGCGTGCTGCGGGTGCTGGTGCGCTTCGCCGTGCCGGTGCAGGTCGCGCGGGCGCTGGTGAGCCCGGCGGCCGCGCGCCGGCGGATCGACCGGATCGGCGCCCGCCTCACGGCCGACCTGCCGGCCGGCGACAGCGCCGTGGAGCGGTACGAGCGCGCGCTGGAGCTGCTGCGGCGGGTCTTCCCGGTGCTGCCCTCGGTCGTCCCGGCGGCCGGGACGGGGTTCCTGATGCTGGGGCTCGCCCGGCGCCTGGCCGGGCCGGACATCGATGCCGACACCACGCACGAGGTGCTGCGCTCCCTGCCCCACAACGTGACCACCGAGATGGACCTGCAGCTGTGGCGGGCCGCCGAGCGGCTGCGCGCCGACGGGGCCTCCGCCGCGCGGCTGCGCGCCGGCACCGGCCCGCTGCCCGAGGTGCTGCGCCGCGAGGTGGACGCGTTCCTGCGCGAGCACGGCCACCGCGCCGTCGCCGAGATCGACGTGGGCATGCCGCGCTGGCACGACGACCCGGCCTACGTGCTCGGGGTGCTCGCCAACTACCTGCGCCTGGACGACCCGGCCGCCGCCCCGGACGCGATGTTCGCCCGCGGCGCCGCGGCCGCCCGCGCCGCCGTGGACGACGTCGTCGCCCGCGTGCGGCGCCGCTCGCCGCTACGCGCCCGGCTGGTGGGCTGGGCCCTGCGCCGGATGCGCGAGCTCACCGGGCTGCGCGAGACGCACAAGGACTTCCTGGTCCGGCTCGTCGCCGGGGCGCGGGCCGAGCTCGGCGCGGTCGGCGTCGAGCTGGCCGGGCGGGGTCGGCTCGACCGCGCCGACGACATCTGGTTCCTCGACCTCGCCGAGGCCCGCTCCGCCCTCGACGGCGCCGACCACCGCGCCGCCGTCGCGCGGCGCCGCGCCGAGTACGACCGGGAGCTGCGCCGCCGGCACGTGCCACGCGTCCTGCTCTCCGACGGCACCGAACCGGAGGCGCTGCTCACCCCGACCGCGGTCGACGGCGCCCTCGTCGGCACCGCGGCGTCGGCCGGCGAGGTCGCGGGCATCGCCCGCGTCGTGCTCGACCCCGCCGACTCCCACCTCGAACCCGGCGAGATCCTGGTGGCGCCCTCCACCGACCCCGGTTGGACGCCGCTGTTCCTCACCGCGGGCGGGCTGGTCATGGAGATGGGCGGGTCGAACTCGCACGGCGCGGTCGTGGCCCGCGAGTACGGCATCCCGGCGGTCGTCGGCGTCCCCGACGCCACCGTCACCATCCGCACCGGCCAGCGGATCACCGTCGACGGCGCCGCCGGGCTCGTCCGCCTCGGCTGACCGGCGTCCGGGCCGGGATCAGCCGGCCAGGAAGCCGAGCAGGTCGCGGGCCAGCCGCTCCCGCTCGGTCACGTAGAGCCCGTGCGGCGCGCCCGGGTACAGCACGAACCGGGCGTCGGGCAGCAGCTTCGCCGTCGGGCGCCCGGTCAGCTCGATCGGCGCGGACGCGTCGGCGTCGCCGTGCACCACCAGCGCCGGCACGTCGACGGCGGCCAGGTCGGCGGTCAGGTCGGTGCCGAACGTCGTGCGCAGGCAGGCCGTCTGCACCTCCAGCGGGGTGGTCAGGATGGTGGTGACGCCGTCGTCGACGAGCGCCTGGGAGACCCCCGAGCCGGGCGCCGCGAAGTAGGCGGGCGCGGCCTCGCGGAACCAGCCGGGCCGGTCGGCGTGCAGCGCGGCGAGGGTCTCCTCGACGGGCCCCGGCCCCACGGCCGCGCTCAGCCCCGGGGTCATCGCGCCCAGGTAGACCGCCCGCGAGACGCGCCCGCTGCCGTGGCGGGCCAGGTAGCGGGTGATCTCGCAGGTGCCCATGCTGTGCGCGACCAGCCGGACGTCGCGCAGGTCGAGCCGGTCGAGCAGCGCGGCCAGGTCGTCGGCCAGGGTGTCCAGGTCGTAGCCGGTGGCGGGCTGGTCGGAGCGGCCGTGGCCGCGCCGGTCCATGGCGACGCAGCGGTAGCCGGCGCCGAGCAGCACCGGCAGCTGGTACTCCCACATCGCCGAGCTGAGCGACCAGGCGTGCACCAGCACGACGGGCGGGCCCTCGCCGAGGTCCTTGTAGAACTGCCGGTTGCCGTCGGGGGTGTCGAAGTAGGGCATCTCGGGCTCCTCGCTCGCGGATCGGTGCGCTCACCGTCGCGCGCGGGGGGTCATCCCGTCGATGACCTCGCAGGTCATGCGCCTGCCGACGCGGGCAGGGTCAGGCCCGCGCGACCTCCCGGTTGCCCGAGAACGGCAGGTAGATGGCGGCCGCGACGACGGCGCCGAGCAGCAGGCTGATGTCCACGCCACCGGCGATGTCGGAGAACGGGCCGGTGAACGACAGCGTCTGGATCGTCAGCAGGCCGGCGATCGAGCCGACCGCCCAGGCCAGCGTGGCCGGCCAGTTCCAGCCGCCGGTGAACCAGTAGCGGCCGCCGGTCTCGCGGCGGTTGAACACCTGCAGGTCGTCGGGGTCGTAGTGGCCGCCGGTGCGCAGGAAGTTGATCCCGATGATGACCGCCCACGGCGCGGCGAGCTCGGCCATCACCAGCAGCGCGGCCGAGGCGACCTCGATGATGTTCGGCGAGGCCACCGCAAGGTAGATCAGGATCACCGCGACCACCGCGATGATCGTCGTGGTCTGCGGCCGGGTCAGCCGGACGACCAGCGCGTCGAGGTCCAGGCCCGCGCTGTAGAGCGAGGAGGCGACCAGGCCCACCCCGCCGAGCACGCCCAGCGGCAGCAGCAGGACCGCGTACCAGGCGGGCGCCTCGTTCGCCAGCGTCGCGGCGAACGGGACGCTCGGGTCGGCGAAGGCGGGCGAGGAGGTGGACACCAGCGCGCCGATCGCGGCCGGGACCACGAAGCCGATGAAGACGCCGATCGAGCCGATCCAGGCCAGCGAGCTCGTGGAGTGGCGGTCGGAACGGATGTAGCGCGTCCAGTCGCCCACGATCGTGCAGACGACCAGCGCGCCGGACACGCCGATCGTGGTGGCCACCAGCAGCCAGGTCGCCAGGTAGGAGCCGAGCACCGGCTCGCTGCCGGCGTAGCCCCAGTCGATGGCGCCGCCGAAGGCGACCAGCATCAGCAGCAGCAGCAACCCGCCCAGCGTCATCAGGACCACGTTGGCGCGCACCAGCCAGCGGTAGCCCCAGATCGCGATGGCCGCCGACACCGCCAGGACCACCGCGTACGCCACGGCCTGGGTGGCCGCGGTGTCCGGCGTGCCGAGCAGCCGACCGGCCACCGCGACGCCGGCCGAGCCGCTCGTCCAGGTCGTGAGCGCCACCGAGAACAGGCAGCTCAGCAGGCCGATCGCGCTGCCGATCAGCCGTCCGCGCACGCCGAAGGTGGCGCCGGATGCGGTCGCGTCGTTGGTCGCGGTGCGCGAGCCGAGCAGGATCAGCGGCACCAGCAGCAACTGCCCGACCACGGTGCCCACCGCGATGGCCGCGATGGTGTCCCAGACCCCGAGCCCGAAGCCCATGCCGATCCACCCGAAGGCGACCGCCCCGAGCCCCACCGACGAGCCGATGAAGATCATCGCGAAGGTGCCTGGCGACGAGGTGCGCTCGGCGTCCGGGATGCGGTCGACGCCGTGGCGTTCGATACCGCCGCGACCACCGACGTCGTCGACGCGGTCCTGCACCGATGGGGCCTTCGGTTCAGCGCCCATGACGGGTCCTCCGGGCATTCGAGTGGCGTGGTCGGGATCCAGGTTGCGTGATCCTCACGGTACGCAGCGCAGGCGGCACCCTATCGGGTGCACTCGGCTCGCTGATCGCCCTGTCGCCGGACCGATACCGCGTGTCGCCGTCCGGTCCCCCGCGCGCCCGGCGGTGATCATCGGCGGACGCCCGGTGCGGCGTCGTACTAGGGTGCGGACGACAGCGTTCGGCACGGCAGGCGGGACCACCGATGGCAGACAGCAGTAGCGGCGGCCAGGCGCTGCGCGACATCGACGTGCGGGTCCCGCACTCGGCCCGCATCTGGAACTACTGGCTGGGCGGCAAGGACAACTTCCAGGCCGACCGCGATGCCGGCGACGAGTTCCTCGCGCTCTACCCCGAGCAGCGCGACAAGGCCCGCGCCTGCCGCCACTTCCTCTACCGCGCCGTGCGCCACCTCGCGCTGGAGGAGGGCGTGCGCCAGTTCCTCGACATCGGCACCGGCCTGCCGACCGCCAACAACACCCACGAGGTCGCCCAGGCCGCCGCCCCCGAGTCGAAGATCGTCTACGTCGACAACGACCCGCTCGTGCTGGCCCACGCCCGCGCCCTGCTGACCAGCTCCCCCGAGGGCGTCACCAACTACATCGACGCCGACCTGCACGACCCGGGCGCCGTGCTCGACGAGGCCGCCAAGAGCCTCGACTTCGACCAGCCCATCGCGCTGCTGCTCATCGGCGTGCTCGGCCACGTCGATGACTACGACGAGGCCCGCTCCATCCTGAGCCGCCTGCTCGACCGCCTCCCCCCGGGCAGCTTCCTGGTCCAGAGCGACGGCACCGACAGCAGCGAGGCCTACAACGCCGCGATCGAGCAGTACCGCGACAGCGGCGGCGTCCCCTACAACGTCCGCACCCACGCCCAGATCGCCGGCTTCTACGAGGGGCTCGAACTGGTCGAGCCGGGGGTCGTGAACATTCCCGAGTGGCGTCCGGAGGAGACGGTCTTCGGCGGGTCGCAGGTCGACATCGCCGAGGTCGGCGGGGTGGGCCGCAAGCGCTGACGCGTCTCAGCACCGGGGCCGGGCACACCTCGCAGCCTGAGGGTGTTGTCGCAGCTCGGGGTGTGGTGTCGCAGCGCGCCGGCGGGCTGCGAGAACAAGCCCGACGCTGCCAGGACACGCTTGACGCTGCGCGGACGCCGTGACCCGGGCGGCGCGACGCCGGGCCCGACCGGCATCCTCCCCCTGATGGACACCGACCTCGAAACGCGCTACCGCGCCTACCTCGACGCGCTCAACGAGCGCCGCCTCGACGACCTCGTCGGGTTCGTGCACGACGAGCTGACCTACAACGGCACGCCGATGACGCGCCGCGAGTACCAGGACCTGCTCGCCGCCGACATCGCCGCGGTCCCCGACCTCGTCTACGACGCGCGCATCGTCGTCGCCGACGGCAACCGCGTGGCGTGCCGGCTCCTCTTCGACTGCACGCCGCGCAGCGAGTTCCTCGGGTTCGCCGTGGACGGCCGGCGGCTGGTGTTCGCGGAGCACGTCTTCTACGCGTTCCGGGACGGGCGCATCGCCGCGGTGTCGTCGCTGATCGACCGCGCGGCCGTCGAGGAGCAGCTGCGGGCCGCGGACTGAGCCCGGCGGCGCCAGAACCGGCGACCGCGCGCCGGAACTGGGATGGTGTCGCCATGGCAGATCCCGTTCCCTCCGGCAGCGACGTCTCCGCGGGCACCTACCGGTGCACGAACTGCGGCTACGAGCTGGGGGTCACCTCGACGAAGAACCTCCCGCCGTGTCCCAGCTGCGGCAACGGGCACTGGGACACCCGGACCGGCGGCGACTCGGTGCACGACCCCTACCCCGACCGCAAGTAGCGCCGGACCTGTCCGGCCGCCACGCGGAACTCGTTGCCGTCGGGGTCGAGCAGCGCCACCCCGCCGGGCCGAGCCGGGGCACCGTCGTCCCGCGTCGCCCCGAGGGCCAGCAGCCGGTCGACCTCCGCCTCCTGGTCGCCGACGGCGGCCAGCTCGAAGCGGAGCCGGTTCCGGCCCGACTTCGGGTCGAAGGGCGGACCGCCCCAGGTGATCTTCGGGCCGCCGTGGGGGGCGCGGATGGCGGTCTCCTGGTCCTGGTCCCAGACCAGCGGCCAGCCGAGCGCCTCGCTCCAGAAGTAGCCGACCTCCCGCGACCCGTCGCACGCGAGCGCCCCGACGAACCCGCAGTCGGCCAGGAAGTCGTTGCCCGCGCCGATCACGCAGAACTCGTTGCCCCCCGGGTCGGCGAGCACGACGTGCCCCTCCTCGGGGCGCTGACCGACGTCGATGTGCCGGGCCCCGAGGGCCAGCGCCTCCGCCACGGTCCGCCGCTGGTGTCGCGGGGACTCGCTCGCCAGGTCGACGTGCATCCGGTTCTTGCCGGTCTTCGGCTCCGCGGTCGGGACGAACCGCAGGTCGAACCCCGTGTCGTCACCGGGCCGCAGCAGGGTGTCGGGGCCCGGCCCGCCGTCGACGTCCCAGCCCAGGACGCCGGCCCAGAAGCCGGCGAGCAGCCGCGGGTCGCCGGCGTCGACGCAGAGCGCGACGAGTCGGGAAGCCATCCGCTGGGCACCTCCGTTCCGCCGGGGCCGACCGTACGGCGCTGCGCCGCACCCGCGGAAGCGGATCGGGCGACGGCCGGCCAGGACACGGCTAGGAGCGCAGCACCGGGGCGTGGCCGGCCAGGAACTCCCACAGCATGTCGGCGACGGGCCCGTGCGGCCGGTCGCGCCGGCGGGCCGCGGACAGCTCCTCGACCACGCCGGGGAAGTGGCGTCCGGCCAGCGACAGCAGGCGCCCGTCGCGCAGTTCCGCCTCGACCAGGAACCGCGGCAGGTGCCCCCACGCCATGCCGTGCAGGATCAGCTCCTTCTTCATCAGGTGGTCGGGCACGGAGCACGTCGGGGCGCCCTCGACGAGGAAGTGGCCCGGTTCGGCCGGGTGCCGGGCCGAGTCGCGGACCACGCACTGGGTGAGGGCCTGCATGCGCTGCGGGGTGATGTCCGCGGTCGGGGGGAAGGGCAGGAAGCCCGGCGCCACGACCGGCACGAGCGCGACCGGGCCGAGGTCGATCCACTCCATGCGCACGTCGCTCTTGGGGACCCGGTGCACGATGAGGTCGGCCTCGTCCTCCCGCAGCCGCTCCCAGGGGCCCGTCACGGTCTCGAACTGCAGGTGCAACCGCGTCTGCGGGCGCTGGGCGAAGAACCGGCTCAACAGCTCCAGCACCGGGGGCAGCGGGCACAGGTCGCCGAGCACCACGCGCAGCTCGGCCTCCTCGCCCATCGCCAGCTGCGTCGCGTAGGTCCGCAGCTCGTCGGCCTCGTGCAGCAGCACGCGCACCTTGCGGTGGAAGGCCCGACCCGCCCCGGTGAGCGCCACCCGGTAGCCGGAGCGGTCCAGCAGGGCGAGCCCGAGCCTGCGCTCCAGCTTCGCCACCGCCGCGAAGACCGAGGGGTGCGACCGGTGCAACCGCTCGGCGGCGGCCTGGAAGCCGCCGTCGCGGACGACGGCGTCGAAGCACTGCAGTTCGTGCAGCGTGTAGTCCGCCATTGTCGGAGCAACCTACAGAGTAGGTCCGATATTTGTCATGGCTCTCTGCAGAAATGGCGCCCAGGCTGGAGCCATGGACACCACGACCACCGGCGACGGCGTACGCATCGCCTACCGCTTCGACGGCGAGCCGGACAAGCCGGTGCTGCTGCTGTCGAACTCCATCGCCACCGACCTGCACATGTGGGACGGCCAGGTGCCGGCCCTCACCGAGCGGTTCCGGCTGCTGCGCTACGACGCCCGCGGCCACGGCGGATCCGACGTGCCGGGCGGCGCCTACTCGCTCGACCGGTTGGGCCGCGACGTCGTCGAGCTGCTCGACGCCCTGGACCTGCCGCGCGTGCACGTGCTGGGCCTGTCCCTGGGCGGCATCGTCGCCCAGTGGCTGGCCATCCACGCGCCGGAGCGCGTCGACCGCCTCGCGCTCTCCAACACCGCCGCCTACCTCGGGCCACCCCGGCAGTGGGACCGCCCCATCGCCGAGGTGCTCGCGGCCCCCGACATGCGCGCCACCGCCGAGACGTTCCTGGGCAACTGGTTCCCGGCGCACCTGCTGGGCGACGAGGTCGTCGAGGGCTTCCGCCGCACGCTGCTCGCCACGCGGCGCGAGGGCGTGGCCGGCAGCTGGGCCGCGGTGCGCGACTTCGACCTGCGCCGCACCGCCGCGCTCATCGGCAGCCCGACGCTGGTGCTCGCCGGCCAGCACGATGCGGTCACCACCCCCGCGCACGGCAAGGAGATCGCCTCGATCGTCCCCGGCGCGGTGTACGCGGAGCTGCCCGCCAAGCACATGCCCAGCGTCGAGGTGCCGGCGCGCTTCGCGGACGCCGTGCTGGCGTTCCTGACCGCACGCGTCTGACGGCCCGCCGGGCGCAATCCACCGGCGGAGCTGCACGGCCTCGGAGCCGGGCGCCTACGAGCCGCCCGGCCGAGCCCCGCCGCGGCGACGGGGCGCCGCCGAGCGCGGCGGCGTCGAGCGCATGTGCTCGCGCACCGGGGCCAGCAGCTGGGCGAGGGCCTCGGCGTCGGCGTGGGACAGCGGCTCGAACAGCAGGCGGCTGACGACCTCGGTGTGGCCGGGGAGCACTTCCGCGAGCCGCGCGCGTCCGGCGTCGGTGATGGTGACCGTGACGCCGCGCTCGTCGTCCGGCGAAGGGCTGCGCGTGACCAGGCCCGCCTTCTCCAGCAGACCGGCCTGGTAGGTCAGGCCGCTGCGGCTGTAGACGACGCCGTCGGCCAGGTCGGTCATCCGGTGGCTGCCCGTTGGCGAGTCGAGGCCGAGCCGGGCCAGGAGCTGGAACTGCACGTAGCTGAGCTCGCCCGCCTCCCGCAGCTGCTGCTCCACGGCGTGTCGCAGCAGGCTGGCCACGTCCATGAGGGCGAAGTAGGCGCCGAGCCGGACGGGGTCGAGCGGCGGCGGTGTGACGGGCATGACCACAGCCTACTTGCTACGAACTCGAAGCAGGACTACCGTCACCCTCGTTAGCTTCGAATTCGAAGCACAAGTGAACCCACGGAGAGCGGGACCCCGATGAAGGCATTGCGTTTCCACGAGTACGGCGACCCCGACGTCCTGCGCTACGAGGACGTGGACCAGCCCGTCCCGGCGGCCGGAGAGGTCCGGATCCGGGTCGCCGCGACGTCGTTCAACGCCGTCGACGCCACCATCCGCGGGGGCTTCATGCAGGGCCCCCTCCCGGTGGCGCTGCCGCACACCCCCGGTCTCGACGTCGCCGGCACCGTCGACGCGCTGGGCGAAGGCGTCACCGGCGTCGAGGTCGGCGCCCCGGTCATCGGCTTCCTGTCGATGACCGGCGACGGCGCGGCCGCGGAGTACGTCGTCGCGCCGGCCGAGGCGCTGGCGCCGGCACCCTCCGCCATCCCGCTGGCCGACGCCGCCGCGCTGCCCGTCGTCGGCCTCACCGCATGGCAGGCGCTCTTCGAGCACGCCGGGCTGGCGGCCGGGCAGCGCGTGCTGGTCAACGGCGCGGGCGGGGCGGTCGGCGGCTACGCCGTCCAGCTGGCCAAGCGCGCCGACGCCCACGTCATCGCCACGGCCGGCCCGCGCAGCGTCGAGCGGGTCCGCAAGGCCGGCGCCGACGAGGTCATCGACCACACCACCACCGCCGTGGTCGACGCGGTGACCGAGCCGGTCGACGTCCTGCTGAACCTCGCGCCGGTCGACCCGGCGGAGCTGGCCGCCCTCGTCGCCGTCGTCCGCCCGGGCGGCGTCATCGTCAACACGACGGTGTGGATGCCCGCCCCCTCCGACGAGGACCGCGGGGTGCGCGGCATCGACCTGTTCGTCCGCAGCGACGCCGAGCAGCTGTCCCGGCTGGTCGCGCTGATCGACCGGGGCGAGCTGAGCGTCGAGGTCGCCCGGCGGGTGCCGCTGGCCGAGCTGCCGGCGATCCACGCCGAGGCCGCCGCGGGCTCGCTGTCCGGCAAGGTCGTCGTCCTCGCTCCCGGCGCCTGACGGCGGCCGAGGCGGATCTCCAGCGGGGGACCGGCTGTCACCCCACAGGAGATGGTCCAGCCGCCCGCAGCCGTCGGGGCGCACGGCCATCGGGCGTTCAGCGCACCCGCTCGGCCAGGCCCACCCCGGTCAGCCGCTCGCTCTCGGCCCACAGGCGAGCGGCTACGGCGGTGTCCCGCGCCCGGCGGGAGAGCCGGACCGGACCGGTCGGACCGACCAGGCCGAACCGGCGCGTGGGGCCGTAGTAGCCGCCGTTCACGGCGGCGGGGTCGGTGGCGGCGAACAGCAGCGGCCCGGTGCCGGCGCCCACGTCCTGCGACGGCATCAGGGTGCGCTGCATCGCCGCCCACAGCGAGCGTTCCCCGCCGAGGCCCGGTCCGTTCGTGCGGGTGGAGCCCGGGTGCGCCGCGGTACTCCGCAACGGCCAGCCGCGCTCGTCGGCCAACCGGGCGAGGTGGCCGGTGAACAGCAGACCGGCCAGCTTGGACTGCCCGTAGGCCGGCGGGGCGGCGTACCGGCGCTCGCGCTGGAGGTCGTCGAAGCGGATCCGGGCGAAGCCGGCGATCGGGCTGCTCATCGTGACCACCCGTGGTGCTGCGGCCGCCAATACCAGCGGCAGGAGCCGGACGGTCAACGCGAACGGGCCGAGGTGGTTGCTGGCGAGCTGCAGTTCGAAGCCGTCGGTCGTGGTCGCCCGCCGGGGCTGGATCATGACCGCGGCATTGTTGACGAGCAGGTCGACCGGGGTGGCCTCGGCGAGCAGGCCGTCGGCGAACTCCCGGACCGAGGCGAGGTCCGCCAGGTCGAGTCGGCGGACCTCGAGGAGGGCCCGCGGGTGCCGTCCGAGGATCTCGGCCTTCGCACGCTCGCCCTTCTCCGGCGTGCGCACTGCCATGACCACCCGGGCGCCGACCGCGGCGAGGCGGGCGGCCGCCTCCCGTCCGATGCCGCGGTTGGCCCCGGTCACGACGGCGAGCCGGCCGGTCTGGTCGGGAACGGTGTACACGAGAGCGCCTCCACTGGAAGAGACCGATGGTCTGTTGTCCGCCGAGTTTACAGACCGTCGGTCTCTTAAGTGACCGATGGTCTGTAAACTCCCGCCCATGCCGGGCTTCCAACGTGCGCGCAGCGCCGAACAGCGGGCGATCCGCCGCCGCGCGATCCTCCACACCGCCGCGGCCATGCTGGCCGAGCGGCCGGCGGCCGAGATCAGCCTCAACGAGCTGAGCAGGCGGGCCTGCCTGGCCAAGTCCAACGTGCTGCGCTACTTCGACTCCCGCGAGGCGGTGCTGCTGGAGCTGCTCGACGAGGCCTGGGGCGAGTGGCTCGGCGAACTCGCGGTCGAGCTCCCCACGGCGGTCGACCCGGAGGCCTCGGTGTCCGTGCGGGGCGAGCAGCTCGCCGCCGCGCTGGCCCGGTCGGTGGCCCGCCGGCCGGTCCTCTGCGACCTCGCCGGTGCCCAGGCCGCCGTTCTGGAGCGCAACGTGTCGGCCGAGGTCGCCGCCCGGTTCAAGCGGACGTCGCTGGCCCGGGTCGGCGAGCTGGCCGGCCTGGCGCGCGGCACCGTCGCCGAGCTCGACGAGCCGTCCGCGCGGACCTTCGCCGCGCTGGCCATGATGACCATCGGCGCGGCCTGGACCCACAGCCGGCCGGCCGCGCCGATGGTGGCCGCGTGCGAGGCCGACCCCGAGCCGGCCGGGCTGTGGTCGGGCTTCGCCGACCTGGTGCGCGAGGCACTGGCCATCTCCCTCGCCGGCCTGCTGGCCAGGGCGGCGGGGTCGCGGCTCACAACCGGGTGGTGAGCAGCCAGGTCAGGTACGCGACGTAGACCGCCACGAACACCGCCCCCTCGACGCGACCGAGCCGGCGCCGGGTCCGGAAGACGGGTATGCACACCACCGCTGTCGCGACCATGAGGATGAGGTCCACGGCCAGAATGTCGTCGGGCACCGGAACCGCTGCGGGCGCGACGAGCACGGTGGGCCCGAGGATCAGGGCGATGTTGAACACGCTGGATCCGAGCAGGTTGCCCAGCGCGAGCGACCGGTCGCCGCGCATGGTGGAGACCAGTGTGGTGACCAGCTCCGGGGCCGACGTCCCGATGGCCACCACGGTCAGGCCGATCAGCGCATCGCTCGCGCCCAGCTGCCCGGCGATGCCCGCGGCCCCGTCGACCAGGTACTCCGCACCGACGACGATCACGGCGAGCCCGACGACGAGCAGGAGCACCTGCAGCGCGACCGGGCGGGTGCCGCCCGCGGCGACCTCGGCGGGCCCGGAGCCCGGGTCGGGCGGGGCGGGCCGCCGCGAGTCGCGCCGCGCCAGTACGACGATGACCCCCACGTAGGCGACCCCGTAGGCGCAGAGCCACAGGGCGTCCCCGGTGGTGAGATCGCCGTCGATGGCCAGGACGAGCAGCAGGAGTGCCGCACCGGTCATCACCGGCGCGTCCACCCTCAGGGTGCGGGCCTCGAACGCGATCGGCCGGATGACCGCGCTCAGTCCCAGGATCAGCAGGATGTTGACCAGGTTGGTGCCCACGATGGCGCCCACCGCGAGGCCGGCGTTGCCCTGCTGCGCGGCGTTGAGGCCGATGGCCAGCTCGGGCAGGCTGGTGCCGAGCGAGACCACGGTCATCCCGACGACGAGCGGGCTGACGCCGAAGCGCGCCGCCAGGGCGGATCCCTGGCGCACGACCAGTTCGGCTCCCGCGACGAGCGCCACCAGCCCCAGCAGCAGCCACAGCACCAGGTTCACCGAGACCTCCGAGCCACCGGCGTCACCCGCCGGTGCGACCGGCGCCGAGCAGCAGGAGCACGGTCGGCGTCAGGAACCCGGCGAGGTCCGGGCAGAGCAGCAGCACTCCCGCGAGCGCGCCGACGCCCGGGCCGGAACTCGCGTGTCGTCGCATGCGCCGCGGCCACGCCGTGCGGGTTCTCGACCGGCTCCTGCCTCCCGTCCCCTACCTCGCGTCGCGTCGGGCCTGCTGGCGCGCCACCCCGGCGCGTTCGGAGGCGTGGCGCTTGCGCAGGCCAGGGTCGTCCGGGCGGCGGTCGAGCACCTGAGAGCCGCCGGGATCCTGCCGGACGGACGGGCTCCGGGGCGGCCGGGGCGGTGCGGTGGCGCGACGCGCCTCGGCCAATCGCTCGGCGCGCAGCGCGGCTGCGCTCGCTCGCGCCGCCGCCGCGAGCCGCTTGCTCACCCGCGCCAACGCGTCTTCGAACACCTCCGCCTTGCCCCGGTTGCGGGCGTTCTTCGGGCGGGCCGCCCCCCGCGCGCCGATCTCGGGGACGAGCGTCGCCGCCTGCCTGCGGTAGATCTTGACCTGCTTGTCGCGGGCACGCCGGACCCGCAGGTGCAGGTCGACGAGCGCGTCTTCGTCCAGGTCCCGGAGGACCTCCGTCCCGGTCTCGCGGACCAGCGCCGACTCCCGTTCGGTCAGGGAGTTGAGCAGGGCCTCGGCCCCGTCGCGGCTCAGCTCCTCCGGCCCGTGCGGGCCGTCCGGCGGCTCGGCAGCGGTCTCCCCTGCGTCTGCACGTCGCTCACCCATGCCGGGCAGCCTGACCTCTCGCGGCGTAGCGGGCCTCCCCCGTAGTGGATGAGGCGTCGCAGCGATCGATCACCGCCCTGGGTGCGGCGACCTCCTCGGCCATCCCGCGACGTCGCCTCAGGGCGCCTGCGGGCGGAAGGGGACCTCGAGGTCGTCCCCCGGCTGCACCACGACGGCCGTACCCGGCGCGATCTCCCGCCACAGCCCGGGCAGGTCGACCAGCGGTTCGGAGACGACCACCCTGGCCTCGTCGGAGAAGTGCTGGAACCGCTCGTTCTCCGGGTAGAGCAGCCGGACGTCGCGCACCGACGAGCTGACGAACAGCGTGTTCGCCTCCGGTCCGCTGGCGTAGCGCGCCGCGTACAGCCGCACCCCGTCGCTGGCCCCGACCGTCATCTGCAGCGGGTGCCGCAGACCGGCCCGCCGCCCCACGGCCTCGACGAAGCCCGCCATCCGCTCCAGGCCACCCAGCGGGTCCTCGGCCAGGCCGAACGTGAGCGCCAGGAAGAACATCAGCTCGGAGTCGGTGGAGCCGCCGATCGCCGGGAACAACTCCGGGTCGACGGCCAGCACCAGCTCGCGGCGCACCCGGTCGAACCCGTCGATGAAGCCGTTGTGCACGAACATCCAGTCGCCGTGGCGGAACGGGTGGCAGTTCGTCTGCTGCACCGGCGTGCCGGTCGCGGCGCGCACGTGGGCGAGGAACAGCGGCGAGCGCAGCTGGGCGCTGATCTCCCGCAGGTTCGCGTCGCCCCAGGCGGGCGAGGCGCTGCGGAACAGCCCCGGGTGCTCCGCGGTGCCGTACCAGCCCAGGCCGTAGCCGTCGCCGTTGGCGATGGCCACATCGGGGGCGTGGCTCTTGCTCTGCTCGATCAGTGACCGCGCAGGCTGGTACAGCAACTCCTCGGGACGGATGGGATCTCCGAAGTAGCCCAGCCAGCGGCACATGGCTCGACTCTGCCACGCCGGCGCAACCGGCACAGGACGCGGCGATGCGCCGGCCGCGTCGCCGACCCCGCAGCATCGAATCCTTCGCGGCATCGAATCCTTCGCAACGAGGGTCGCTCCGGGAGCCCGGACGCGACATGATCGCCCGTTAGCACGAGGACGTCGGGAGTGGACGTCGGGATGGACGCGGACAGCTGCCGAACGTCACGACGCCGGCAGCATCTCGAGTGAGGGTGGTAGATCGATGCCGGATCTCGACGACCAGGTCACGGTGGCTCGCCGGCACGGGTCGGTTCTCGCGGCTCCGACCTTCGGCGGCGTGGTGCTGGCGCTGCTGTTCTGGTGGGAGTCGCTCACGCCGACGCTGGTTCCCCGGCCCTGGGCGGCCCAGGCGGCGGTCAGCGGTGTCTGTATCGCTGTCGGGTACGGGATCGGCACTCTGGTCGCACACGGGGTACGGCGGGCCCTGGTCCGGTGGGGTCGCTCGCCGGGCCCGAGGACCCGGTCGTGGGCGTGGCTCCTCCTCGGTGTCGGTTGGCTGGCCGGAGTCCTCGGTGGCTCGGTTCTCTGGCTCGACCGGCAGAACGACCAACGCACCCTGATGGGGATGCCGCCGGTGGACTGGTCGGACGTCGTGCCGATGGTGACGGGAGCGGCCGTACTCGCGGCGCTGCTGGTCGTGGTCGGTCGGGCCATCCGGATGGGTCTGCGAGGGCTCGACCGGCGCATCCGCCGCCACGTCCCGGGACGCCGGGCGGCCCCGACGACCGTCCTGCTCGGCGTGGTGCTGGCGGTCCTCCTCTTCGGCGGACTGGCCTTCCGCGGCGTCACCGAACTCGCCGGCTCCGCCTACGGCGCGACGAACGAGGAGACAGCGGAAGGGATCGTCAGACCCGAAGGAGCAACGGTCTCCGGCAGCCCTCGGTCGCTCGTTCCCTGGGAGACGCTGGGACGCATGGGCCGCGACTTCGTCGCCGGGGTCACCACCGCCGACGAGCTCGCCGCGTTCCCCGGGACCGGCGGCCCGCCGGTCGACCCGGTACGGGCGTACGTCGGCGTGCGCTCCGCGGATTCGCTGGACGCCCGCGCCGAGCTCGCCGTGCGCGAGCTCGAGCGGGCCGGCGGGTTCGACCGGGAGGTCCTGGTGGTGTGGGTGCCCACCGGCACGGGCTGGATGATCCCCGAAGCCGCGGCGGCGCTCGAGCAGCTCTACGACGGCGACACCGCCATCGTCGGCATCCAGTACTCCTACCTGCCCAGCCTCCTCTCGGTGTTCCTGGACGACGGGTTGGCGGTCGAGGCGGGATCCGCGTTGTTCAACGCAGTGGAGGCGCGCTGGACCCAGCTCCCGCCCGACCGGCGCCCGCGGCTGCTGCTGTTCGGCAAGAGCCTCGGCACGGCCGGGGTCGAGGCGATCTTCGCCGCCGTCGACGCCCGGTCGTCGGTCGGCAACCTGGTCGCCCGGACGGACGGGGCCCTGATCGTGGGCGCCAAGCACGTCAACCCGATCCATTCCCAGATCACCGAGGCCCGGGATCCCGGATCGCCCGTCTGGCAGCCGGTCCTCGACCAGGGGCGCACCGTGCGGTTCCTCAATCGGGACCCGGACCAGCGCCCGCCCAGCGGTGCCTGGTCGGTCCCCCGGATCGGTTACCTCCAGCACCCCTCCGACCCGGTGTCCTTCTGGGGTGTCGAGGCACTCTGGCGCCCCCCGGAATGGATGGATCGACCCCGCGGGTACGACGTACCGGACAGCGCCCGCTGGTTCCCGGTCGTCACCGCGGTGCAGGCGGTCAGCGACCTGGTCCTGCAGCTCAGCCCGCCACCGGGCTTCGGGCATGACTACGCGACGGACTATGCCGGCGGGTGGGCGCAGGTCCTGCCCCCCGACGGCTGGACCGACGCCGACACCGAACGCCTGGAGCAGTTCCTCGGCCACGGAACAGCAGGAGAGTCAGAGCCGCCCTGAGCATCCGCGTTCCCGCAGGGCGGGCCGAGTGGTCGACGTTCGTCTCGGAGGTGCGGTGCGGCGGGTCACGGCTGTACCCGGACGGCCACGAGGGTGACCGTCATGGGCGTTCCGCCGCGCAGATAGGCGATCTCGACCGGGCGGCCCGACCGGGCCCCGAGTTCGGCAACGGTGATCTGCTCGACGCTTGCCGCAGGCTGTCCGTTGACTTGGGTGATCACGTCGTTGGGCCGTAGCCCGGCCAGGTCGGCCGGGCCACCGCTGGCGACGGAGCCGACCAGCAGCCGGCCGGGAAGGCCGAGCTGCTCGGCGATCGCGGCCGGCACCGCCTGCACCTGCAAACCCACGGTGTAGTGGGTGACTGTGCCGGTTGAGATGAGCTCCTCGGCGATGGGCATGGCGATGTCGACCGGGATGGCGAAGCCGAGGCCGACACTGCCTCCGCCGCCCTCACCGGCGTCGTTGGGGACCGTCGCGATGGCCGTGTTCACGCCAATCAGCTCGGCTCGGCAGTTCACCAGGGCGCCGCCGCTGTTGCCCGGATTGATGGCGGCATCGGTCTGGATCGCACCCACCAGATGCGCTGTCTGCCCGTCCGCTGCGGGGACCGCGACCTCGCGGTCCAGCGCGCTCACGATCCCCGCTGTCACCGTGTCGACCAGCCCGAGCGGGGCACCGAGGGCCACCACGGGCTCGCCCACCAGGAGGTTCTGCGACGAGCCGAGCGCGCTGACCGGCAGACCGCTCGCCTCGTCGGCGGCCTTGAGGACCGCTAGATCGGTCAGCACGTCACGCCCCACGACCGCGGCGGGAGACGAGCGGCCGTTGCTGTAGCGGAGGACGAGGGAGCCAGCGTTCAGCGCGGGCGAGATCACGTGGTCGTTCGTCACGATGAACCCGCCCGGCCGGATGATCACGCCAGAACCGGTTCCGCCCGTAGCCCCCGTGCTCGTCTGCGCCGCGACCGTCACCACGGACGGCAGGCCGGTGGCCGCCACCGCCGTCGCCGAGCACACTGCAGGTGGTCCGTCAGTCGTGGCCCCCACCCCGATCGACGGCCCGACGACCATGCCGACGACGACACCGGCGACCAACGCGATCACGGTGACGACGCCCATCACGAGGACCGACACCCGGGACGGGACCCCACCCCGGCGAATATTCCGGGATCTCGCGGCGGCGGGCGCCCCGTCTCCGGTGGTCACCACGACGCCTCGTTCAGGTCCCGGCCGGATCGGTCCCGGGCGGTTCGGGTTCGGCCGGCTCCACCTTCTCGATCTTGAACCCGGTGAAACCGTAGATCACCGACAGCACCGGGCTGGCGATGTTGAAGAAGCAGAACGGCAGGTAGACCAGCGTCGGCACACCGAGCACGGCGCCCATGAACGCGCCGCAGGAGTTCCACGGCACGAGCGGCGAGGTGACGGTGCCGCTGTCGGCGGTCAGCCGCGACAGGTTCGTCGGGGCGAGGCCGCGGCGGGCGAACTCGGCCCGGTAGATCTTCGCGGGCATGACCAGCGCGATGTACTGGTCGCCGGCGACGACGTTGAGCCCGAACGCTGTGGCGAACACCGTCAGGAACAGCCGTCCGGTGCCCTTCGCTGCCCGGATCATCGGGTCGATCAGACGGCTGATCAGCCCGAACTCCTCGAGCAGGGTGCCGAACGTGACCGCGCCGATGATCAGCCAGAGGGTGAGCAGCATGCTGTCCATACCGCCGCGCGACAGCAGGGAGTCGATGTCGGCGATGCCGGAGTCCATGGTGAACCCGGTCGCCATCGCCTGCCACACGGCCTTGATCCCGGCGAGGACCCCGTTGAGACCGGGTTCGGCGACGAAGGCGCGGACGACGTCGTACTGGGTGAACGCGCCGAGGACTCCGGCGAAGATCGCCGAGGTCATGAGCGCGATCGAGGCCGGGGCCTTGCGGATCGAGAGCACGGCCAGCAGCACCAGCGGCAGCAGGTTCAGCGGGGTGATCCAGAAGATGTCCCCGAGTGCGCCGAGCTCGCTGCCCGTGTCGCCGGCGTCGGTCGCCACCGGCCCCCAGAAGAACCCGACCAGCAAGAACAGCACGAACCCGAGCACGAATGCGGGCACCGATGTCCACGCCTGCCGTTTGATGTGCTCGTAGACGTCGACCTTGACCAGCTGCGCGGTGAGGACGGTCGTCTCCGACAGCGGGGAGAGCTTGTCGCCGAGGTAGGCGCCGGAGATCACCGCGCCGGCGGTGATGCCCGGCGACATGCCCAGCATCGCCGCAACGCCGACCAGCCCGACCCCGATGGTTCCCGCGGTGGTCCACGAGCTGCCGATCGACATCGCGACGATCCCGCAGATCAGGGCCGTCGCCGCGTAGTACCAGGTGGGCGAGAGCACCTGGAGCCCGTAGTAGACCAGGGTCGGGATGGTGCCGGACATGTTCCAGGTGCCGATCAGCGCACCGACCGCCAGCAGGATGAACACCGCGCTCGTGATCGAGGCGACCGCTCGCTGACCGGCGGCCTGGACGTCCCGCCACGGGTAGCCGTTCTTCAGCACGATGAGCGCGGCGATCATCGCGCAGATCACCAGCGCGACCTGGATCGGGCCGTCCAGCGCGTCCAGCCCGAAGAGCGCGAGCGACCCGCCGATCAGCACCACGAGCGTGACGAGCGGGAGAATCGCGTCGGCCAGCGACGGATCGCGGACGGTGCGGTCGCCCTCGGTGGCGGTCATGGACGGCGCCGTCAGATGGCGATGAAGCCGGTCCACAGACCGACGACGCCGGTGATCCCGCCGAGCACGATCACCGCGCAGAGCGCGATCTCGGTGGGGCTGAACAACCGCCTACCCCGTTCGCTGCGCGCTTTGACGTACAGCAGCGTGGCCGGCGCGAGGAGCACCGCGGACAGCAGCAGGAACTGCAGGCCGGCGGCCTCGAACAGGAACAGCGTGTAGGCGGTCGCGATCCCCGCGATGATCGCCTCCTTGCGGCGCGTCCGCGGGGCCACACCCTCGTACGCCTCGCCGGTGAGCCCGAGTTTCAGCCCGTACGCGGCGGCGAAGAAGTACGGGATCAGCGCCAGGCTCGTGCACAGGTCGAGCATGAAGTTCAGCGCGTCGGTCAGGACCAGGGTCGCGGCGAGCAGCGCCTGCACCGCCAGCGAGCTGACGACGAGGGCGGTGATCGGCGTCTTCTTCTCGTTCTCCCGCCCGAGGAACGCCGGGAAGTCCTCGTTGCGGGCCGGCATGTACATGACCTCGGCGGCCATCAGGGTCCAGGCGAGGTAGGCGCCGAGGACGGAGATGATGACCCCGGCGCTGATGAACCAGCGACCCCAGTCGCCGACCACGTGCTCGAACAGGCCGATCATCGAGGGCTGGCGGGTCCCCGCGATGTCCGGCTGCGCCATCACCGAGTAGCTGGCCAGCGTCACCAACGCGAAGATCGCCAGCACGCTCAGGAAGCCCAGCACGGTCGCCCGGCCGACGTCCGCGCGCTTCTTCGCGTAGCGGGAGTAGACGCTCGCGCCCTCCACACCGAGGAAGACGAACGTCGTGATGATCATTGTGTTGCGGATCTGCTCGTCGAGCGAGCCGAGGTCGCCGTAGCCGGTGGCGATCCAGTTGTCGGCGAACACGCCGGCGTCGAAGGCCAGCAGCAGCACGACGATGAACACGAGGATCGGGACGATCTTGAGGATCGTCACGATCCGGTTGATCGCCGCGGCGTCGCGCACGCCCCGCGCGATCAGGTAGTGGAACAGCCAGACCCCGACCGTGGACACCGCCACCGCGAGGATGGTGTCGCCGTCACCGAAGGCGGGGAAGAACGCGCCGAGGGTCGCGGTGATGAACACCCAGTAGAAGGCGTTGCCGGCGACCGCGCTGGCCCAGAAGCCGATCGCGGAGTTGAACCCGACGTAGTCGCCGAAGCCGGCCTTGGCGTAGATGAAGACCCCGGAGTCGAGGTCCGGCTTGCGCACGGCGAGGTTCTGGAAGACGAACGCGAGCATCAGGATCCCCGCGCCGGCGACCGCCCAGGCGATCAGCGACCCGAGGATGCCGGTGGCCACGCCGAAGCGCGCCGGCAGCGAGAACACGCCCGCGCCGATCATGCTGCCGACGACCATGCCGGTCAGCGTGGGCAGGCTCATCTTGCCCGGGGTCTCGACCGGGGGGTCGGTGGTCCCGGTGGGGTCGATGGGCCCGCTGGGTCCGCTGGGCTTGCTGGGTTCGGCGGGCCCGGCGACCCTGTCAGCGGTGTCGACCATCGTCAGCTACTCCCCTTCGGTACTGGCTGCTCGGAAGCGACGTCTCAGTAGTCGACGGCGTCGCGGGTGATCGGGCAGGTCATGCAGTGCCCGCCACCCCGGCCCCGGCCCAGTTCGGCACCGACGATGGTGATGACCTCGATGCCGGCCTTGCGCAACAGCGAGTTGGTGTAGGTGTTGCGGTCGTAGGCGAACACCACACCCGGCTCCACCGCGACCAGGT
>NZ_JAHDTH010000291.1 GCF_018531445.1 Pseudonocardia lacus
CGCCCCCGCCGCCGGGTGGCACGGGGCCGTCGCCGGCCGGTGGGCCCGACGGCTCCCGCTCCGGTCGCCGCCGCTGGCTGCTGCCCGCGATCGGGGCCGGGCTCGCGGCCCTCGCCGTCGCGGCGGCCGTGATCGTGCCGGGCATGATCGAGGGGCAGGGCCCGACCGGCCAGCTCACCCCCACCGGCACCAACCCCGGCGACGTGCAGGCGGTGCTCGGCGTGCCCGACCTGCAGCCCCTGCTGCTGACGGCCGACGACGTCGAGCCGGGCGCCACCGAGCTCGACTCGCCGCCCTACAGCGACCTGGCCTCCGTGCTGTGGTGCACCCTCGCCGTCCCGCAGGACGGCAAGACCGCCGAGGTCGAGCGCAGCATCGCCGCGCCCGACGAGCCCGACTACCAGGTCGACGCCTACCTCGCGGCGTTCGCGCCGGGCACCGCCCCGGCGTTCATGGAGCGGCTCACCGACACCGCGGGCCGCTGCACCAACGTCGGGCGGCCCGTCCCGTTCGCGGCGCCGGCGGGGACCGACCGGGCGCTGCGGATCACCACCGGCAAGCGCGACGCCATCTGGGTCAGCTCGGGCGACTACGTCCTCAAGGTCGACGTCGCGTTCGGGGCCAGCAGCGACGTGGAGGTCGACGAGAGCGTCGCGCCCCGGGTCGTCGCCGCGGCGATCGAGAAGGTCCGACCCGGCGGGTCGTGACGCAGCGCAGGCGAAACACCTGGTCGTCCGGCGCTTCCGTAGCTCCACGGAGTAGCCGTGATCGGCCGGCTGCTACGGTCTGGACCCGGAACCACTCGGCGGGGGCAGAGGTCCGATGACGACGGAGAGCAACAACGCGGTGTCCGGCCGCTTCCCCGAGTTGGAGGCCAACGGCTACCGCGACGTCGTCGAGATCGGCCGCGGCGGCTTCGCCACGGTCTACCGGGCGCGCCGCGTCGCCTTCGCCCAGGACGTCGCGATCAAGGTGCTCAGCGGTGGCCCCGTCGACGGTGACTCCGGCGCGCGCTTCGAGCGCGAGCGCCAGGTACTCGGCGCGCTCGCCCAGCACCCGAACATCGTCACCGTCTACGACAGCGGCACCACCGCCGACGGCTCGCCGTACCTGGTCATGGAGTACCTGCCCGGGGGCACGCTGTCCGACCAGCTCGAGCGCAGCGGCCCGTTCGACGTGCGCCGGGTGGCCGAGATCGCGGTCAAGCTGTGCGGCGCCCTGGAGACGGCCCACCGCTCCGGCGTGCTGCACCGCGACATCAAGCCCGACAACGTGATGTTCTCCCGCTTCGGCGAGCCCGTGCTGGCCGACTTCGGCATCGCCCGGATGAGCGGGGCGTTGCAGACGCAGTCCGGGGTGGTCACCGCGACCCTGTCGCACGCGCCGCCCGAGGTGCTCGACGGGCACCCGCCGACGGCCCGCTCCGACCTCTACTCGCTGGCCTCGACGCTCTACACCCTGCTGGCCGGCTCGGCGCCGTTCGTCCGGACGGGTGAGCAGTCGCTGGCCCCGCTGCTGGCCAGGGTCATCCGCGACCCGGTTCCCGACCTGCGCCCGCGCGGCATCCCCGCCGACGTGTGCTCGCTGCTGGAGCGGGCCATGGCCAAGGAGCCGGCCGACCGCCCGCGCGGCCCGTTGGAGTTCGGCCAGGCCTTCCAGCACCTGCAGCGCGCGAACGGCATCGCCCCGTCGACGATGGTGATCGAGGAGCTCGACGAGGAGGTCACCGGCCACCTCGACCACCTCGACACCACCCGCCTGCCGGTGGTGCGCCCGCGCGCCGAGATCAGCGGAGGACCGACCACGCGCGCGGTCCCGCCGCCGTCGGACCGCACCGGCCCGCCCGGACCCGAGCGCACCCGTCCCGACGCGCCCGGGCGCGGACCGTCCCGGCGGACGTGGTTGGCCGTCGCGGTCGCCGCGCTCGTCGCGGTCGTCGTCGCCGGGGTGTTCCTGGTGCCGCGGCTGTTCGAGTCGGACCCGACCGACGACCCGGTCACGGCGGGCGGCGAGGGCGGCGGTCCCGGCACCGTCACCTACCAGGGCGCGGTCAACCCCGCGCCCGGCCGCGCCGACCTGGAGGTCGCCGACTTCGGGTTCACGCCCGTGCAGAACGGCGTCGGCGACTGGGCCATCACGTGGGCGATCCGCGTGCGCAACCCGAACCCCTCGGACTGGACGGTCAGCTCGGTGAACATGACCGTGACGTTCACCGACGACCGCGGCGTCGTGCTCAACCAGGGCGAGGACGTCTCCATCTACCCCGTGCTGCCGGGCGCGACCAACGCGGCCAGCTCGTACGGCCTGGCCTTCGGCAGCGCCGACACCTACAGCGTCCGCCCGGCCCGGATGAACATCACCGTCACCTCGGTCAACTGGTCGAGCGATCCGGAGGAGGGCGTGGTGACGTTCGGCCCGGCCGACCTGCAGCCCCCCGACGGCGACTCGGTGGGCCGCTCCTACCGGGTGAGCTGCGAGGCCACCTCCACCGCCGCCGAGGAGGTCCAGCCGACGGTGATGGTGCTGCTGCTCGACGACGAGGGCCGCATCGTCGGCGGCGAGTCGACCTCGCAGCGCTACGACCCCGAGCAGCGGGCCGGGTACCCCTACTCGAGCATCGTCCTGCCGCCGGGGTCGACGACGCCGCTGGAGCTGCTGCTGGACGCCGCGCCGGAGGAGGCGGCCAGCGCGGAGTGCTACGGCTCCTACTACACCTGAGCGCCGCCGCGCCCGTTCGGCCCCGTTGGCGTCGCACACCTGTTGCTGCGGCGCACATGTCCTGACGTGTGCGCGGCGACCAGCGGGTGTGCGTGACGCGGCCGAAACGGCCGGCGGGCTAGCGCTCGGCGAGGGTCGTGCCGGGGACCTTGCCGTCGACCAGGACCTCGACCCGGTCCTCCCCGCACAGCTTGTTCAGCAGGAACGCCGTCACCAGCGCGCGGGTGATGCGGCGGGTCTTGTTGTCGGGGCTGCCGGACAGCACGAAGTCGGACCAGTGGCTGCCGTCCAGGAAGCCGGTGTGGGTGGCCTTGTCGATCGTGCGCAGCCACACGGGGCCGCCGGCGGATGCGGCGATGGGCTCGGCGTGGCCGCCTGCGGGGGCGACGGTGTCGCGGCCGGCGGCCAGGTGCAGGACCGGGAGGGTGAGCTCGCGGGAGGAGTCCACGGCGGACGGGCGGGTGTGGGCGACGGCGATCGTGACCACGGCGGCGGTGCGGGGGTGGGCGGTGGCGGCCAGCAGGGCGGCGCCGCCGCCGATGCCGTGGCCGGCGAAGGCGGTGCGCCGGGAGTCGACGCTGACGCGGCCCTCGCCGAGCCGCACGCCCACGCAGACCTCGAGCGTGGTGCGCAGGTCGGCGGCGAAGCCGGCGTGGCTGGGCAGCGGGCCGCGGTGGCTGTTCGGGGCGGCGGCGACGATGCCCCAGGTGGCGAGGTGGCGCAGCAGGTCGGCGTAGCGGTCGGCGGGCTGCAGCCAGTCGTGGCCGAAGGCGACCGCGGGCAGGCCGAGGCCCTCGGCGGGCGCGAAGACCACGCCGGGCAGGCCGACCATGCCGAGGTCGCCGCGCAGCGCCTGGAAGGGCCCGGGCTTGGACAGCTGCTCCAGCGCGTCCTTGGCGTTGCGCAGGGCCGGCGGGCGGGCCACCCCGGAGCGGGTCGTCGTCACGCCCGTCACGCTATCCGTCGCGGCCGTGAACCGCGCGAACGGCACGGCCCGCGGCGCGCCCGCCGCGTTCGGCCGACCGGAGTAGCCGACGGTCGGGTGACACCCGGACGGCGGAACAGTGGACGAGACGTAGGCCACACGACGTATGAAGCGGCTAACGCCGTGCCCCTGTCGACCGAACGATCGCACGGCCGGCCGCCCGAGGGGTGGCCCGACTCGTGTGAGGGACCGATGAGCAGCACCATCCGTAGGAGCCTGGCCGCCGTGGGCCTGGCCGTCGTACTCGGCGGGGGGCTCGCCGGCTGCGCGGGCAGCGTGCCCAAGGACGACGTGGCGTCGGCGATCGACGGCAAGCTGGCCGAGCAGAACATCGGCGCCGACGCCGTGACCTGCCCGGAGGACCTGCCCGCCGAGATCGGGAAGTCGGTGCGCTGCGAGTTCGTCGTCGACGGCCAGCCGGTCGACGCCATCGCCACCGTCACCTCGATCCAGGGCGACCAGGCCAACTTCGACATCACCACCGAGGCGCGCCCGATCGCCAAGGCGCTGCTGGACGAGAAGATCGCCGAGCAGGTGGCCCAGGAGCTGCAGACCCAGGTCGACGGCGCCGACTGCTCCGGCGACCTGGCCGCCGAGGTCGGCAAGTCGGTGACCTGCACCGTCACCGGCGGCGGCGAGAGCATCGACCTGAACGTCAGCGTGACCTCGGTCGACGGCGGCCTCATCAACTACACGCTGGAGCAGGCCTGACCGACCTCGGCCCGGCGCACTAGCGTCGGGCCGGTGGAAGGCGTCTGGACCGCGGAGCAGATCCGCACCACCGAGGCCGTGCTGCTCGACCGCACGCCGGAGGGCGCGCTGATGCGCCGGGCGGCGTTCGGGCTGGCGACGCACGCCGCCCGGATGCTCGCCGGGCGCGGCGGCGTGTCCGGCTCGCGGGTGGTGCTGCTGGTCGGGGCGGGCAACAACGGTGGGGACGCGCTGTGGGCGGGGGTGACCCTGCGCCGCCGGGGGGTCGGCGTCACGGCGGTCCTGCTGGACCCGCCGCGCGCCCACCCGGCCGGGCGGGGCGCGCTGCTGCGGGCCGGCGGCCGCGCCGTCGACCCGGACTCCGGTCTGCTCGCCGCGACCGGCGCCGACCTGGTCGTCGACGGCATCGTCGGGATCTCCGGTCGGGGCCCGCTGCGGGAGCCCGCGGCGACGATCGTCGCGGTCGTGCGGCGGGCCGGCATCCCGGTCCTCGCGGTGGACGTGCCCAGCGGCGTCGACACCGACACCGGGGCCGCGCCCGGCCCCGCCGTGGTCGCCGACGCCACGGTCACGTTCGGGGCGCGCAAGCCGGTGCACGTGCTGGCCCGCTCGTCCTGCGGCCCGGTGCACCTCGTGGACATCGGGCTCGACGCCCACCTGCCCGACCCGCACGCCGAGGTCGTCGGGGCCGCCGACGTCGCCGCCCGCTGGCCGGTGCCGGGGCCGCGCGACGACAAGTACACCCAGGGCGTCACCGGGGTGGCCGCCGGCTCGGCCACCTACCCGGGGGCGGCCGTGCTGTCGACCGGGGCGGCGGTGCTGGCGACCAGCGGCATGGTCCGCTTCGCCGGCTCGGCCGCCGACGGCGTGCGGGCCCGCTGGCCGGAGGTGGTGGCCACCGACACGCTCGCCGGGGCCGGGCGCACGCAGGCCTGGGCGGTCGGGCCGGGCATCGGGACCGACGGAGCCGGCCGCGACCTGCTCTCGGCCGTGCTCGACCGGGACGTCCCGCTGTGCGTCGACGCCGACGCCATCACCCTGCTGGCCGAGCACGCCGACCTGCGCGCCGCGGTCGCCGGGCGCCCGGTGGTGATCACCCCGCACGACCGCGAGTTCGCCCGGCTGGCCGGCGACGTCGGCGACGACCGGATCGCCGCCGCCCGCCGGGCCGCCCGCGAGCTGGACGTGACCGTGCTGCTCAAGGGCAACGCCACCGTCGTGGCGGATCCGCGAGGTCGGGTCGTGGTGCACGCCGCCGGGTCGTCGTGGGCCGCCACCGCGGGCTCGGGCGACGTGCTGACCGGCATGATCGGCGCGCTGCTGGCCGCCGGGCTCGACCCGTGGTGGGCGGCGGCCTGCGCGTCGCTCGTGCACGGCGCGGCCGCCGACCTGGCCGCCCGCGGCGCCGGGTCCGTGACGAGGCCCACGCCCGGCCGCTCGGCCACCGCCCCGGCCCCCGCGTCGATGCTGCAAGCGGCCATCCCGGACGCCCTGCGCGCGCTGCGGGGCGGCACCGGCTGACCCCGGCGGCCCCTGTACCCGTCGGTACCGGATGCGATGATGAACCGCGTGACCGACCCGGTGGTGCGCGCGGAGGCGGTGGTGGACCTCGCCGCCGTCCGGCACAACGTCGGCGTGCTGCGGCGGGTCGCGCCGGGCGCCGACCTGATGGTGGTGCTCAAGGCCGACGGCTACGGCCACGGCGCCGTCGAGGTCGCGCGGGCCGCCCTGCTGGCGGGAGCGACCTGGCTGGGCGTGTGCACGCTCGACGAGGCCGCCGCCCTGCGCGCGGCCGGCATCACCGCGCCGCTGCTGTCCTGGCTGCACCTGCCGGGCGAGGACTTCGCCCCGGCCGTGGCCTCCGCCGTCGACCTGTCGGTCTCCTCCCGCGAGCACCTGGCCGCCGTGCTGGCCGGCGCCCGCGCCGCCGGTCGCCCGGCCCGGCTGCACCTCAAGGTCGACACCGGGCTGTCGCGCAACGGCGCCCCCGCCGCGCGGTGGCCCGACCTCCTCGACGACGCGGCCAAGGCCGTCGCCGACGGGGAGGCCGAGGTCGTCGCCGTCTGGTCGCACCTGGCCGCCGCCGACACCCCCGACCACCCCTCGCTCGACGTCCAGGCCGCCCGGCTCACCGCCGCCTGGGAGTCCACCCGCGCCCGCGGCCTCGACCCGATCCGGCACCTGGCCAACTCGGGGGCCACGATGTCGCGCCCCGACCTGCACTTCGACCTGGTCCGTCCGGGCATCGCGGTCTACGGCCTCGACCCGTTCGACCGGCCGGTCGCCGAGAGCCCGCTGGTCCCGGCGATGACCCTGCGGGCCCGCGTGGTGCTGGCCAAGCGGGTGCCGGCCGGCGAGGGCGTGTCCTACGGCCACGAGTGGACCACCCCGCGGGAGACGACGCTCGCCCTGCTCCCGGTCGGCTACGCCGACGGCGTCACCCGCGCGCTCAACCGGCACGGCCGGATGCGGGTGCTGCTGGGCGGCGCGCTGCGCCCGGTCGTCGGGCGCGTCTGCATGGACCAGGTCGTCGTCGACTGCGGCGACGACGAGGTCCGCGTCGGCGACGAGGCCGTGCTGTTCGGCGCGGGCGGCGACGGCGCCCCCACCGCCCAGGACTGGGCCGACGAGCTCGGCACCATCCACTACGAGGTCGTCACCGGGGTGCAGTTCCGCCGGGTCGTCCGCGTGCACACCGGAGGGGACGAGCAGCAGTGGTGAGGCGCGGGGTCTGGGGCGCGGCCGCGGGCGCCGCCGGGGCGGCCGGCGTGGCCGCCGCCGGGCTGGTCGCCCGCCG
>NZ_JAHDTH010000292.1 GCF_018531445.1 Pseudonocardia lacus
GGCGACGGCGTCGGCCCCCCGCCAGGCGGCGTGCGCGACGGCCGCGCGGGCGATGACCAGGTCGGCGCGCATCCCGTCGACGTCGAACGCGGCGCAGACCGCGGCGATGCGGCGCAGCTCGGCGTCCGGCAGCGCGACCGAGCCGACCCCGGCGCGGGCGGCGGCGATCCGCTCGGCCGTGGCGCGCTCGGCGTCGACCCAGCGGGCCGCGAAGCCGGCCGGATCGTCCTCGAAGGCCAGCCGCCTGCGCACCACCTCGACGCGCGTGTCGACGTCGCGCGCGGCCCGCACCTCAACGGCGAGCCCGAACCGGTCGAGCAGCTGCGGGCGCAGCTCGCCCTCCTCCGGGTTCATGGTGCCGACCAGCAGGAACCGCGACGCGTGCGAGACCGACACGCCGTCGCGCTCGACGTGGGCGCGGCCCATCGCGGCGGCGTCGAGCAACAGGTCGACGAGGTGGTCGTGCAGCAGGTTGACCTCGTCGACGTAGAGGACGCCGCGGTGGGCGTCGGCGAGCAGCCCCGGCTGGTAGGCGCGCACGCCCTCGGACAGCGCCCGTTCCAGGTCCAGCGAACCGACCAGCCGGTCCTCGGTGGCGCCCACCGGCAGCTCGACCAGCCGGGCCGCGCGGTGCTCCACCGGCCCGGCCGTCGCGTGCGGGCCGTCCGGGCAGGCCGGGTCGGGGTCGGCCGGGTCGCAGCCGAAGCGACAGCCCGGGACCACTGCCAGCTCCGGCAGCAGCGCGGCCAGCGCGCGGACCGCCGTCGACTTGGCGGTGCCCTTCTCGCCGCGCACCAGCACCCCGCCGACGCCCGGGTGCACCGCGTTGAGCAGCAGCGCCAGCCGCAGGTCGTCGTGGCCGACCACGGCGGAGAACGGGAAGCCGGGCAGCGTCCGTGCGGTCGTCACCCCGCTGACCCTGCCAGAGCGGTGCCGCCCCCGCGCGCCCCTCGTGACCGATCCCATCGCCCTCGTCCCCACGGCCCCGGGCGAGGTTCAGGAAAGCCACGTTCCTGCCCTCTGCGGGCAGGAACGTGGCTTTCCTGAACCCGGGGGCCGTCAGCAGGGGGCGGCGAGGTGGGTGTGGACGGTGGGCAGGCCCGGTGGGGGGCCGTGGGCGATGAGGTGGTCGAGGGCAGCGGTGTCCAGGTGCCGCTCGACGAGGTCGCCGAGCAGGTCGAGCTGGGCGGAGCGCTCGGCGGCGAAGTCGGTGTCGGGCGCCGCGACGAACCCGCTGCGCCCGGCCAAATCGGCGGCCCGGCGCAGCAGCGCGCGGCGGAAGCCGTCGTTCTCCAGCAGGCCGTGCCAGTGCGTCCCGACGACCGGGCCGGCGTCCGAGCCGGCGTCGGGGCCGGTCGTGGCGCCCAGCAGCGGCGGGTCGGTGGAGCGCACGACCCGGCCGTGGTGGATCTCGTAGCCGCGCACGGGCTCGTCCCACGCGGTGCCCGTCGGGCGCCCGAGGTGCTTGTCGGGCGCGAAGTCGACCTCCAGGTCCAGCAGGCCCAGACCGTCGACCGAGCCGCCCTCGACGCCGTGCGGGTCGGTGATCCGGCGGCCGAGCATCTGGTAGCCGCCGCAGATGCCGAGCACGGGCCGTCCCGCGCGGGCGTGCGCCGCAACGGCGTCGGCCAGCCCGGTGCGGCGCAGCCACCCGAGGTCGGACACGGTCGACTTCGACCCGGGCAGCAGCACCAGGTCCGCGTCGACGAGCCGCGACGGCTCGCTGACGTACCGCACGGCGACCCCGGGCTCGCAGGCCAGCGCCTCGGCGTCGGTGCTGTTGGACATCCGCGGCAGCCGCACGACGGCGACCCGCAGCCACTGCTCCCCCAGCGGGGCCGCCGGCCGGCCGAGCACGCCGTCGGCCACCGCGGCCAGCGAGTCCTCGGCGTCCAGCCACAGCCGGTCGGCCCACGGCACGACCCCGAGCGTCGGGCGCCCGGTCAGCGCCAGCAGCTGGTCGAGGCCGGGGGTGAGCAGGCTCGGGTCGCCGCGGAACTTGTTGACCACGAACCCGGCGACGCGGGCCTGGTCGGCCCGGTCGAGGACGGCCACGGTGCCGAACAGGTGCGCCAGCACGCCGCCCCGGTCGATGTCGCCGACCACGACGACCGGCAGGTCGGCGGCCTGGGCCAACCCCATGTTGGCGATGTCGGTGGCCCGCAGGTTGATCTCCGCGGGCGACCCGGCGCCCTCGCAGACCACCACGTCGTAGCGGCCGCGCAGCTCGGCGAGGGTGTCGGTGACCACGTCCAGCAGGGCGGCCTTGCGGTCGCGGTAGGAGCGCGCGCTGACCGTCCCGTCGACGCGGCCGAGCACCACGACCTGCGAGCTGCGGTCGCTGCCCGGCTTGAGCAGCACGGGGTTGAACGCCACGCTCGGCTCCAGCCCGCACGCCTGCGCCTGCATGGCCTGCGCCCGCCCGATCTCCCCGCCGTCGGCGGTGACCACGGAGTTGTTGGACATGTTCTGCGCCTTGAACGGCGCCACCGCCACCCCGCGCCGGGCCAGCCACCGGCACACCCCCGCCACCAGCGCGCTCTTCCCGGCGTCCGACGTCGTCCCGGCCACCAGCAGCGACCCGTGCAGCCCCACGCCCGGCACGGTACGGGCCGACCCGCTCAGCGCCGCGGTCCGTCGTCCCACGTCACGGTCAGGGTGCTGCGGTAGGCGCTCGACGGGCCGTCGCCCACCGGCGGGTCGACGGGCTCCTCGTCGCGCGGCCAGACGCGCACCGCGCGGAACCGGTACCCGTCCTGGTCGGCCGGCTCGACCTCGAGTCGCACGGCCTGGCCGACGGCGAGCGCCCGGAAGCCGGGGACGGCGACGGCGCTGTGGTGCACGAAGCAGCCGCCCGGGGTCCCGTCGCACTCGACGACACCCCAGCCGTCCTCGTCGTGCCACACCACGACGGTGCCCTCGGCGATCACCCCGCCACGGTACGTCCACCCCGGGTATCACCCGAGCTGCCGGCCCGGTCCTCCGGTCACGCCATCGACCGGACCGGAGGGCACTGTGAGCTATCGGAACCAACCGCGGGACCGGCGAGGGCGGTGGACGACCGGTGGTGCCGGAGCCGTCACCGTGCTGGCGAGCGTGCTCATCGCGGGTGCCGCCGTGGAGGGTGGCGCGGTCGGAGCCGGCGGCGTCGGGACCGCCACCCGTCCGGGATCGACCAGCACGGGCCACGCCAAGGCTCGCCAGGGGGACACCACCTGGGCCGTCGCGCGCCTCGAACGGCTGGCCGAGCGGGTCGATCGACTGACCACGGCCGTGGAGGACGACTGCGCCGCCCACGCGACCGGCCAGGTCCGGGAGTTCTTCCGGCAGCACCCGTGCGAGGCCCTGTTCCGGGCGCTGTTCGAGATCCGCGAGGGCGACACGGTGGTGCGCGTGGCGATCGCCGCGGTCGACATGCCGGACGCCGACCTGGCCCGGCAGTACCAGGACGTGATCGACGGCGAGGGCACCGGCACCGTCCGTCCGCTTCGCCGGACGGGCCGCGGCGATGACACGGGCTTCGACGGGACCGCCTACGAGTCCGCCCGCGACGACTCGACGGTCGTCATCGCGCAGGCCGAGCCGGTCGGCCGAGCGCCGCGGGCGGTCGAGCTGGCCGAACGGGCGGTCAACGCCGCCACCTCGGGCTGACCGCGCAGCCGGGTATCTGCCGCCGACGACAGCGGGTCCTGGATGCGGCAGCGGCGCCCGCTGCCGCGGGACGACCATCGGGGGTAATGGTGGCACGGTCGCGACGCTCGAGGTTCCACGCCTGGGGTTGGCTGCTGGCCGCGGCGGCCGGCCTGCTGGCGTTGCAGGGCACATGGGATGCGGCCGGAATCGTCGGCCTGACGTGGGTGGTCTTCGTGCTCTTCGCTCGACGCACCCAGTGTCGCGTCGAGAAGGCCGACGGCGGCCCGTGTGCCAACCCGGTCACCGGGATGTGGGGCACGTGCGGCACCCATCGCGGCGCGAAGTGGCGGTCGATGCCGCTGTTCGCCCGCGACGGGGCGCTGGGTCTGCCCCGGCTGATGTGGCCGCGCCCCGCCGGGTCACCTCGGGCCGGTGTCCGCAGCGGTGCACGCGCCCCGGCGCCTCGCCCGGCGCCGGCCCCCGGCACCGACGGCCGCACCGAGCGGATCATCGCCGTGTTCGGCCTGCTCGTCGCCATCGCGGCGTTCGTCCGCGACCTCGTCGCCGGCTGACCCGCGCGGCCCACACCGGCGTGCGCGACGTCACCGAGCCGATGCTGTCCGCCCACGCCCGGGCTCATCCACGCGCCGGGCTATACGCGCGCCGGCCAGCCACTCGTCCGTCCCCCGCCGCATCTCGGCCTTCACCTCGTCCGGCGCGAAGGACGCGTCGATCGCGGCGCGGTGGAGCCGGGCGATCGCCGCGTCGTCCAGGTTGTAGGCGTCGCGCACGGCGGCCAGTTCGGCGGTGAGGTCCCGCCCGGTGACGTCCGGGACGTCGGTGCTGATCATGACGTTCAGATCGGCGGCCAGCATCCGCGGCAGCGGGTGCTCGGCGAGGGAGGCGACGATCCCGAGCGCCACGTTGGACGACGGGCACACCTCCAGCGGGATCGCGCGGTGGCGCAGCTCGGCGACCAGGTCGGGGTCGTCGAGGGCGCGGATGCCGTGGCCGATGCGCTCGGCCCGGCCGGCGTCGAGCGCGGCGCGGACGCTCCGCGGGCCGCAGGTCTCGCCGGCGTGGTGCACGACGTGCACGCCCGCGTCGCGGGCCTCGGCGAACACCTCGGCGAACGGCTCCACCGGGTGCTCCTCGCGCCCGGCCAGCCCGATCCCGACGACGCCTGCGGCGCGGTGGCGCACGGCCAGGTCGAGGGTCCGGCGGGCGCGGTCGACCGGGCGGCGCCGCGGGTGGTCCAGGATCACGCCGTAGCCGATGCCGGTGGCCGCGGCGCCCTCGGCCAGGCCGTCGAGCACGGCCTCCAGCGGCATGTCCGGGTCGCCGAGTCGGGTGCCGTGACCGAGCGCGGTGAAGGTCACCTCGACGTACCGGACGCCGTCGGCGGCCTGGTCGGCGCAGAACTCGGCGGCGATCCGGTGGAAGTCGTCGGGGCGGCGCAGCACGTCGCGCACGGCGCCGCCGTGCTCGGCGAAGGCGGCGAACCCGGCGAACGGGGCCGGTGCGAGCGGGGGTGGCAGGCCGTTGCCGGCGGCGATCCCGGCGAGGGTGGCGGGGCGGATCGCGCTCTCCAGGTGGACGTGCAGGTGGGCCTTGGGGAGCGTGCGGGGGTCGCGGTGGGCGGGCGGGGGCACGCGGGGAGCGTCGCCGAGGGCAGGCGCCCGCTCAACCGGGTTCCCCGACGTGGTCAGCCGGTGCGAACTCCGCGGGCCTGCGCGGCGAGCAGGTTCGCCGCCGCCATGAGGACGCGCGCGGGGGCACGTCCGGCCGGTGGACCCCGCACCAGCTCCAGCGGCCCGAGGTCGCGCGCCCCGGACCGCGGGTCGGTTCGGCGCGGCGAGTCTGGGCCGCCGCGGTCGCGCTCCGTGGCCGTTCGGACACGGTTGCTCCGAACGCCGCAGCGAGGTCCGGACCGCGCCGACGCCGATCCGGCCGGGCGAATACCGTGGGGGTGTGCGGTTCCTGTTGCGTCCGGGCTGGATCGCCCTCGTGGTCGCGGTCATCGGCTTCGCGGCGGCGGCCTTCACGCTGCTCGCGCCGTGGCAGTTCGGCCGCGAGGCCGACCGCGACGCGCAGCAGCGGGCCATCGACGCCTCCTACGCCACCCCGCCCGCTCCCTTCGAGGAGCTGGTCGCGCCCGGCGCGGGCGTCGACGCGTCGACCGAGTGGCGCCAGGCCACGGTCATCGGGACCTACCTGCCCGAGGCCGAGGCGGTCATCCGGCTGCGGGTGGTGGACGGCAAGCCCGCGGTCGAGGTGCTCACCCCGCTGCGCAGCGAGAGCGGGCGGGTGCTGCTGGTCGACCGGGGCACGGTCACCGCGGTGAGCGGGGCCGACGTGCCCGCCTACCCCGCCCCGCCGACCGGGACGGTCACGCTCACCGGGCGCCTGCGGGCCGACCAGCCCGACCCCGAGGACCGGTCGAGCACCGGCCCGGACGGTCGCCTGCTGCTCTACACGGCCGACTCGGCCGCGGTCGCCGCGGCGAGCGGCCTGCCGGTCGAGCCGGGCCACCTGCAGCTCGCGGCCGAGCAGCCGGGCGTGCTGACCCCGGTGCTGGTGGCCCCGGACAGCGGCGGCGCGCCGTTCACGAACCTGTCCTACGCCCTGCAGTGGATCACCTTCGGGGTGATCGCGCTGTTCGCGCTCGTCTACTTCATCCGGCTGGAGCTGCTGCAGCGCGGCGGGACGCGCCGGCAGGACAAGGCGGAGCTGCGGCGGGCGCTCGCCGGCGACGACCAGGACCCCTGACCGCGGCGACGACCACGGCGAGCAGGGTCGCGGCCGCGCCGACGAGCCGGGACAGCCGCGCGGCGCGGCGCAGGTCGGCCGGGGTCGGCGCGGGTCCGCGGCCGAGCCGGGGGCGTTCCTCCACCCGGTGCGGGTACACGGTGCGCCCCCCGAGCGTGACGCCCAGCGCCCCGGCCGCGGTCGCCTCCACCGGCCCGGCGTTGGGGCTGGGGTGGGCGGCGGCGTCGCGCCACCAGGTCGCCAGCGCCGCCCGCGGCGAGCCCCCCACCGCCGGAGCGAGCACGGCGAACAGGGCGGCGGCCACCCGGGCGGGGAGCAGGTTGGCCAGGTCGTCGAGGCGGGCCGCGGCCCACCCGAAGCGCAGGTACCGCGGGGAGCGGTGCCCGACCATCGCGTCGAGCGTGTTGACCGCCCGGTAGCCCAGCAGCCCCGGCACGCCGGCCGCGGCGCCCCACAGCAGCGGCGCGACGACGGCGTCGGAGGTGTTCTCGGCCATCGACTCGGTCCCGGCCCGGGCGGCGCCCGCGACGTCGAGGGAGGCTGGGTCGCGCCCGCACAGGCTCGGCAGCCGGGCGCGGGCCGCGGCCAGGTCGCCGTCGGCGAGCTCGTCGGCGAGCGCGGTGCCGTGCCGGGCCAGCGACGTGCCGCCCAGGACGGTCCAGGTGGCCGCCGCGGTCAGCAGCACGCCGGCGACGGGGTGGCGCGCGCAGGCG
>NZ_JAHDTH010000293.1 GCF_018531445.1 Pseudonocardia lacus
GCCTGTTCCAGGCCTGCGGAGACATCCCACCCGCGGAGTTGGAGACCGCCCACTATCGTCACCACGCCGCCCTCGCCGCGGCTGGACACTCAAGTCCTTAGGTCTCCGGACACGCCGGGGCGATTCAGGGCTGTCCGCCCCGGGCAGGGTGGACACCCCGGCCAGCGAGGTCGGCCGCCACAGGTTGACGTACTCCAGCCCGGGGTCGACCCAATCCAGGCCCTCGAAGAACCCGGCGACCTCGGCCCGCGAGCGGTTGACGTAGGGAACCGCACCGGACTTGGCGTAGGCCTTCTCGGCCTCGAGGATCGCCGCGGACTCGGAGCCGTCGCTGATGACCAGGAAGCTGCCCGACGGCAGCGCGTCGAGCAGGGTCCGCACGAGCCTGCGGGCCTCGTCGTAGTCGGCGACGTGGCCGAGCACGCCCATGAACAGCAGGGCCACCGGCTTGGTGAAGTCGAGGATCTCCGCGGCACCCCTCAGGATCGCCGCCGTGTCGCCCATGTCCGCGTCGATGTAGCGGGTGGCACCTTCCGGGGTCGACGTCAGCAGCGCCCGGGCGTGGGCCAGTACGAGCTTGTCGTGATCGACGTAGGCGATGCGGGCGTCGGGGGCGTGGCGCTGGGCGACCTCGTGGGTGTTGTCCGCGGTGGGCAGCCCCGTGCCGACGTCGAGGAACTGCCGCACGCCCTCCTGCTCGACCAGGTAGACCACGGCACGGGCGAGGAACGCGCGCGAGGCGCGCGCGATGTCACGGATCTCCGGGGCGGTGGCGGCCCATGCATCGCCGGCTGCGCGGTCGACCGGGTAGTTGTCCTTGCCGCCCAACCAGTAGTTCCAGATCCGGGCCGAGTGCGGAACGGACATGTCGATCCCCGATCGTGCCTCGACGTCTTCGGGTGACTCGCTGACCACGGCACTCATCCCCTTCGCGCTGTCGACACCCCGGCCCCGCTCCATTGGCGCAGACCCCATCCAACACCTTCAGGTGTGCCCGGCGTGCGTCGGGTTGCCAGCCGAGCAAGAGCGACGCTGAGCGCCGCAGCGCAGTACCGACGGCTGAGCCCTGGCCACCCAGCTCATAAACTCGGCCTGCGCGTCTGACCCCAGCGGTGATCCGCCTCCGCCGAGGCGCGGGCATGATCGCGGTGGTGTTCCTTCGACTGCTGTACCTCACCTTCCAGCAGGTGCTCTACTCAATCGGGCTGCTCGGGTGCCGGGCCGTGTCGAAGGACATCGAACTCCTCGTGCTGCGCCACGAAGTCGCCGTCCTCCGCCGGACTGGCCAGCACCATCCGCTGCATCTTGCGGTGGCGCCGCATCCCACCGGCCCCGGATCGCCACACCGACACCAGCTGGCGCAAGTTCTTCGGTTCCTCGTCCTCGACCGCGCCGGCCAGTTCACCGCCTCGTTCGACGCCGTCCTCGCCGCCGCTGGCATCACTGTGGTCAAGATCCTGCCCCGTTGCCCACGAGCGAATTGCCTCGCCGAACGCCTCGTGCTGACGATCCGCACCGAACTCACCGACCGGATGCTGATCGCCGGTGAACGTCACCTACGGAGGTGCTCGCCGAGTACACCGCGCATTACAACCACCACCGGCCACATCAAGCCCTGCGCCTGCAGCCGCCACGCCCCGGCGAGCCGGCCACAGACCTCGTCAGCAATCGGATCAGCCGCCGCCCGATCCTCGGCGGACTGATCAACGAGTACGAAGCCGCGGCGTGAACCCCTATCATCGGGTGCGGCTGAGTGCTGGAACCCCACAGGGTTGGAGCCGGGAGGCCCGGGAGTTGCGGCGGGAACACGCGATCTTGAAGTCGGCATCGGCCTTCTTTGCGGAGTTCGACCGTCCACGGCGGTAATCATCGACTACATCGACAAGAATCGGGAAGAATTCGGATCGAGCCGATCTGCGCGGTGTTGAAGGACGCCGATATTCCAATCACCCCGAGTGCCTGCCATGCGTGAGTATCCGGCCACGGTCGACGCGATCTGTCACCGACGCCGAGAGCGCGAGAGATCGAGCAGGTGCACGCGCGATCCGAAGAGGGGCTCGCACCGTGTTCGTCGGACGTGGCGGTCGTCGACGATTCGTGCGCCCCGTCTGGCGCCGGCCGGGGCGACATCTCCGGCATCGCGGTCTTCGCGCCCCGCGGCGTCTCGGCTGACGACTCGGGTCGAGCCAGGTGGTGGGCGTCGACGGCGATTCTCGACTTTCCCGCGGTGCAGGCCTCAGCGGCCCGAAGGCGGCACCGGGATCGAGTTCGAGGCGTCCGCCGATTCCCACATGTACCGGACAATACGGAGTCAAGGTATCGGACGGTGGGCGCCGGCTGAGGGGCGGACATGCGGGTGTGGGACCGGGTCGAGCCACCGGTTGGGATGCGCTTGCGGGAACATGGACGTCACGCGGAATCGTGCTTGCGGCCGGGCTCGTGAGGTGGATCGGCGTCCCCATTTCGACGGTCCGGCTGCCGAGCGGATTCCGCTGTGACCTCCTGAATGGTGTGCCTGAACGGGGTGGAGGCGGCGCGGGCCGCCTCGCCTGCCGGTGTCGGCGGAGGGTGTGGAAGCGTCGCCGGGCCGCTCCCGGCGCCGGTGGAGGGGTTCGGAGCGTCGGTGGGGGGCTTCGCGGGCCTGGCCCGCGCAGGGTTCGGAGCGGCTGCGGGTGGGGCACTCGGCGGGACCTGGTGAAGTGGGTGTTGCCCGGACCGGGTGGCGGTTGCTACTTTTGCCGGTGAGCTCAAGGTGTGTAGTCGGGGCTCACCGGAAGACAGTCGCTGCTGACGTCGCCGCAACGACCGGTCCCCGGAGCAGGGCCGCTGGACGTGGTTACGACGACCGTCCGGCGCGGGTCGCTGCCTCAGGCGCGACGTGCGCAGGCCCGGTGTGCTGCATGTCTTGGGAGTGTGCCGCCAGCGGTTTCTCGCCCGTTGGACGAGCCGCACCATCTCCTCCTCCCTTCCGAGCAGGGAGTCTCCAGCATGAGCCGGCAGGTCGAGACGCACGCGGGGCCCGGTGGCCTCGACGTGCGTTCCGACGTGCCCGTGCAGCTGCGGCTCTCCGTCCGGGACAAGGCGTGGGCGGTCGTGCGGTGGCTGTTGTGGGTGTCGGGTCTGGTCGTGGTGCTGTGGTTCGGGGCGGCCTTCCTGGCCGCCGCGCCGGCGTCCGCGGCGGTCCCGGTGAGCGCCGCGGCGCAGGGCCTGGTGAAGGGAGGCAGCACCAGGCCCGCGGGCGGGAAGAACGGTTCCGAGGGATCCGGCCAGTCGGGGGCGGATTCGTCGGACGAGAAGGCCGACCCGAAGAAGGACAAGAAGGGCGGCGACAAGCCCGGCCCGAAGAAGGACAAGAAGGCCGGGCCGAAGGACGGTGACAAGCCCGAGCCGAAGAAGGTCCAGAAGGACGGCGACAAGCCCAAGCCCGAGAAGGACGAGAAGGCGGGCGACAAGGCCAAGCCCAAGAAGGCCGAGAACGCCGAGTCGCAGGACGACGAGAACGCCGAGTCGCAGGATGGCGAGAACGCTGAGTCGCGGGACGACGAGAACGCTGAGTCGCGGGACGACGAGAACGCTGAGTCGCGGGACGACGAGAACGCTGAGTCGCGGGACGGACGAGAACGCTGAGTCGCGGGACGACGAGAACGCTGAGTCGCGGGACGACGAGAACGCTGAGTCGCGGGACGACGAGAGCGCTGAGTCGGGGGACGACGAGAACGGCGAGTCGCGGGACGACGAGAACGGCGAGTCGCGGGACGACGAGAACGCCGAGTCCCAGGACGATGAGAAGGCTCAGGCCGCGGAGGACAAGAAGGCCGGCGAGAAGGCCAAGCCCAAGGGCAAGCCCAAGAAGGACAAGAAGGGCGGGCCGAAGACCGGTGACGAGTCCGATGCCGAGTCGACGGGCGAGGGCGCCGGCGACGATGGCGCGGATGCGGGTGATGCGCCGAAGCTCGTGAAGAAGCAGGACGGCGCCGATGCCGACACCGACGCCGATGCCGCCGCGGCGCCCGGTAAGGGCGACAAGGCGACCGCTCCGAAGAAGAAGGCCGGGGCGAAGGACGAGCCGAAGAAGCCCGCCGCGAAGACCGCGGAGAAGGCCGCGGCGAAGAGCGGTGATAAGGGCGGCGACAAGAGCGGCGACAAGAGCGGCGCCGACGGCAACGTCGACAAGCTCGTGGCCGACCTGGCGGGGGAGAAGGGCGACGGCAAGCAGGTCCGCCGTCAGCTCACCGAACTCGCCGAGAAGCACCTGGACGATCTCGAGGACGCAGCCGGGTCGGAGGACGACCGGGACGAGGCGCGGCTGGCGATCGTCAAGGAACTCCTGGACGACATGGGCGAGAGCGCCCCCGCGGAGGACGCGAAGAACGCCGACGCGAAGGACGCGAAGAAGGCCGGCGCGAAGGACGCGAAGAAGGCCGGCGCCAAGGACGCGAAGAAGGACGGCAAGAAGACCGGTGCCGATGGTGCCGACGACGTCACCTGGACGCAGGTGCTGAGCGCGATCGACGACCTGGAGCCGGCCGACGGCGGCGCCACCGACGACGGCGCGACCGCGAAGCTGCTTTCCGCCGATGCCGACGAGGACGCTCCGCGCGGCCCGCCGAAGGGTTCGAAGTCCGCCGACGACGGCGACGACGACGGCAACGATGACCGTGACGAGGATGGCGACGAGGAGTCCGTCGAGTACGACGACTCCGCCGAGCACACCGAGAAGGTGCTCAAGGATCAGATCAAGGTCGAGAACTCGGCGAAGAAGTTGGCCGAGCAGAAGAAGAAGGCCGGCGAGAAGGGCGCGACCAAGAAGGACAAGGCCGCCTACGCCAAGGACAAGGCCGCGCACGACGAGCTCGTCGAGCAGGTCGAGAAGGACAAGGCGGAGCTGTCGCCCGACCAGTCCGACCTGGTCGACTCCGTGCTGAAGGGTCAGAAGGACCTGGCCGCGCAGGAGAAGGCGCTCGCCGAGCAGAAGAAGAAGGCGACCGCGAAGGGCGCGGACAAGAAGACCAAGGACGCCTACGCCAAGAGCACCAAGGAGTACGAGTCCAAGCGCGACGAGGTGTACGAGGCCACCGAGCAGCTCGCCGAGGCCACCGACCACGCCGCGGACTACACCGACACCGACGGCGAGGGCGCCTCGGCCGGTTGCGGGTCAAGCGGGGTGTTCGTCGCGTGCGGTGCGGCGAGCGAGGACGCCGACGGCGAGCGCGGCACCGACCGGTGCGTCGCGATCAGCGGGGTCTCCTCCGGCTGCTCGGTGTCGACCTCCAAGGGCGACAACAAGGGCTCGGCGTCGTGCACGCTGACCGGTGCGGCCAAGGGCTGCACGAGTTCGACCGAGAGCAAGAAGGTCGACGAGGAGACCGGCAAGGCCACCACCACCAAGGCCGGCACGACGTGTGAGGGCGCGGCGAACCAGTGCCAGCAGGGCAGCCGGACCAACCCGGACGGCGCCCAGATCGCCTGCGCGACCGTCGCCGGCAAGTGCAGCGGCACCGCCAGCGGCCCGGAGAAGGCCGACGCCGCCGACGCGGGTGCCGAGCGGACCGCGGCCACCGCGTCCTGCGAGGGCGGGTGCGAGCTCACCGGCGAGGTCGACCGCCGCACCGCGCGGGCCGACTGCGACACCGACGCGGGCACCTGCACGAGCTCGGCCACCGGCCAGGACGACAACGCCAAGGAGAAGGCCGAGGCCGCCCGCGCCGCCGCCGACGACGTCCGCAAGATGGGTGCCGACGCGCGGACGGCCGACGAGCAGCGCTCCCGCTCCGGCGACGGCACGGCCACGTGCACCGCCGCGAAGACCGGCTGCGCCACCCGCGCCGCCGTAGACCTCGGCGATGAGCACGGCGACGACGGGGACGACGACGGGTGGAAGACCGAGGGGGTCGAGGCGGCCGCCGCCGTCGAGTGCAACGACTGCACCGGCTCGGCGTCGGCGAAGAGCACCGGGAAGTCCGTCCGCACCGGGCAGGCGGCCGGTACCCGTGCGGTCGCCGCCACCGCGCCCGGCTCCGCCGTGGAGACCTCCGGCAACACCGAGTCGTCGTGCACCACCGCGAGCGGCGGCTGCCGCACCGGTGCTTCGGTCGCCCTGCACGGCGAGGGCTCCGACCGCGCCGTCGACGCCGACGCCGAGGTCGACTGCCCCGACGAGGGCTGCACCGGCAAGGCGACTACCCGCACGGTCGGCAAGGCCGCCGACGCCCCGGACCCGGCCACCGGGACCGCCGCGACGGCGACGACCGCCGCGAAGGCCGCGCCCAAGGCCGAGGCGAGCGCCGAGACCAGCTGCACCGTCACCGCAGGCGGCTGCGCCGCCCGCAGCGCCATCGAGGTCGAGCACTCCGGGCGCGGGGTCGAGGCGCACGGCGCCGGGGCCGTCGAGGTCGGCTGCGAGGGTGACGGGGGGGAGTGCACCGGCGCCGGGCAGGCCAAGACCTCCGGGTCGGCGTCCGGGCTGCGCGCCGGGGCGGGGCGCACCAGCTCCGGCACCGGGTCCTGCACCCTGGCCGACGGCGGGTCCTGCGAGGCGCACGCCACCACCGACGTCGACAACACCCTCACCGAGGATCGGACCGCGCAGCGGGCCGCGTGGGAGCGCGCCGCCGTGACCGGCGACTACTCCGGCCTCGACCAGCCCGCCGCAAGCGACGGTGACGGCGTGGCCACCAGCACCGCCGGGGCCGGCGTCGACTGCGACGACGACGCCGACTGCAAGGGCACCGCGGAGGTCGCCACGACCGGCGAGGTCACCGGGGTCCCCGCGAAGGCGGGCGTCGCGGCGCCGGTCCGCGAGACCGCGGCCACCGCGGACTGCACCGCCACCGCCGGCGACTGCGACGTCGAGGCCACCTCCGAGGTCGCCGACCGGAAGGCCGCGCGCGAGGACAGCGTCCGCGCGATCGGCGCCACCGCGTCCGGCCGGGAGCTGAGCGCCACCAGCGCGGCGAACACCGACGCGTACTGCGGGATCGAGGCGTGCGAGGCCACGGGCAAGGCGGCGACCTCCGGGG
>NZ_JAHDTH010000294.1 GCF_018531445.1 Pseudonocardia lacus
AGGACGCCGCGGTCGAGGACGCGGCCGCCGCCGACGCCGCCGCCGACGACGCGGACGCCGAGGCGGTGGCCGCGGCCGAGGAGAGCCTGACCGCGGCGCACGTCACCCTGCTCGCCGCCCAGGAGGGCGTGACCGCGGCCGAGGCCGCGCTGACCGCCGCCGGCGGTGACGCGGCCGCCGTCGTCGCCGAGGTCGAGGCCGCCGCCGCGGACGTGGCCGCCGCCCAGGAGGGAGCCGCTGCCGAGGACGCCGCCGCCGAGGACGCCGCGCAGGACGCCGAGGCCCCGAACGCCGCCGAGGACTCGGCGGCCGTGCAGAACGCCACCGGCGGTGGTGGTGCGGCTGCCGAGAAGGCGCCGGCGGACAAGGCCGACAAGGCGGACAAGGCCGAGAAGGTGGACGAGGCCGACGAGGCCGACGAGGCCGATGAGGCGGAGAAGGCCCCGGCCGCCGAGGAGGAGGACGCGGGCGAGCACTGACCGACCTGGGGGCCCGGTACCCCGGTGGGAGATCGGGTCCGCCCCGTCGGACCGGTGCACCGCGTCGTCGAGGGGCACCGGTCCACCGGGGCGGACCCCATCGGGGGCCGGCCGGCGGGCTCGTCAGTCGGCGGGCTCGATCCGCACCCGGTGGGCGTGCAGGCTCTCGAAGATCGGTGTGTCGCTGAACCGGAAGAGGTCCAGCCCGGTCCGCGCGGTCACCGCCAGCGGCACCCACGACGGCACGGCGACCAGGTCGCCGCGCTCCACGCGCCACTCGCGCCCGCCGACGTGGACCGTGCCGGTGCCGTCGAAGACCTGCCACACCGACGAGCCGACCTCGCGGCGGGTGGCCGTGCGGGTTCCGGCCCGCAGCCGGTGCATCTCCGCGCGCATGGTCGGCATGACGTCGCCGCCGGTGGTCGGGTTGCTGAACCGGACGGCCGCGTGCCCCGGCTCCAGCACACCGGGGTGGCCCGCGTCCTCCAGGGCGAGCTGGTCGGCCAGCGCGGCGTCGGTGTGCTCCCAGCGGTAGGCCGCGATCGGGGAGCTGGTCCGCGGACCGGGGACCGACACGGGGCGCAGCCCGGGATGGGCCCAGAGCCGCTCGGCGCGCGAGCGGGCCGGCGCGGAGCGGTCCTCGACGACCTCGGGGCCGGGCTCGAAGAAGCCCGAGCCGATGGTGTGCGCGAACGGGATGTCGAGCCCGTCCAGCCAGGCCATGGGGGTGTCGGACCGGTTGTGGTGGCCGTGGAAGCGCCAGCCGGGGGTGAGCAGGAAGTCGCCGCGGCGCATGGCCACCGGGTCGCCGTCGACCACGGTCCACACGCCCTCGCCCTCCACGACGAACCGGAACGCGTTCTGGGTGTGGCGGTGCACCGGCGCGTCCTCGCGCGGGTTCAGGTACTGGATCGCCGCCCACAGCGTCGGCGTGGCGTAGGGCGCACCGCCGAGGCCGGGGTTGGCCAGTGCGATGGCCCGGCGCTCCCCGCCGCGCCCCACCGGGACCAGGTCGCCGGCCCGCTCGGCCAGCCGCAGCAGGCCCTGCCAGCGCCACACGTGCGCGGCGGCGGCCGGGCGGGGGCTGGTGGGCATCAGGTCGCCGATCTCGGTCCACAGCGGCACCAGCAGCTCGGACTCGAAGCCGCGGTAGAGCCGCTCCAGCTCCGGCGACGGGGTGGGCTGCCCGGGCGCGTCCACCGCGCGCAGCCGCACCGGGGAGGCGACCGCCTGCTCGGCGGGGTCGATCGTGGACGTCACGGTGCACCTCCGGCGGTTCGTCGAGCGGTCGGGCGACCCGCAAACGCTACGTCCGCCACCCCCGACCGGAGCTACCGTTCTGCTGTGCGGAACAGACCGGCGTACGCCATCGAGTCGGTCGACCACGCCCTGCGGCTGGCGACCCTGCTGCAGCAGGAGGGGCCGCTGGGGGTGAGCGAGGCGGCCCGCCGGCTCGGGGTGGCCCGCTCGACCGCCCACCGGCTCCTGGCCATGCTGGTCTACCGGGACTTCGCGGTGCAGGACGACCGTCGCCGCTACGTCGCCGGGCCGGCGCTGGGCCGCCGGGTGCCGACCGAGCCGGCCGCCGCGCTGCGCGGGCTGGCCCTGCCGCACCTGCGCGCGCTCACCGAGCGCGTCGACGAGACCAGCAACCTGACCGTGCTCGTCGGCGACCACGTGCGGTTCGTGGTCACCGTGGAGGCCGCCCGCGTGCTGCGCGTCGGCGACCGGGAGGGCCGCACGCTGCCCGCGCACCTGGCCTCCGGCGGCAAGGCCGTGCTGGCCACCCGCACCGACGCGGAGGTGCTCGCTCTCTACGCCGACCGGCACCCACCGGTGGTGGACACCGCCGCGCTGCTGCGCGAGCTGCGCCGCGTGCGTCGGCGCGGCGTCGCGCTGAACGACCGGGGCACCGAACCCGGGGTCACCGCCCTCGGGCGGGTGGTGCGCGGGCCGCGGGGCGTGCCATCGGCCGCGGTGTCGCTGGCCATGCCGACCTCGCGGTTCCGCCGGGACCGGGTGGCCGGGTGGGCGGCCGAGTTGGCCGCGACCGCCGCCGCCGTCGAGCGCGAGCTGGCCGGTGGGTGATCGACGGCGCCTTCCGCGGCGCGGAAATCAGGCTACTGTTCGGACCGGTCAGGTTCTGCGAAGGAGGAGAGCGTGTCGGACGAGGTCCTCGTCGAGCGCCGCGGCGCCGTTCAGGTCATCACCATCAACCGCCCGCGGGCGAAGAACGCGTTGAACCTCGCGGTCGCCAAGGGCGTCGCCGAGGCGGTGGACGAGCTGGACGCCTCCGACGAGCTGTGGGTGGGGGTGCTCACCGGCGCGGGCGGCACGTTCTCCGCGGGCATGGACCTCAAGGGGTTCCTGCGCGGGGAGAGCCCCTCGATCGAGGGCCGCGGGCTGTGCGGGATCACCCAGGCCCCGCCGCGCAAGCCGCTGATCGGCGCCGTCGAGGGCTGGGCGCTGGCCGGCGGCTTCGAGCTGCTGCTGGCCTGCGACCTGGTGGTCGCCGCGCGCACCGCCCGGTTCGGGGTGCCCGAGGTCAAGCGGTCGCTGGTGGCCGCGGGCGGTGCGGCGCTGCAACTGCCCCGGCGGGTGCCGTTCGCGATCGCGCTGGAGCTGCTGCTGACCGGCGAGCCGTTCGGCGCCGAGCGCGCCGCCGAGGTGGGCCTGGTCAACCGGCTCACCGACGAGGGCGGCGCGCTCGAGTCCGCGGTGGAGCTGGCCACCCTGATCGCCGGCAACGGCCCGCTGGCCGTGGCCGCGACCAAGCAGGTCGCGCGCAGCAGCGCCGACTGGTCCTTCGAGGAGGGCTGGGCCAAGCAGTCCGAGATCATCTCCCCGGTGTTCTCCTCCGAAGACGCCCGCGAGGGCGCCACGGCGTTCGCCGAGAAGCGGGCCCCGGTCTGGAAGGGCCGCTGACGGCGCGTAGCGGTCCGGGCCGGGCCGGCGGAGCCGCGCGCCCCTGCACCGCGAGTCCCCCGCGGTAGCGGCCCGGTCCGCTCATCGCCGGACTCCTGACCGGCGGAGTGCCCACGGGTTGATGCACCTATCCTGTCAGGTGCTCCGGTCCGGTTAGACTCGTCGCATGCCAGCAGACCCCCGTCCGCTCGTGGGTGAACCCCTGGGCCTGGACCTGCTCAACACGGTGTGGGTCGACGCCGAGGGCACCCACGACCTGCTGGCCGACGCCGAGGGGCTGGCGCTGTGGCTGTCCGCCCACGGCTTCGCCGAACGCGTCCCCGCCTCGGCGGGGGTGCGCGAAGCGCTGGTCGGCGCCCGCGACGCCATCGCCGCCCACCTCGGCGAGCCGGGCTCCCCGACGGCGCTCGCGGCCCTCAACGCCGTGCTCGCCCGCGGGGCCCTGCGCCGCTCGGTCGATCCCGACGGGCCGCGGACGGTGATCGACGTCGACGACCCCGCCGCGCTGCCGGCCTGGACCGCCGCCGAGGACTACCTGCGCCTGCGCGAGCGCGACCCGAGCCGCCTGCGGCACTGCTCCGGACCGGGCTGCGTGCTGCACTTCTACGACACCAGCCGGCGCGGCGACCGGCGCTGGTGCTCCATGGCCGGCTGCGGCAACCGGGCCAAGGCCGCCCGGCACTACGCCCGCAGCCGCGACGGCGGGGCGCCCCGCTCCTGATCCGTCCTCCGGGCCGGGGTCAGTGCCACCACGAGGTGACGGCTTCGAGGTGGCGGCGCATCCGGTGGCGGGCCAGGCCCGTGTCGCCGGCCAGGATGGCGTCCAGGATCCGCTGGTGGAACTTCTCCACCTCGGCGGCCGCGGCCTCGTCGCCGGGGGGCGGATCGTCCTGCACGGCCGTGTGCCGGCGGAACAGCTCGGTGATGATCCGCAGGAACAGCGCCAGGACCGGGTTGCCCGACAGGTCGGCCAGCTCCGTGTGGAACGCGTCGTGCTTGGCCGGGTCGCCGGCCGGGCCCTCGCTGGGCCAGCGCACCGCGGCCGACAGGCGCTCGCCGACCTGCGGCTCGGTGTGCCGGTCGACCACGGCCGCGAGCACCCCGAGCTCGACGGCGTCGCGCACGACCCGCAGGTCGTCGCGGGCGACGCCGCGGTATTCCAGGTGCAGGGCCATGGTGTCGATGCTGGCGCGGGGGTCGGGTCGGGTGACGACGAGTCCGCCGCCGGGTCCGCGTCGCATGCGGGCGACGGCGTGGTGTTCGAGGAGTCGGACGGCTTCGCGCAGGACGGCGCGGCTGATGCGGTAGCGGGTGAGCAGGTCGGCTTCGGAGCCGAGCACGGCGCCCACCGGCCAGCCGCGCTGGGCGATCTCGTCCTGGATCCGGGCCGCGACGACCTCGGCGAGCTTCGCCCGCGGCCCCTCCACCGGACCCTTCACCAGCTCCGCGGCCACCGGCGCCGCCGGGCCGCGGGGCAGCCTGCGCACCTTGTTCTCGTCGATCCACGCCGCGACCGCCTGCAGGTGGCGGGTGAGCCGGGTCTGCGCCCGCGCCCCCTCCCCGGCGATCACCGCGCCGGCGACGACGGTGTGCTCGGTGTGGGAGTCGGCCTTGGCCGCGCGGACCCGCGCCCTGGGCGTGCGCTGCGAGGTGTGCGCGTAGCGCGTGGTGAGCTGGGTCAGCACGTCGACGAACAGCCGCAGGACGGGGTTGCCCGACAGCTCGGCCAGCAGCACGTGCAGCGCGTCCTGCGAGCGGATGCCGGGCTCGTCGAGCCGGTCGACCTCGTCGGCGAGCGCCGCGCGCAGCCGCCCGATGCCCTCCTCGGTGATGCGCTCGGCGGCCAGCCCGGCGGCCAGCGGCTCCAGCAGCACCCTGGCCTGCAGCAGGTCGGACACGGTCGTCCCGACGTACTCCAGGTAGATGACCATCGCGCGGGTGGCCGGGGCGGTGTCGGGCGCGGTGACGAAGAGCCCGCCGTTGGGGCCGCGGCGCATCCGGGCGACCTGGTGGTGCTCGACGAGCCGCACGGCCTCGCGCAGCACCGAGCGGCTCACCCCGAAGCGCTCGCGCAGCTCCATCTCCGAGCCCAGCGAGAGCCCGACCGGCCAGCCCCGCCGCACCACCTCGGCCTCGATGCCCCGGGCGACCTGGGAGGCCAGCTTGCCGGTGCCGCCCGACCCGTCGGGGGAGACCTCCACGGCGGCGTCGGAGCCCTCGGTGTCGGTGACCGTGTCGGGGACGGTGTCAGCGCCGGTGCCGGTGCGGGTGCTGGTATCGGTGTCGGGGTCGGTGTGGGTGTCGGGCCCGTCGACCGGGCGCGACGCCCGGCCCGACGGGGGTGCCCCGCCCGGCGGGAGGTCGATCCCGGGTGTCGCCATGGCGGCCTGCTCTCCTCACCTGCTGCCGGTCCGCGAGCGCAGGTCGTCGCGTGAAGCAGGTCGTCGCGTGAAGAGGTCACTGTACGCGCTGTCACGTCCCGACCCGTCCCGCCGGCGGGTCGGCGCGACGGCGAGTCGCGCGCCGGGCGCTCAGTCCCACCAGGGGGAGAGGGCGTCGAGGTGGCGGCGCATGCGCCTGCGGGCCGCGGCGGCGTCGCCGTCGAGGACGGCCCGCAGGATCCGCTCGTGGACCACGCGCACCTCGGCGGCGACCTCGTCCACCGGCGGTGGGCGCTCCTGGGCGGACGTGTGCGCGCGGAACAGCTCGGTGAGCACCCGCAGGAACAGCACCAGCACCGGGTTGCCCGACAGCTCCGCGAGCCGCGTGTGGAACGGGTCGGCGCGGGTGGGATCGCCGATCGGGCCGTCGGTCACGTGCGCGGCCGCCGCGTGCAGCTCGGCAACGGTGCCGGCGTCGAAGGGCCGCCGGGCCCGCGCGGCCAGGGCCAGGTCGAGCACGCCGAGCTCGACCGCGTCGCGGGCGATGCCCAGGTCGTCGCGGGTGACGCCGCGGTATTCCAGGTGCAGGGCCATGGTGTCGATGCTGGCGCGGGGGTCGGGTCGGGTGACGACGAGTCCGCCGCCGGGTCCGCGTCGCATGCGGGCGACGGCGTGGTGTTCGAGGAGTCGGACGGCTTCGCGCAGGACGGCGCGGCTGATGCGGTAGCGGGTGAGCAGGTCGGCTTCGGAGCCGAGCACGGCACCGACCGGCCAGCCGCGCACGGCGATGTCCTCCCGGATCCGGGTGGCCAGCACCTCGGCCATCTTCGCGTGGCCCGCCGAGGGCTCGGGAGGGCCGGGGCGCAGCGGTCGGTGCACGGTGCCCGACGGGCGGTTCCGCTCGAACCAGGCCGCTTCGGCGTCGAGGTGCTCGCGCATCAGCTCGGCGGCGCGCCGACCGTCGCCCGCGGCCACCGCGTCGACGACACCGGCCCGACCCCGCAGCGCTTCCGGTTGCCCGGTGTCGGCCCCGGCCCGCGCGACGGCGTAGGCGTACCGGCTGGTCAGGCGGGTCAGCACGTCGACGAACAGTTCGAGGACCGGGTTGCCCGACAGCTGCGCGAGCAGCACGTGCAGCGGGTTGCCCGCGCCCGGTGCGCGGGCCACGGCGCGCTCGCGCTCGGCGTCGAGCACGGCGCGGGCCCGCGCGGCGCCGTCCGCGCCGGCCCG
>NZ_JAHDTH010000295.1 GCF_018531445.1 Pseudonocardia lacus
CAGCAGCGCCGCCGCGCGCTGCTCCTGGGCGCCGCGGTGCAGCTCGGCGAGCCGGGCCACCTCCGGCGCGGACTCCGGGTGGTCCAGCTCCGCGAACGGCCGGCCCCGCCACAGCGCGAGCGCGGCGTCCAGCAGCGCCAGCCGGCGCGCCGGATCGGGCTCCCCGGCGGCGCGGGTCAGGCTGGCTTGGAACGCCGCGGCATCGAGGTCCTCCGCGGCGAGCCGCAGCCGGTAGCTGCGCGCGCCGGTCTCGATGCCGACGCCGGCGGGCAACAGCCTGCGGAGCCGGGCCACGTTCGTCTGCAGCGCACCGGCCGGATCGGCCGGTGCGGTCGAGTCCCACACCAGGTCGGCGAGGACCTCGACGTCGACCGGGCGGTCAGCGTGCAGGGCCAGCGCGGCCAGCAGTCTCCGCTGGCGGGCGCTGCGCACCGGCACCGGCCCGTCGGGACCGCGCAGCTCGACCGGGCCGAGCACGGCCACCCGCGGCACCCCGACCACCGCTGTCTCGACCACCGCGTCATCGTGCCCGGCCGCGCCACCCGCTGACAGCCGTCGCCCGGGGGTGACGGCGGGTCGACAGCGATCCGACAGCGGCCCTCGCCAGCATCACGGCCATGACCACGACCGAATCCGCGCCGGCCGCCGGCGCCACCGCCGAGCAGTTCGGCGAGCGACTCTTCACCGCCGTACTCGGCGCCCAGCTCGTGCAGGCCGCCTACCTCGGCGACCGGCTCGGCTACTACCGCGCCCTGGCCGAGAACGCCTCGACCTCGACCGAACTGGCCACCCGGACCGGCACGTCCGAGCGCTACGCCCGGGAGTGGCTGGAGCACCAGGCCGTCTGCGGCGTGCTGACCGTCGACGACGACACCGCACCCGCCACCGAGCGCCGCTTCCGGCTGCCGGCCGGGCACGCCGAGGTGCTGACCGACGTGCTCAGCCCGAACCACGTGCTCCCGCTGGCCCGGATGGTCGCCGGGGTCGGCCGGCACGTCGACGCGCTGGCCGGCGCCTACCGCACCGGCGGCGGCGTGTCCTGGGCCGAGTTCGGCCCCGACGCCCGCGAGTCCCAGGCCGCGGCCAATCGCCCCCTGTTCCTGGGCGCCCTCCCCCGCGACTACCTGCCGTCGGTGCCCGAGATCGACGCCGTGCTCCGCCGCGGCGGCCGGATCGCCGACGTCGGCTGCGGCTTCGGCTGGTCGGCGATCGGCCTGGCCCTGGCCAACCCCGACGTCACCGTCGACGGCTTCGACCCCGACGGCCCCTCGATCGAGGCCGCCCGCCGCAACGCCGCCGAAGCCGGTGTCGGCGACCGGGTGCGCTTCCACACCACCGACGCCGCGCTCGCCGAGGGCGGCTACGACCTCGTCGCGGCCTTCGAGTGCATCCACGACATGCCCGACCCGGTCTCCGTGCTCACCGCGATGCGCGCGATGGCCGAGCCGGACGGCGTCGTGCTGGTCGTTGATGAGCGCGTCGCGGAGCGGTTCAGCGCACCCGGCGACGAGGTGGAGCAGCTCATGTACGGCTGGAGCATCACCTGCTGCCTGCCCGACGGCCTGGCCCACGACGGCTCGGTGGGCACCGGCACCGTCATGCGGCCCGACACGCTCCGCGGCTACGTCCGCTCCGCCGGCTTCGCCGACCTCGACGTCCTGCCGATCGAGGACGACTTCTTCCGCTTCTACTGCCTGCGCTGACGTCCCACCGGTTGGTGGCGCCGGAGCGCGGGAGCATCGGCGCCACTCACCGGTACTGGTTCGACCTCTCAGGATTCTGGATGAGCTGACGAATCTCCTCCAGGTCTGCGGGCTCGGTCACCGAAGCGGACAGACCCATGGCCGCCAGCGCGGCGGAGATGTTGCCCGTATCCGTGAAGTCGACGTTCTGAACGCCCGAGAAGTCGATCTTCTCCGCGCCGCCGTACGTGGCCTCGAACTCACTGCGGAAGCTGTCGAAGAACTCGCTGTTCGCGCTGTACGCGATGGCCGGATGACCGTTCTGCGGGCCGGCGACCAGGACGTACCTGCTGGAGATGTCGAGCGATATGATCCAGAGGTTCCGGCTCAGCGCGATGGAGATGTCGAGCCTGGGATGCCGTCGCGCCTGCCCTACGCACGTCAAGATGCTCGCGCAGATCTCGTGCATCACACGTTTCTCGTCCCATGCTCCCCCTGCGACCTGCGCACGGGTCAGCAGAAGGCGCCTCGCCAGGTCGGTGTCCCTCGGGTCCATGATGACGAGCTGCACACGGATCGCGCGATGGTTCGCCGTCGCGAGCTCGCCTAGCCACCGGATGGTCCGAGCCCGGAAGTAGACCCCCGTCCGCGCCCTGATCAACCACTCGCGCGTGTCTGCGACTTCCGATCGGATGAACGATCCGATCTCCCGCGACGGCAGCACCCGGACAGCCTCGCTCATGTCCGGCCCGGGAAAGACGACGATAAGAAGGATCGCAACTCCCAGCGCGGCTAGCATCGCACCTATCAATGCATCGACCACCTGGCCCAACGTCGTCGAAACTGACGCTTCCAGATCGGCGCCCGGTGCGCGGAGATACGTGAAGCGGACGATCACGAAAAGCACCAGGAGCAGGATCAGCACCGTGAGGTACGGGCGACGCAGATTCCGGGACGCGACTGGGTCCACCGACACCCTCCGGAGTGGCGCGCTTTCGGTCGATTGAGGTCAACGACAGGCAGTGTACGGCCCCGTGTCCACGCGCGTCGATTCTCGAATTTGCGCAGCAGGACTCGTCAGGCAAGCGATCGGCGCCAGCCGACCAATCTCGCCGACTGGCGCCGACCTCCCAATACGCTCCCCGGACCCATCCGCACGATCACCGACTACGCGGATCCGACGGGCGACTCACCGCGCGGCGACTCCGGAGACCGGGTGACGACCAGCAGCACCACCACGTTCGCCCACCGCGGGTGCTGGGCCACCTCCACGTCCGCGGCCCAGCAGGTGGCGGCCAGGGTCTCCCGGTGCCCGGCGAAGCGACCGGCGCCGATCCCGGCGTGGCACCACAGCACCACCCGCACACCCCGCTCGACCGGGGTGGTCCACAGGATGGTCGGCAACCAGCGGCCCGACCAGGAGTGGATGCCGTGCTCGACCATCGCCGCCCGCAGACGGTGCTGGACGAGGACGCACCGCGCGCGGTCGGCGATGACCCGACGGGCGGGTGTCCAGCCCAGCACTCCGACTGCCCCGGTCAGCAGGAGCGCGACCGCCGCCATCGGGTGGGTGGCGTCCGCCAGGGCCTGCAGGCCGGCCGGGGCCGCGACCCCGCCGGCCAGTTCGTAGCGCCAGCGCCACGGGAAGGCCAGCGGGTTGGGCTTGCGCAGGTGCGGGCCGAATTCGCGGAGGTAGGGATCGTGGTCCCACCGCCGTACTCCTGCTCTCATGGCCATTCACCTCCGGTAGGTGACGGGCGGTCGTGGACCGCTGCGGACATCGACGAGTTCACCTTCCCGGCGGCGCGTCGTCGTGCCTACCTCACGTAGGTAGGCGATAGTAGGGACCATGACTGGTCGAGTCTCCGGAACTCGGTTCACGGCCTGTCCTCTTGTCCCCATTCCCCCCTCCTGTCCCAGCTCAGTGCCCATACTGATCAGTCGTGCCAGGTCCTCGCCGGCGTACTGCACCGATGCGGTAACGTTGCGCTCCACGGTCACGATGTGCCCTACAGTCATGCCCACCCCACCTGATGTAGGAAGTGCCTACGTAAGTAGGGAGTGTGACGTAGGTGACAGAGGTAGGGGAAGGTAGGGAGGTGTAGCCGTGGCGTCGGATCTCGCCGTCGAACTGCGCCGTTTGCGCACATCCCGCAACCTCACGCAGCAGGCGGTCGCGGATGCGGTCGGCGTCCAGCGCGCCACCGTCACCCAGTGGGAGCAGGGCCGGTTCCCTCCGGCGCCCGACCGTCTGCGCCGCCTCGCCGAGTACTTCCAGGCCGGGGACGGTCTGATCGCCCTCGCCGGTCTCTCCGCGGTGGAGCCGGTCGCTCCACCCGCACTGAAGCGCATCACCACTCCCGAGCCACTGGAATGGCGCGAGTCGTCCACGTCATCGCTGCGCCGCGTCTTCGACGTCCTGGCTGATCGCCTGGTCGCATCCATCACGCGAGAGCCGTCGAGATCAAGCGGGCCCGAGCGCGTCGGCTGGCCACAAAGCATCGGGCGCGTCCACCGGCCCAGCCCCTGGAGTACCGCGCTCGCGGCTCGGACACTGCTGCTGCTCGACCGAGCCGACGTCGACTACCCGGCGATCGCCGCCACGCTGGCTGATCGCCAGCACCGCGCCGGCTGGTCCAACCGCAGCCTCGACGTGCCCCGGCCGGAAGTCACGGCGATCGTGCTCGCCACGCTGTCCCGCATCGGTGCCGCCGGGGCGGACCTCGACGCGGCGTGGACCTGGCTGGCCGGGATCGCCTCTGACGACCCCAACGGTGCCGCAGACCGCGGTCGACCATTCGTGCTGAGCGTCGTCCTGGAGAACGCAGCACCCCTGCGCCCGGAGTCCCCGGTGGTCGCCGACCTGGTGCGGCTGCTGCTCGACACCCGCCTCGAACTCGGTGGCCAGCAAGCCTGGGTATCGACACCGCGCGCGGTCGAACCGTCAGTTGTGCACACGGCTCGGGCCGTCGCGGCCCTGCGCTCCGCGACGGCCTTCGCCGACGCGCCGGAGGTCGTTGACGCGGTGGGCCGGGCCGTCGAGTGGCTGGCCGGCGAGAGCAAGGACGACGGCGTCACCGAGATCCTGCGCATCAACCCGGACGACCGCGGGCTCGATGTCCCGGTCGACCACTTCACGGCCGCGCACGTCCTCCGGGCCCTGATCGGGCAACCCGGCGTGCGCCCCGCCCGCCTGGAGTCCGCGTTGACAACGCTCTGGGACTCCTACCTCCCGGCCGAGGGGCTCTGGGCATGGAAGCACGACGGCAGGCTCCCCGTCTGGATGAACTACGACGCCGTCGTCGCCTTGCGCACTGCTGCTCTGGCCGGGTTTTCGGTTCCGCACGAGCCCTCCGGAGAACGCCATGCCCGGTCCGACGCTGCCAGCCCAGATCGCTGAGAAGCTCCCCCCTATCCCAGAATCCGCCGATCTCCTGGTCGGACTCGGCCTGCTGGTGAGCGAGCGACCGGCGCTGCACGCCTGGCTGCGCCACGTCGCCGCCGATCCCGCTCCGGTCGCGGCCATCTCGTACTGGCACGCCAACGGCTTCGCCAAGTTGATCCTGTACTGCGGGGCGAACTGCCGGGTGCGGCTGCACGTCTGGCCAGTCGGAACCAGCCCGCGTGGCGAATGGGACCCGCACAGCCACCGGTGGGACTTCGCCTCGACCGTGCTCGCGGGCGACGGACTCGACATCGTCCACCACGCGGAATCAGCGGCGGGCACGCAGTACACCCGCTACATCTACGACGGCCGTCTGATCGCCGATGGCCTGGTGCCCCTGATCGAGGTCGGCGCGTCCGAGATCCTGCGGGACAACTGCTACGCCACGACCAGCGACGTCATCCATACTGTCAACGCCAGAGGCACGGACCTGGTCGCGACACTGGTCCTGCAGGGTCCGCACGTCAACGATGCGGCGGCCGTGTACCGGACCGACGGGGTGCCGGACCGGCCGAGCCGACCGATCTCCGCCGATGAAGTGGCGCACCTGGTCCTCCAGGTGCTCGCGATCGTCGATCCGGGAGGTGCGGAGCCGAGTTGACGATCCCGCCCGCGTCCACCCTCCTCAACGAGATGGGCGAACGCCGCATCATCCGGGAGCTGATCGAGCCGCGCTACGACGGTGTGGGCGATGATTGCGCCGCGTTCGGCCGCGACCAGGTCATCACCACCGACTCGTGCGGCACCGCCCTGGTGGCCGGCATGGGCATGGACGACCCCGCGCACACCGGGTGGCTGCTGGCCACCATCAACCTCTCCGACCTGGCCGCGGCCGGGGCCGAGCCGGAGGGTCTGGTGGTCAACTACTCGCTGCCGCCGGACACCCCGGTGGACACCCTGAAGCGGATCATGGACGGGGTGGACGCCTGCGCCACGGAGCACGGCACCCGGGTGCTGGGCGGCGACATCGGGGAGGGGCGGGAGTTGCGGCTGTCCGCGACGGCCGTCGGCCGGTGTCCGCGCCGGATCACCGCCCACGGTCCGGTCGGCACCCGGCTCAGCCGGCGCGGCGCCCGCGTCGGCGACCACCTGCTGCTCATCGGGTCGCCCGGGTACCTGTGGGGGGCCGCGCTGCTGCACCACGGCTTCGCGACGCTGCCCGACGAGGACCGCGACGTGGTCTACGAGCGGGCCTGCCGACCCCGGGCCCAGTTGCGCGCCGGCCGCGCCCTCGCGGCCAAGGGGCTGGCCCGCGCCGCCATCGACGTCTCCGACGGCCTGTTCGCGGCGGTGCGCGGGTTGTGCGCGGCCAACGGCCTGGGCGCCGACGTGCGCCCGCACCTGGACCTCGACCCGGTGCTCGACGAGGTGTGCCGCGACGCCGGGGTCGACCCGTTCCAGCTCGGCCAGACCTGGGGCGACTGGTGCCTGCTGGTCGCGGTCCGCCCCCGCGAGGTCGACCTCGTGCGCAGGCTGCTGCCCGGCCGCGACCCCGGCGTCCGCGACCTCGGCGTCCTCACCGCCGCGCCCGACCGCATCCGGCTGGTCGACGGCACCGCCGAGCCGCGGCTGTGGGACGGGATCGACCAGGAGCGGTTCTCCAGCACGTCGTGGCGGGGCGACGGCGTCGTGGCGGCCCTCGACCACATGCGCGAGCTCAGCGGCGTCTAGCTGTACTGACCGGAGACGTTGGTCGAGATCATGTGACGACACGATCTAACTGATCTTGATATGGCGAGGACCTCCCGCTGTGGTGTGGAGCTGTCTGACGGCACCCACACACAACCCCAGGAG
>NZ_JAHDTH010000296.1 GCF_018531445.1 Pseudonocardia lacus
GTGCGCCGCGCTCGGCCATCGCCGCGCTGACGGCCTCGGCCACCGGCCCGCGCGCCCCGCCCTCGGCCACCACCGCGACGGCGGCCGGCGGGCGCTCGTTCCGGGCCATGGCGAGCAGGCCGTCCGCCCCCACGGTGGGCAGGATCACGGCGAGCGACATGCCCACCCAGACCCCCCACGCCCGGGCCTTGCTCGCGACCTTCATCCGCAGCGTCATCGGCTGCTTCGGCGGCACCGGAGTGTCGAACACGGTGCCGGCCTTCTCGCCGGCCTTGCTGGCGGCGATGTTGTAGCCGTACTCGGTCATCAGCCGGTCGGTGTTGCGCTGGTGGCTCGAGCGAGCCTGCTCCTCGGGCGACCACCTGGCCGCTTCCGCGTCGAGCTTCTGGTGCGCCTCCCGGGTCCGCTGCAGGACGTCCTGCGGCAGGGGCTCACCCTTGCGCCCGGCTTCCTGCAAGCGCTGCTGGCCCTCGGCGATCTCCTTGCGCAGCGCCGCCGCGGGCCCGCGGTTCGCGGCGGCGCCCATGGTGATCCGCACGGCCGGCGCGGGCCGCGTCCCGGCCGCGGGGGCGCCCTCGGCGACGATGTGGCCGACCGGCCGGCCGTCGACCGGGCGCATCTCGAAGCGCAGGCCGCCCAGCTCCCCGTTCTTGATCTGCTCGACGACCATCGCCTTCTGCAGCGGGCTCATCCCGCGCAGCCGACCGGTGAACTCCGCGACCGGGACCGCGTCCCGGCCCCCCATCGCCACCGGGTCGGGCCCGACACGGGGCGTCGCCGGGTCCGCGCCACGGGCCGGCGCGGGGCGCACCAGCCCCAGGTCGCGCAGCGCGGCGCGGACCGCGCCCGGCGGAGCACCGGTCGCCCGGGACAGCTCGGCGACGGAGGGTCGGGCGCCGTTGGTCGCCGCGCCGAGGTGGGGGCGCAGCGCCGCGGCCTCCCCCGCGCGCAGCGCGAAGCGGACGTTCGCCCGGCTCACGCCGAGCTGCCCGGCGAGCCCGGCGACCGAGGGCCGGCCGCCGTTGTCCACGGTGATCTGCCCGATCCGCTGGTTGAGCCCGTTGAAGCCGGGGCCCCAGGCCTTCACCCGCTGCGCGGCCACCGCCCTGCCGGCCGCGTGCGCGCCACCGCTGACGAAGGTGAGCGCACCGATGCTGGTGTCGATCCAGAACTCGTCGCGCTGGGCCGGGGTCAGCGATTCCCAGTTGGCGATCTGGGTGTAGGTGCTGTGCGCGAACTGGCCGGCGAAGGCCACCCCACCGGCCGTCTGCAGAACCGTGCCCGTCTTCGCCACCGCGGCGGCCCGCGGCGCACCCGCGGCGACCTTGAGCGCGCCGGCCTTGGACAGCAGCGAGCCGGAGCCGACCAGTGCCGACGCGCCCACCGTGATCCACAAGGACCGGGCGGTGGGGTCGGACAGGCCGATGCTCTGGTTGTGCTGGCTGCGCTGGTGCAGCTCGAGGCCGGCCGAGGTGCCGAAGGCCACACCACTGCCCACGAGCGCCGCGGTGCCGAGCGTGCCCGCGCCCAGGGTGGCCCCGCCGACCGTCACCCCGACCGGTGCGCCGACCCCGCTCGCGATCAGCAGTCCGGCTCCCACCACGAGCAGTCCGCGCCCGGTCCACTTCAGCCCGGTCTTCCAGCCGGGGTCCTCGTGCCCGTCGACCTGGCGCAGCGAGCCCGGGGCGTCGACGGCGCTGCCGAGGTCCACGGGCAGCAGCAGGTTCTGGTCGTCGGCCAGCGAGTTGTTCTGCTGGTAGTCCTTGAGGCTGTCGTAGGTGGCACCCTCGGCGTCGACGTAGCGGATCCGGCCGTCGTCCCCGCGGACGCGGAACAGCACCAGCTGGCCCGGGTAGCCCTTCTCCGGGTGCTCGGGGTCCTGGACGAAGACGGTGATCGCCCCGACCTCGCCCTTCTCCCCCGCCTCGACCGTGCCGAAGTCGCCGCCGCCGATGTCCTCCAGCGCTTCGAGGGCCTTGTTCGTCTTCTCCTCGTCGCCCTCGTTCATGCCGTTGAGCAGGCTCTCGATCTGGGCGGGGTCGACCGTCCGGATCCGGGCGAGGTCACGCTCGGTCTGCGCGGCTGTCGCCTGCGACGCCCAGTCGGCGATGACGTCGGCGTCCTGGGCCTCCTGGCCGCGGAACAGGTTGCCGACCTCACCCGGGTACTCCCGGTAGCCGGGGGTGTTGATGGCCGAGTTGAGCACGTAGACCGTGTCGGCCCGGCCGGTGGACGGCAGCGCCAGCGGGTACCGGACGACGGTCTCGATGCCCTTCGGGTGCCACAGCAGCGCGCTGTCGGCGGTCCGGAACCCGAAGTCCTCGGAGACCGCGCCGTAGGCGGCGCCGGCCCCGTTGGCGATCACACCGAGCTGGATGGCGAGGGGGTCGTCGGCGCCGGCCTCCCCCGTCCGCGCCTCGGCCAGCGCGGTCATGTCGGCCTGGAACCGGTCCAGCCGGGAGAGGCGGCCGGCCAGCTGGGTCTCGTCGGCGGCGCCGGCGAACGCCAGGTCGAACTGGCGCAGCGCGGCCCCGTCCGGCGTGCTGAACGGCAGCGCCTTCGCCCGCTCCTGCAGCGAGCCCTGCATCGCGACGATCCGGCCGGCCTCCGCGGTCAGCGCCTCGTCGCGGGCCACCAGCTGGTCGTAGAGCGGCTTCGGCAGCCCGTCCGGGTGGGCCGCCATGGCCGCGGCGATGTCGTCGTCCAGCGCCATGCGCTGGGGCAGCAGGGCCGTGCGGTGCCCGGTCGCCGCATAGCCGGCCAGCCGGTCCGCGTCGGCCTGCACCTTCTGCTCCGGGGACAGCTCGACGAAGGGCAGGCCGTCATCGATGGCCTGCTGCCGCTCCAGCGGGGAGGACACGATCACCTTGCCGGCCGCGTCGACCGGTCGCCCCTTGGCGTCGACGCCGAGCGCCTTCTGCAGCTTCTCGTTGGCCGCCAGCAACGACCCGGCGCCGGCATCGGCCGGCAGCCCCGGGTCCTCCCCGACCGCGCGGTTGTCGGTGTCGATGAACGGCCGCTGGTACTGCATCGAGGTCAGGCCACCGCTGATCGCGACGTTGACGTCCAGCCGCTGGGAGCGGTAGGCCGCCTTCGTCAGCAGCGCGAGGTCGTCGGCGAACCGCTGCTCGGTGAAGGTGCCGTCGGCCTGCGCGGCCGCGACCCGGTTCGCCGCCGCGGTGACCGCGTCGGCGTTGTCGACGGCCCAGCGGCTGTCGGAGCGGTTGTCGGCGTCGGCGTTGGTGAACCGCGCCGAGGCGAAGTCCCGTTCGGCCGGGCTGAGCTGGGGCAGCGCGGCGTCGTAGGCCGCCTTCTGCTCGGTGGTCAGCGCCGCGTACTGCTTCGGGTCCAGCGGCGGGAGCGGGTCGCCCTCCTTGACCCCGAACGGGGCGAGGGCCTCGGCCAGCTCCTTGTCGACCGGGGTGCCCATGGACGGCCGGACGAACGTCGGGTCGATCAACGACAGGTAGCCCGGGTCGAGCTCCCCGCGGCCGATCAGCTGCTTGGACGGTTCGTTGCTCGTGCAGACCGTGGTGATGCCCTCGCCGCACGCCCACCCGTCGTTGGCGCCGTACTTGTCGATGTCGGTCCGGTTCGGGTACAGCAGCACGACCGGCTCGCACAGCACTGCCGTCTCGCACACCAGCGTCCGGTGCCCGCCATCGGGCTTGACGGTCTCGCCGGCGCAACCGCCGGTCCCGGAGCCCGGCACGTGGCACACCGCGAACCCGCCGTTGCCGTTCGCGTCGCGGTAGCCCTGGGTGAACGAGCAGCCCTTGCCGGTGCAGTACTGGGCGTCGCCCTGCGGGGTGAAGCTGCGGACGTCGCCGTAGCCGAGCATCTCGACCGAGAAGTAGCCGTTGGGCGTCTTGGTGTTGCGGTTGCCGGCGAACTCGTCGTGCATGGTGCAGACCGCCGAGCACGTGCGCACCGTCGCGTCGACCGGCTCGTCGGTGGGCAGCGGCCCCGAGTAGCCGCCCGGGACGAGCTGCGGTCCGCGGTAGGTGCAGGCCACGGTGCACGCGCCGGTGTCGACGCCCCGGTTGCCCGGCACCGTCTCGGTGCACATGCCGGTGCAGCCGAAGCTGCCGCCCTTGCCGTCGCTGTACGGCGTGGTGGCGGTGACCCGCCAGCTGGCCTCGACACCCCGGTTCGGGATGTCCTCGCCCAGCTGGATCGACGACGGGCCGCTGTAGCCGTAGCTGCCGCCCGGGTTGAGCATGATCTGCCCGGGCCGGCCCCAGTCGACCTCGCCCTCGTTGCTGATCCTGCGCCCGTCGGCGAAGGTGATCGACCCGGTCTGCCCGGTGATCTCGTAGCGGCCCTGCTGGACGATCTGGCCGTCGCGGTAGCCGGGGGTGAGCAGGTTGACGTAGTTGCCGAAGCCGGTCGGGGTGCTGGGGCCGTCGCCGTTGGCGACGATCTTCGCGCCCTCCGCGGTGGTGAACAGGCCCTCGCCGTTCCACTGGATGCGGCCCGGGTCGCCCTGCGGGGTGCGCCCGACGATCTGCACGTCGTGCCCGCTGATGTCGAAGGTGTCGATCTTGTCGCCGGCCTTGAGCGTGCCCGAGCAGCCGTTCTGGCAGGTGGTCTGGAACCGGCCGCCGTTGGCGTCGGCGAAGCTGGCCGTGTTCCCGCTGCCGTCGCTCGGCCCGGCCTTGTAGATGATCGTGCTGCCGCCGTGGCCGTCGGTGAGGCTGCCGTCGCCGGCCACCCAGCCCTCGCGGCGGCCCCGGTCGTCGGCGTAGAGCGAGGCCCCCCTCGAGTCGGTGGCCACGTCGTGCCGGGTGCCGCCGGGGGTGGTCGGGTTGGTGACGGTGATCTTGCCGTGCTCGTCGACGGTGATCCGCTGCCCGCTGTCGCCCTCCAGCGAGCAGGGCGCGACGCACGACCTCTCCTTCGGCTCGCCCTGGCCGGTGAACTCCCTGGTCGTGAGGGTGCAGTTCCGCTGCTCGCAGGTGGCCTTGCCGCCGCGCACGTTCGTGCCCAGGCTCTGGTCGATCGGCTCGCCGTCCGGACCGATCACCCCGGCGGTGATCATCTGGTCCTTGATCGAGGGCACGGTCACGGTGAACACGCCGCCCCGCCCGCCCTGGGCGAAGTTGGCGCAGTTGCCGGTGCAGTAGGCCTCGCCGCCGTCGGGGTCGCGTGGGACCGCGACCGCGGTCACCCCGCAGCCGCCGTTGCCGCTGCCCGAGCAGCGTGCCCACTTGTTCGCGTCGTAGCGGCCGCCGGCAGTCGTGTAGGTGGGGTCGACCCACTCGCGGGCCGAGTCGTGCGCCTCGGCGAAGTAGCTGGCCGAGCAGTTCGCCGCCCCCGAGCAGGAGGCGCCCGCGCCGGCATGGTTGCCCTGGGCGTAGGCGTAGGCCGACACCCCGACCCCGCCGCCACCCACGCCGCCACCGCCCGAGCCGTGCGCGTTCGCGCGGGCGAAGGACCCGGACTGCGGGTCGCGGGCTGAGGCCGACGCCGAGGCCTCGTAGGAGTGGCGGCACCGCACGCCGGCCGAGCCGCTGCACGACGCCGCGGCGTTCGCCGAGCCCGGACCGGCCGAGGCCTGCGCCATCACCGAGACGTAGCCGGAGCCCTCGCCCCCGCCGCCGGAGCCGTGCGCCGATGCGTTCGCTGAGGCGCCGGCCGCCGACGCCGAGTCGGCCGCGCCCGCCTCGTAGCGGTGGGCGCACTGCACGCCCGCGGTGCCCTGGCAGCTGGCCTGCGCCTGGGCCTGGCCGTTGCCGGCCAGCGCGGCCGCGGCGACGTTGACACCGCCGACGCCCTCGCCGCCCCGGCCGGACCCGGCGGCCGACGCCTTCGCCCACGACCCGCCGCCACCGGCGTTCGCCGTGACCGAGGCGTCGTAGCTGCGCCGGCAGGTGACACCCGCGGTGGCGGTGCAGCTCGCCTGCGCCTGGGCCACGGCCTGGCCGTTGCCGGCCACCGCGCCCGCCACGGCGACCGCCGCGCCACCGCCCTCGCCGCCGCTGCCCGCGGCATCGGCCTTCGCCTTCGCCGTGGCGCCGCCGCCGCTGGCCTTCGTCTTCACCGACGCCGCGAACTCGTGCTGGCAGGAGACCCCGGCGGTGCCGGTGCACGCGGCCTGGGCCTGCGCCTGGGCCTGCCCCTTGCCGGCAACCGCCATGGCCGAGGTGATGACCTGGCCGGCGCCGGTCTTCCCCTTGCCCTCCCCGGACGCCTCGGCCTTGGCGGCCTTGCCCGCCTTGTCCTTGCTCTGGGCCTCGTAGCTGAACCGGCAGCCGGTGCCGGCGCTGCCCTGGCAGCCACCCGCGGCCATGGCCTGGGTGGCGGTGGTCTCGGCGACCGCGGTGGTCTGGCACCAGCCGTCGCCGGCGCCGCCGTCGGAGCCGCAGCTGGCCTCGGCGGTGGCCTTGTTCCCGGCCGTGCGGCTGGTCTGCTTGCTCTCCGCGGCGATCCGGTGGCTGCATTCCGAGCCGTCCGAGCCGGCGCAGGCCGCGGCGGCCTGCGCGGCGACGTCGCTGGCACCGACCTGGGTCGTGCCCGCGCACTGCCCGTCCGCGCCGGTGACGGTGCAGGTGGTGTCGGCGGTGGCGTTGTTGCCGTCGTAGACGGCCTTGCCGATGGTGCGGGTGGCGCAGTCGGCGCCGGCGCACTCCGCGGCGACCTGGGCGCTGTGGTCACCGGTCATACCGCTGGTAGCGGTGCCACACACGTCGGTCGAGGCGCAGGTAGCCGACGCCAGGGCCTGGCTGGTGCGCGGGTGGGCGGTGACCGGGCCGGCGGCCAGTTCGGCGGCCTTCTTCGCGGCCAGGCCGGCGGCCGCGTCCGCGGCGCCCTGCGCCTGGCCGGCGGCCTGCTGGGCCCGGGCGGCGGTCTGCTTCGCGGCAGCGGCGTCGGCGGCGGCC
>NZ_JAHDTH010000297.1 GCF_018531445.1 Pseudonocardia lacus
CGGGTCGGCGGGTGCCCGCCGCCCCCCAGCTGCTCGCCGCCGGGGCCCGGCCCCGGGACGCGGACGAGCGCGCGCGCCTCGTCGGCCTGTACCGCTGGGCGGCCGACGACGAGCGGCAGCGCACGGAGTTCACCGCCGCCGAGCGGTTCCTCGCCGAGGCCGCGCGGATCCTGCGGGGCGACCCGGCGGCGGTGCCCGTGCACGTCGAGGTGGAGACCGAGCGCCACCACGTCCTGTACCAGCTCGGTCGCCTCGACGCGGCCGACGAGGTCTACGCATCGCTGTCCAGGCGCGCCCGCGACGAGCTGCAACTGGCCCAGATCGCCGCCGTCCAGGTGGCCTCGCTGACCAACCGGCACATGTACGGCGCCGCCCTGGAGCTGGGGTTGGGCGTCCTGGCCCGGCTGGGCCTGCCCTACCCCGAGTCCGATTCCGCGACCCAGGTCGCGGACAGGTTGGCCGAGGTCGTGGCGTGGGCCGAAGGGCTCGACCGGGCGGGCGCCGGCGACCGCCCCGTCCTGACCGACCCGACCGCCGTCGCGCAGGCCGCGGTGATGGGGCGGCTCAGCCCGGCCGCCTTCTTCGCGGCGCCCCTGGTGTCGGCGTGGCTGGCGGCGCAGGCGATGCGGCTGTGGGAGGAGCAGGGCCCCAGCACCGATCTGATGGCGGCGCTGGGGCACGCCCCGGTCGCGTTCGTCGCGGTGCTGGACGAGTTCCACGCAGGCGAGGTCCTGTTCACCCACCTCCTGGCCACCGGTGCGGCGCACGGCTGGGAGCGGGCCGTGGCCTACACCCGGTTCCTGCACGCGGTGTCCAGCGCGCACTGGTTCGAACCGCTCGACGCCTGCGTGTCCACGGCGAAGCGGGCCCGCGACGGGCTGCTGCACGTCGGCGACCTGTCCCAGGCCTGCTGGTCCTACGTCCCGGTCGTCGTCGACACCTTCGAGACCGCACCCCGCCTCGACCAGACGCTCACCGAGCTCGCCGCCGCGCTCGCGCTCGCCGAGCGCACCGGGATCCTGCCCGTGCAGCGCTGCTTCTCGGTCATCCGCGCGTTCTGCTACGAGGCCCGGGGCGACACGGGCGCGGCGATCGACCCACCCGCGCGGGGCGCCGGTGAACCGACCGTCGAGGCGCTCGCGGAGACCAACACCGTCGTCGGCGCCTACCTGTGGCTGTTCCGGAGCATCTCCGCGGCCCTGCGCGGCGACCAGCAGCTGCTCGCGGCCAACAGCCGCGCCGCCCACCGGCGGGCGGCGCGCCTGCCCGGCATCGTGATCTCGCTGCTGGCGACCGTGCCGTTCGGGCTGTTCCTGAGCCTGCGGCTGCGCGAGGAGCCGGCGGGCGGGCCCGCGCACGCGGCGCTGCTCGCCGAGCTGGACGAGGTGCTGAGCTGGCTGCGGCGCCGGGCGCGGCACCAACCGGCCAACGTCGCCCACCTGGTCGGCTACCTGGAGGGGGAGCGCGCCTGGGCCCTCGGCGACCACGCCGCCGCCCTGGCGGCGTTCGACGCCGCGCTGTCCGCGGTGCAGCGCGTGCCGCGGCCGTGGCAGCACGCCCTGCTCGCCCGGCGCGCCGGCGAGCTGCACCGCGAGCGCGGCCTGGAGCACAGCGGCCGGCTGCACCTCGCCGAGGCGAAGCAGGCGCTGCTCGACTGGGGCGCCGACGCGATGGCGGCCGACCTCGACCGCACCTACCCGTTCCTGCGGGGACAGCCGGTCGGGCGCTCGGCGACCGCCCCCGCGGTCCTCACCGCCGACACCATCGACGCGACGGCGGTCCTGCGTGTCGCGCAGGCGCTCGCGGCGCGGACGACGATGCCCGAGCTGCACGACGCGATCGTCGAGCAGCTGCGGGCGATCACCGGGGCGACGGCGGTGCACCTCGTCCTCGGCGACGAGACCGAGGGCTGGCGGATCTGCCGGGCCGGCGCGCACGCCGCAGTCGACAGCCCCGTCGACAGCCCCGTCGACGACACCGCTCTCGACGAGGACGGTGCGACGGCGCTGCTGCCGGTCAGCGCCGTGCGGTACGTGCTGCGCACGCGCGAGCCGCTCTCCGTCGACGACGCCACCGCCGACGACCGGTTCGCCCGCGACCCCTACCTCGCCGGCAAGGACCACCTCGCGCTGCTCGTCGTCCCCGTGCTGCGCGCGGCGGAGCTGCGGGCGGTGCTCGTCCTGGAGAACCACCTCACCACCGGCGCCTTCACCACCGACCGGCTCGGCTTCGTCACCATGCTCACCGGCCAGCTCGCCGTCGCGCTCGACAACGCCCAGATCTACGCCTCCCTCGAACGGCGCATCGCCGAGCGGACCACGGCGCTGCGTTCGGCGAACGCGCAGCTGGAACTGCTCAGCACCACCGACGCCCTGACCGGGATCGCCAACCGCCGCCGCTTCGACGCGGTGCTCGCCGACGAGTGGACCCGCTCGCTCGGCACCGCACGACCCGTCGCCGTGGTCATGGTGGACGTCGACCACTTCAAGCAGTACAACGACCACCGCGGTCACATCGCCGGCGACGCGTGCCTGGTCGAGATCAGCCGGCTGCTGGCCGCCGGCCTGCGCGACAACGACCTGCTCTGCCGCTACGGCGGCGAGGAGTTCGCCGCGGTCCTGCCCCGCACCGACCTCGACGCCGCGGCGGACGTGGCCGAGCGGATGCGCAAGGCCGTCGAGGAGGCGCAGCTGCCCCACGTCGGTGGCGCGGTGGTGACGGTCAGCATCGGCGTGGCGTCGTTGCCCGCGTCGAGCGGCGGGCAGCACGGTGAGCTGCTCGCGCACGCCGACAAGGCGCTGTACGAGGCGAAGCACGCCGGACGCAACTGCGTCCGCGGCCCGGCCACGATGGGTGGATGATCGACAGTCGGGACGGCCCTCTTCCAGTGCACGACCCCGCGGAACGGCTGCCAGGTTTCGCCCGGTGGCTCGCCGAGCAGCGCTCAGCGCTGCGCCGTCGCGGCGCGGCGCAGCTCCCACGCGGTCTCCCGCTCCGGTGCGTACGAGCACCGCGTGCCGGTGCGGACGGCTGCCCGCAGGTGCCGGCCGAGGGCCGGGTGGGCATCGCCGATGCGGCGCAGGGCGGCGTGGATCCGCCAGGTCACGGCGCTGCGGGCGCGCTCGGTGGAGCCGCCGCTGCGCCGCGGCCGCCCGCCCAGGCCGGTGGCGGCGGTCAGCTGGTCGACGAGCAGGTCCAGCTCGGTGCGGGCGGCCTCGGCCCGCCCGAGGTCCGCGGCGTCCTCGGCCTCGGCGAGCACGTCCTGCAGTTCGCCGATCCGGGCCTCGTAGCTGCGCCTCGCCCGCGGGTCGAGCAGGGCGCCGGTGTCGGGTTGCTCGACCCGGGCGCCGATTAGCTCCGTGCAGTGCACCTCCGCACCCGGCCTGCCGAGCAGCGTCGCGAGGTCGTGCAGGCCCTTGGCGTCGGGCAGCCGGGCGGTGTGCCCGGCGTAGGAGATCGTCCACACCGCCCCGTCGAGGACGAACCGGTTGTCCGCCCGGTTGTCCGCCCGGTTGCCCGCGGGTGCGGGCCCGGCGATCGTCGCGAGCTCCCGGCGGGCGAGGGTGACGGCCTGGCGGACCGGCACCGTCGACGGTCCGGCGGGGGCGGGGACGTCGGTGAGCCGGTCGCGCCACTCCCACTCGTAGAGCGTCAGGGTCCGGGCGCTGCCCGCGGCCTGCCGCAGTACGGCGCTCGCCTCGCTGTGCCCGACGGCCGCGGCGAGTTCGGCGATCATGCGCAGGGTGACCTGCAGCGGCACCGCGTGCCCGATCCGGACGAACACCTCCAGCGCCGCGCCGAGCCGGTCCGCGGCGGCGGCCGTGCGGCCCTCGCGCAGGTCGATACCGGCCAGGGTCCACTGGCACGGGCCCTCGACCAGCGGGTAGCCCGCTTCGCGGGTCCGCTCGGCCAGTGCGGTCAGCGTGGCCCGGCCGCGGTCGGCGTCGTCGATCGCCAGGATGGTGGCGCAGGCCAGGGCGGCCAGGGCCTCCGGGAAGCCACCGCCGGCGGCGACGGCCCTGGTGTGCGCGTCGCCGGCCTGGCGGGCGGCCTCGTCGAGCCGGCCGAGGGCGGCCAGTGCGCTGGCCCGGAACGTGCGCATCTCGCTGGCCCAGCCCGGCTCGTCGCCCGCGTCGGCGCGCGCCACCGCCTGGTCGGCCCAGCGCAGCGCCCGGGCGGGCCGGCCGGCGAGCAGGTCGTGGAAGTACAGGGTGCGCAGGGACAGCACGGCGGCGAACGGGCCGGGATCGGCGTCGAGGGCCCGACGGGCCAACTCGGCGGCGCGGTCGGTCGACCGGACGACCATGTGCGCGAACGCGGCGACGGCCGCGAGCTGCGGCCACGCCGGCGACCGCGGGTCGGGCCAGCGGCGCAGCAGGTCCTCGCCCACCTCGATGACCGGCTCCGGACGCGCGCCGTGCACGACCACCACGGCCTGCCCGACGAGTGAGCCCGCCCGTTCCGGGGTGTCGTCGTGGGTCAGGCACCAGTGCAGGGCATCGAGGAGGTCGGTCTGCGCGGCCCGGGCGGCGGACCGGGCCGCGGGGCCCTCCGCCGGCTCCGTGCCCCACCGGGTGCCGGCCGCCCGCGCGACCAGCAGGTCCACCCAGCGGTCGTGGGCGTCGTCGAACTCACCGCGCTCGACCAGCCGGGCGCGGGCGAACGCGCGCAGCGTCTCCAGCAGCCCGTACCAGCTGCGCCCGTCCCGCTGCCGGACGGTGAGCAGCGACTGCCCGACGAGGTGGTCGAGGCGGTCGACGACGGAGAGCCGGTCGGCGTCCGGCTCCCCGGCGACCGCGCGCGCCTCGTCGGCGGTGAACCGGCCGGCGAACACGCCCAGCCGGTCGAAGAAGCGGGCGGTCGGCTCCGGCAGCCGGTCGTAGGACCAGCTGATGGCCGCCTCCAGGCTGCGGTGCCGGCGCGGGCCCCGGTTGCCCGCGCGGCTGAGCAGGTCGAGCCGGTCGTCGAGGTGGGTGAGGATCTCGCTCGGGGTGAGGCTGCGGGTGCGTGCCGCGGCCAGTTCCAGCGCCAGCGGCAGGCCGTCGAGCCGCCGGCACAGCGCGGCGACGGCGGCCGCGCCGGCGGCGTCGAGGACGGGCTCGTGGCCCGCGGCCCGGGCATGGGCCAGCAGGAGGGCGGCGGCGGGGGAGTCGGCCAGGCGGTCGGGGTCGTCCCCGGCCGGCGGCGCCAGCGGGGCCAGCGGCAGCACCCGCTCGCCGGCCAGGCCCAGCGGTTCGCGGCTGGTGGCGAGCACCGTCAGCTCGGGACGCCCGTCGAGCAGCCGGGCGGCGGTGTCGGCGGCCGCGTCGAGGACGTGCTCGCAGTTGTCGAGCACGAGCAGCAGCGCGTCGCGCCGGGGCGCGAGCAGCGCGGCGGCCAGCGACGGGAACCCCAGCGCGGCAGCGACCGCGTCGGGCACCTCCTGGGGCCTGCTCACCTCGGCCAGCTCGCTGGTCACCGACGGCGTCGGGGCCGCCGCGGCCGCCCGGGCCAGCGCCGTCTTGCCGACGCCACCCGGGCCGGTCACGGTGACGAGCCGGTGCCGGGCCAGCAGGTCGCGCAGGGCCGCGGCGTCGCTGTCCCGGCCCAGTAGCACGGGGTCAGTGTCGCGCGCCGGGCCGCCGCGGCGACAGATCGATCAGACCAGGCCGATCGGGGCACCGGGGCGGGCCGGGCCCAGGGCCATCGCCATCTCGGCGCAGTCCAGGACGACCCCGTCGGGCAGCGCGACGGCGACCCGGTCGACCTCGGCGAAACCGTAAGCGGCGTAGAGCGGCACGCCGGGCAGCGTCGCCATCAGGGTGAGCGCGGCGTATCCCCGCCGGCGGGCCGCCTGCTCGCTCGCGGCGAGCACCGCGCGGCCCAGGCCCCGGCGCGTCCGGTCGCCGCGCACGAACATCGCCCTGATCCGGGCCGGTTCGGTGGCCGGGTCCAGCAGGCGGTCGTCGTCGGCGTCCCCCTCGGTCCCGGCGTGCAGCCGCCCGCGCCGGCTCCAGCCTCCGCACGCGACGATCTCGCCGTCCGCCTCGTGCACGAAGTAGGTGCCGTCCTCGATCAGCGCGGGGTCGGGCTCGGCGAGGTAGCGGGCGGCGCTGGCCGTCTGGTCGGCCGAGTAGAACCGCGGGAACAGGGTTCGGACCGACGTCTGCATGAGCGCGGCGATCCGGGGCATGTCGGCGGTCACGGCGAGCCGTAGCGCGGTGGTCATCGGGATCCTCCTTCGGCGGGTGCGGGCACGGCGGTGGCCCGGGGGTGGGCGGATGTTCCGCGGAGAGCCGACCAGCCGACCAGTGCGGCCCCCGCCGCCACGACGATCGCCGCTTCCGGGCCCCCGGTCCACGCGGTCACCGCCGCGGCCGACGTCGGACCGACGAGCGCCGCGACGGCGGATGCGGTGTGCAGCAGCCCGAGCCGGGCCCCCAGGCCGGCCGGCCCGTGCAGCTCGACGAGCAGTTCCGGGAGCAGCGCGACGTAGGCGCCGTTGGCCGCGCCGAACACCACCGCGAACGCGACGAGCAGCAGTGGGTCGGCGCCGGCGACCAGCCACAGGACCAGCGCCACGACCATCCCGAGCGCGGCGGCCCGCAGACCGGTCCGGGCGCCGAACCGCGCGGCGGCCACACCGCACAGCAAGCGCCCGGCGACCCCGGCCACGCTCAGCGCGGACAGCAGCGCCGCGGCGAACGGCAGGCCGAGGCCGCGCGCGGCCGCGTAGGTGGGCAGGTGCGCCAGCGGCACGAACACCGCGGCGGACAGCGCGACGGCGGCCAGGTAGAGCCGGCCGAACCCGGGCGTGCGGACCGGGCCGGGC
>NZ_JAHDTH010000298.1 GCF_018531445.1 Pseudonocardia lacus
GCGAGTCGCAGCGACGAAAGGCCCTACCGGGCTGGATCCACGAGTACAACCATCACAGACCCCACACCGCCATCGGACGGGTCCCGCCCATCACCAGGTTGACCAACCTGTCCGGTCAGTACAGCTAACCGAGGAGTCCGGGCCGTGACGACCACCAGTCCCGCCCCCGCCGCGACCGGCCACGCCGCCGCGCACCGGGAGCTCGTCGCCGACCTGCGGGCCCAGCTCGCCGCCGCGCGGCAGGGCGGCCCCGAGCGCGCCCGCGCCCGCCACGTCGAGCGGGGCAAGATGCTCCCGCGCGACCGCGTCGACTCGCTGCTCGACCCGTCGTCGCCGTTCCTGGAGCTGTCGCCGCTGGCCGCGCACGGCCTCTACGACGGCGAGGCCCCCGGCGCCGGGATGATCACCGGCGTCGGCCGGGTGGCCGGGCGGGAGTGCGTCGTCGTCGCCAACGACGCCACCGTCAAGGGCGGCACCTACTACCCCATGACGGTCAAGAAGCACCTGCGCGCGCAGGAGGTGGCCCTGCACAACCGGCTGCCCTGCATCTACCTCGTCGACTCCGGCGGCGCCTACCTCCCCGAGCAGGACAGCGTCTTCCCCGACCGCGAGCACTTCGGCCGGATCTTCTACAACCAGGCCACCATGTCCGGGCTGGGCATCCCGCAGATCGCCGCCGTCATGGGCTCGTGCACGGCGGGCGGGGCGTACGTGCCGGCGATGAGCGACGAGGCCGTCATCGTCCGCGACCAGGGCACGATCTTCCTGGGCGGCCCCCCGCTGGTGAAGGCGGCCACCGGCGAGGTCGTCACGGCCGAGGAGCTGGGCGGCGGCGAGCTGCACTCGCGCGTCTCCGGCGTCACCGACCACCTGGCCACCGACGACGCGCACGCCCTGCGGATCGTCCGCGGCATCGTCGGGACGCTCGGCCCGCGCGCGCCGCGCCCGTGGGACGTCGTCCCCACCGAGGCGCCGCTGGAGGACCCGGCCTCGGTCTACGACGTCGTCCCCACCGACTCCCGCACCCCCTACGACGTGCGCGAGGTGCTCCGCCGCGTCGTCGACGGGTCGCGGTTCCAGGAGTTCAAGTCCGAGTACGGCACGACCCTGGTCACCGCGTTCGCCCGCATCCACGGCCACCCCGTCGGGATCGTGGCCAACAACGGCATCCTGTTCTCCGAGTCGGCGCTCAAGGGCGCGCACTTCATCGAGCTGTGCGACCAGCGCGCCATCCCGCTGGTGTTCCTGCAGAACATCTCCGGGTTCATGGTCGGGCGTGAGTACGAGGCGGGCGGGATCGCCAAGAACGGCGCCAAGATGGTCACGGCCGTGGCGTCCACCCGGGTCCCGAAGCTGACGGTCATCATCGGCGGCTCGTTCGGCGCCGGGAACTACTCGATGTGCGGGCGGGCGTACTCGCCGCGGTTCCTGTTCATGTGGCCGAACGCGCGGATCTCGGTGATGGGCGGCGAACAGGCCGCCACCGTGCTCTCGACGGTCGGCTCCGGTGCCGACCCGGACGCCATCCGCGCCCAGTACGAGACCCAGGGCCACCCCTACTACTCGACGGCCCGCCTCTGGGACGACGGCGTCATCGACCCGGCCGACACCCGCACGGTCCTGGGCCTGTCCCTCTCCGCCGCCGCCAACGCCCCGCTGGCCGCCCCGGCCTTCGGCGTCTTCCGGATGTGATCCCCGTGCCCACCCCCGCCGCCCTGACCGCCGTGTCGTGCGCCCCCGCTGGAGTTCAGGAAAGCCACGATGCTGCCCTCTGGGGGCAGCATCGTGGCTTTCCTGAACCACCGGTGGGGCCCGGAGGAGGGGGAGCGCGTGTTTGAGACGGTGCTCGTGGCCAACCGCGGCGAGATCGCGGTGCGGGTGATCCGGACCCTGCGGCGGATGGGGATCCGCAGCGTCGCCGTGTACTCCGACGCCGACGCGCGGGCCCCGCACGTCGCCGCGGCCGACCTGGCCGTGCGGATCGGCCCGGCCCCGGCCGCGCGGAGCTACCTGTCGATCGAGGCGATCCTCGGCGCCGCCCGGGCGACCGGCGCCGAGGCGATCCACCCCGGCTACGGCTTCCTGTCCGAGAACACCGCGTTCGCCGCGGCCTGCGCCGAGGCCGGGATCGTGTTCGTGGGCCCGCCGACCGCGGCCATCGAGGCGATGGGCGACAAGATCGCGGCGAAGGCGACCGTGGCCAAGGCCGGGGTGCCGGTCGTGCCCGGCTCGGACGGCGCCGGGCTGTCCGACCAGGAGCTGGCGCTGGCCGTCGAGCAGGTCGGCTTCCCGGTGCTGCTCAAGCCGTCCGCGGGCGGTGGCGGCAAGGGCATGCGCGAGGTGCGCGACGCCGCCGGGCTGGCCGAGGCCATCGCGAGCGCCCGGCGGGAGGCCCGCGCCTCCTTCGGCGACGACACGCTGCTGGTCGAGCGGCTGGTCACGACCCCGCGCCACATCGAGGTGCAGGTGCTGGCCGACACCCACGGCAACGTCATCCACCTCGGCGAGCGGGAGTGCAGCCTGCAGCGCCGCCACCAGAAGATCGTCGAGGAGGCGCCGTCGGCGTTGCTGACGGTCGAGCAGCGCGAGCGGATGGGCGCGGCCGCGGTGGAGGCGGCCCGCGCGGTCGGCTACGCCGGTGCCGGGACCGTCGAGTTCATCGTCGGCGCCGACCGGCCCGACCAGTTCTTCTTCCTGGAGATGAACACCCGGCTGCAGGTCGAGCACCCGGTGACCGAGGAGGTCCACGACATCGACCTGGTCGAGGCGCAGCTGCGCGTGGCGGCGGGCGAGGAGCGGCCGTGGCCGCTGCACGTGCGGGCCCGCGGGCACGCCGTCGAGGCCCGCCTGTACGCGGAGGACCCGGCGGAGGGCTTCCTGCCCACGGGTGGGCGCGTGCTGGCCCTGCGCACCCCCGCCGGCGTGCGCGTCGACTCGGGCGTCGAGGTCGGCACGGTCGTCGGCAGCGACTACGACCCGATGCTGGCCAAGGTGATCGCCTGGGGCCACGACCGGGCCGAGGCGCTGAGCAGGCTGGACGCCGCGCTGCGCGACACCGTGCTGCTCGGTGTCGGCACCAACACCGCGTTCCTGCGCGCCCTGTTGGCCGACCCGGACGTGCGGGCCGGGCGGCTCGACACCGGGCTGGTCGGCCGCCGGGTCGACGAGTGGACCGCCGCGGAACCGCCCGACGACGTGCTGGTCGCCGCGGCCGTGCACGCCCTGCTGGAGCTGGAGCCGGCGGGGCCGGTGGTCGACCCGTTCGACGTGCCGGGCGGCTGGCGGGTCGGCGAGCCGGCCTGGGTGGGCTGGCAGATGGCGGTGTCCGGGCGCGAGCCGGTCGCGGTGCGGGTGCGGGGCCGGGGTGGCGACGCCGTCTGCCGCGTCGGCGACGGGCCGGAGCGCCGGTGCTCGGGCGCGCTGTCGGGCGACCGGCTCACCGTCACCGTCGACGGCCTCACCCGCGCCTACACCACCGCCCGCGACGGCGAGGTGCTCTGGCTCGGTAGGGACGGCGCGGCGTGGGCCGTGCGCGAGCGCCCCCCGCTGGAGGCGGCCGCGGCGGCGGCGGAGGGCGCGGGGGGACCGGTGCGCTCCCCGATGCCCGGCACGGTCACGGTCGTCGAGGCCGCCGTCGGACAGACCGTCGCGGCGGGCGACCGGCTGGTCGTCGTGGAGGCGATGAAGATGGAGCACGTGCTCACCGCCCCGGTGGACGGGGTGGTCCGCGAGCTCGCCGCGGCGGTCGGCGCGACCGTCGCGAAGGACCAGGTGCTGGTCGTCGTCGAGCCCTCGGAAGGGGAATGACAGTGGACCTGGAGCTGAGCGAGGAGCACGCCGCGCTGCGGGCGACGGTCGAGGACTTCGCCCGCAAGGAGGTCGCCCCGGTCATCGGCGACCTCTACGAGCGCGGCGAGTTCCCGTACGACCTGGTCGCGAAGATGGGCGCGATGGGCCTGTTCGGGCTGCCCATCGCCGAGGAGTACGGCGGCATGGGCGGCGACTACTTCGCCCTCTGCCTGGCGCTGGAGGAGCTGGCCAGGGTCGACTCGTCGGTGGCGATCACCCTGGAGGCCGGGGTCTCGCTGGGCGCCATGCCGATCTACCGGTTCGGCACCGAGGAGCAGAAGCGCCAGTGGCTGCCGGCGCTGGCGGCGGGCGAGCGGCTGGGCGCGTTCGGGCTCACCGAGCCCGGCGGCGGGTCGGACGCGGGCGCCACCCGCACCACCGCCACCCCGGACGGCGACGAGTGGGTGGTCAACGGGTCGAAGGCGTTCATCACCAACTCCGGCACCGACATCACCAGCCTGGTCACCGTGACCGCGGTCACCGGGAAGGCCGCCACCGGGCACAAGGAGATCTCGGCGATCCTCGTCCCGGCCGGCACGCCGGGGTTCACCGTGTCGGAGAAGTACTCGAAGGTCGGGTGGAGCGCCTCGGACACCCGCGAGCTGTTCTTCGACGATGTCCGGGTGCCGGCGGCCAACCTGGTCGGCGAGCTCGGTCGCGGCTACGCCCAGTTCCTGTCGATCCTGGACGAGGGCCGCGTGGCGATCGCGGCGCTGTCGGTCGGGCTGGCCCAGGGCTGCGTCGACGAGTCGGTGCGCTACGCCCACGAGCGCCACGCGTTCGGCAGCCCGATCGGCAGCTACCAGGCCATCCAGTTCAAGATCGCCGACATGGAGGCGCGGGCGCACACCGCCCGGCTGGCCTACTACGCGGCGGCGGCGAAGATGCTGCGCGGCGTGCCGTTCAAGAAGGAGGCCGCGATCGCGAAGCTGGTGGCGTCCAACGCGGCGATGGACAACGCCCGCGACGCGACCCAGGTCTTCGGCGGCTACGGCTTCATGAACGAGTTCCCGGTCGGGCGGTTCTACCGCGACGCGAAGATCCTGGAGATCGGCGAGGGCACCTCGGAGGTGCAGCGGATGCTGATCGCCCGCCAGCTCGGTCTCTAGCCGGGTGACCACAGAGGTCCCCCGGCTGTCTTCGCAGGGGCGGTGTGGTCGGCGCAGGGTGCACAGCACCTGCGAGGACTACGGGGACCCTGCGAAGACGGCGTTGACTCGCCGCTCTGGGCCGGCGGGCGACGACCGGTCGCCCGCTCCGGGCGCACACCGCGCACGCCCCACTCGGCGGCCCAGGTCAGCGGGTCGAGGCGCAGGTAGAAGCGCAGCCGCTCGGGGTCGACGCGCGCCCGGTAGGTCTCGACCAGGAGTTCGTCGGCCCGGCGCTCGTCGTCGCCGGTCCAGCTCTCGCGGGCGTTCGCGGTGAGCAGGGCCAGGTCGGCGTGCCGGTCGGCGACGCCCAGCCGGCCCAGGTCGATCAGGCCGGTGCAGCGCAGCGTGTCGGGGTCGACCAGCAGGTTCGGCAGGCACGCGTCGCCGTGGCAGACCACCAGGTCGTCGACCTCCTGGGCGAGCCGGAGGTCGGACTCCCGGAGCAGGCCCGCGAGCAGTTCCGGCGGTGGGACACCCCGCTGCTCGTCGGTCAGGAAGTCCGGGTCGACCGCGTCGCGCCGCACGACGTCCTCGGCGGTGCGCAGCATCCGCGGCAGCCTGCGCTCGAAGGGGCACTCCGCGGCCGGTAGCTCGTGCAGGCGCCGCAGCGCCCCGATGAGCCCCGGCCAGGCGCGCAGCAGGACGGCCGAGGGCAGTTCGCTCGCCGGGACGCCGGGGACGGCCGTGGTCACCAGGCAGGCGCCGGACGCGGACGACGTCCAGCCGACGACCGCCGGGCAGCCGATCCCGGTCCCGGACAGCCACCGCACGCGGTCGCGCTCGGCGCGCAGGTCGTCGACGCCGTGCGGGCCGACGCACTTGGCGTAGACGGCGCCGTCGTCGCGGCGGAACACCGCGGCCCCGGACTCCCCGCTCGACACCGCGGTCCACCTGGCGGAGGCGGGCGGCTCCATGATCGCCATGCCGTCCACCGTGCCAGCCGGCGAGGAGGTTCAGGCGTCGGCGCGGGATCCGGTCGGCCACATCCCGGGTGCGCAGCACGGGCCGGACCGACAGTCGCTCCGGTTCGGGCCGGTGCCGTGCGGGCGGCCATCCCGCCCGCGTCCTCGAACGTGCTCACCCTTCCGCCGCCGCTTCCCGGTTCGCGGTAGCGTCCGCGCGTCGGGCGAAACGGAAGGTGGGCCGGTGGCCAGCTGGGACGATCTGAACTCCTTCGTGCGGATCCGGTACGAGATCATGAAGCAGGCCGATGCCGAGCTGTGGTTCAACCTGCCGACGACCGGCGAGCGCTCGCAGATCGTGGCCGTGCGGCTGGTGACCGGCGAGGACGACCACCCGTGGGCGCAGATCACCTCGCCGGTCGGCTACACCAAGGACATCGACCTGACCACGCTGCTGGTGCGCGCGGGCGAGTGCGTGGTCGGTGGCGTGGTGGACGAGAACGGCCTGGCCCTGTACCGCCACTCGGTCCCGCTCGGCGACACCGAGCTGACCGGCTTCGACCGGGCGTTCCGGTTGGTCGTGGACGTCGCCGACCGCCTGGAGCTGGAGCTGACCGGCGCCGACGAGCACTGACCCCACCGTCGAGAACGAAGTTGCTGTCGGTTGGACCGGTCCACAATCACGACAACTTCGTTCTCGACGGGACCGGGACGGTCGGAACTGTCATCCCTGAAGGAGCGGGGCCGGTCAACCCCCTGTTCTTGCTGTTGATCTTTGTTCTGGGGGTTCTCCGCCGGGTTCTGGGCGCGTCGAGGTAGGCGGCGGGGTCAAGGAGCGCCCGTCAGG